>NZ_JBMPIX010000023.1:0-65825 GCF_049341065.1 Pacificoceanicola algae | reverse complement strand
AGGCTCAAGGACTGGAGGCGCGTGGCAACCCGCTACGACCGGTGCCCAAAAGTCTTCCTTTCGGCCATCGCCCTCGCAGCAGTCGTCATCTACTGGTTATGAATCCTGACCCTACCGAAGTTGCGCTGAAGCTCTTTGACGACGGTCACTATGCGCAGTCAACTTTTGAAGCGTTCAAATATCTCGACAATAAGGTGAAGAAGCTGTCGAAAATCAAAGACAGTGGATATAAGCTGATGATGGCCGCATTTGCAGAAAACAGCCCCAAAATCAAGCTCACCGCTTTGTCAACAGCGAGCGAGGTTGATGAACAGATGGGATACAAGTTCATCTTTGCAGGTGCGATGTCCGCAATACGAAACCCAAGAGGGCATGACATTTTGATCGATCCTATTGATCGTTGTCTCGACCACTTGTCATTTGCATCCGTGCTCCTTCGTCGGCTTGAAGCAACGGTCCAGTAAATCGGTCGAGCCAGTGCTGGCGGAAGTCCAGCATGTTGTCGCGGGTGATGTTGGCGATCTCCTTGTTGCCGACGACCGCGACGAAATTCTTTATAGCCTTTCTGCGCGGCGCTTCCCAGCGGCGGAGCTGGTCTTCGCTCTTGCCCAGCGTCTTTTCCTTGGCCAGGCCCCAATACAGCTCCAGTGCCTAGGTGACCGTGATGCGCGGCTCGGGAACGGTGCCGAGAAGGGCGGCGGCTTCGATGGCATCGGGTTGGTTCGCTGGAGCGGGAATGACCTCGACCCGCTCAACCACGTCTTCCACCGGCAACTTAGCGACAACGCCTGCGTCCAGATACCGAAAGCCCCGCGCGCGGGGCGAGGTCGCGCGCGGCCTCGTAGCGCACTTCTGCATCTTCGCTGTTCCCGGCCAGCCGCGCTTCCCAGGCCTCGATCATCTGACTCCACGCCCGATCCGCCTTGCTGCGGGCGACTGTCTCCGAGTCGGTATACAGGCTGATCCAGACGGTTTCGCGCGGCTCGATGCTCAGGTACCGGCGCTGGACGCGGCGGCGGAGGTGATAAAGACGACCTCGTTTCGCGATGCTCATGGCGGAGAAATCCCCGATTTGTGCAGCAATTACGTAGCAAAATGTGCAGCAAATCAAGCGGACCAGACACCTCCGTCAGTGCGAAAACGCCGATTTTCACACTATTATCAATGTATTGGCATGGGTCGTCTTGTGCTAAAGGTGGCGGAGAGACAGGCCGCCATGGTGTTGTTGCCATATGTGGTGAAAGGCAAATATTAATATATTAAAATCAGATTGTTAAGACTTATTCTTGTTTATACCTGTTGCCGTTCGTGGCGTCTTATTGCTACATTTTGGATAGTTAGTAGGTCAGGCGGAGTGGGGCGGAAACATGCCAGTAATTGCAAAAGAGTTGAAGGCGGCGGCGGTCGGTAAGCTTGTTCATCATGGCGGCAACGGACATGCCTTTCATCCAGTGGGCGGCGTTCCTGGGTTGCTGTTACAGATTACAGCGGGCGGCGGGCGTAGCTGGATTATGCGGGTTCGGATTGCCGGGAAGCGTAAGCATTTTGGGCTTGGTAGTTATCCCGAAATTCCGTTGGCTGAAGCAAGAAAACGGGCCACCGATATTCGTGAAGCGATCAGGACGGGCGCGGACCCCGCTGAAGCGTGGCGCATTGGTGTTATCGTTCGCGATCTGATGGCCAAAGGATTGCCGCAAAATGACGCTTGGGCAACCGCAACCGAACAGCGTGCGGGACAGATTGCCGGTTCAACCCCCGTTCAAGTGATGACCTTTGAAAAAGCTGTTGAAGAATATTTGGCATCTAAGCTGGACGAATTCAGAAATGAAAAACATCGCAAGCAATGGCGCACAACGCTGGATAACTACGCGGTGCCGATCATTGGGACTATGCCGGTTGACGCGATAACCGTTCACGACATTCAAAAAGTCTTGGTGCCAATCTGGACAACAAAAACCGAAACCGCTTCACGGTTGCGCGGTCGGGTTGAAAATGTTCTGGCATGGGCAACCGTGAAGAACCATCGCGCAGGTGATAACCCGGCAAGATGGAAAGGTAATCTTGACGCAATTTTGCCGAAACCAAGCAAGGTTGCGAAAGTGACAAACCAACCGGCCCTTGCGCTGGACGATGTTTCGGCATGGTGGAAAGCCCTGACCAAGCGAGAAGGTATGGCCGCGCGGGCGCTTGAATTCTTGACACTATGCGCCAGCCGTTCGGGCGAAATACGCGGCGCAACTTGGGATGAATTCACCGGGCTTGATGGTGACACGCCGCTTTGGACCATTCCAAAGGACCGGATGAAGGCGGGGAACGAACATCGCGTGCCTTTGACGCCGGATGCCGTGGCAATCCTGAAGGCTCTACCGCTCATGGAAGGAACCGACATTGTATTTTCTGCGCCGCGCGGCGGGCCGTTGTCTGACATGAGCATTTCAGCCGTTATGCGGCGGATGCACGGCGATGCAACCAAGCTTGGCGGCAAAGGTTGGGTTGACCGACAGTCAGGAAAAGGGGCCGTGCCGCATGGCTTACGCAGCACCTTCCGCGATTGGACAACAGAACGCACTGACTATCCGCGCGACATGGCCGAAATTGCTTTGGCGCATACGGTCGGCTCTACCGTAGAGCGGGCTTATCGTCGTGGCGACATGCTGGAAAAGCGTCGGGCGCTGATGGCAGATTGGGCGGCGTTCCTGAATGGTGCAGCATGATTGATGACCCCAAGGGCTGGAATGATGCCCAAGCGGCGCTGGCAAGCCGTGCGGCGGCGCGTGGCGACTATTCAGCCATAGAGGCGCGGGCGCGCGCTGGTGCCGATCTGTCAAAGGATGAACTGGCGGCGCTGGATCGTCGCGACCGTGGCGAAAAGATCAAGACAGGGCGGAAAGACCCCGCAACCGATTTTGAAGCATGGGCGAATTTTGTTTGGTTGGCCAAAAATCATCGTGTGAGCAAATCAACCGCTTATAGCTTATTGGCCGAAATGACCGGACAACAGGAAAGCGCAATCAAGTCCAAGATTGAACGCATTGCCAGACAGGACGGGACCGGTAAAAGCATTGCCGATCAGGTTGCAAAGGAAACCATCAAACGAAAAGCAACGCCGCCATTGCTGATGAACCGGTCCGAAAACTGGAAGTGCGTTGCGTGTAAAATGATTGCGTGTTCATGTGACCGTCCACAATGGGGCGATACGGACGCCGGTGCCGTTGCGCGGGCGCTTGTAGGTTTCTTAGACCCGATCTAGTGTTCCCCACCGAACACAAGATTCCTGGCCTGCCTCTCGTGCGCTCCGGATGCTCGGACAAAGGTCGAAGTGGCTGCTATGCGGGACAAACCTGCCAATGGACCTTACGGAACCAAAGGCTGGTTTCCGACCATTGGGATTAGGACGGCAAATAAGTTTCAATTTAGGATATTGTAATTCATCTAGGACTCAGACCGATTGCGACTGCAAAATTCGACGCAACTTTCATGCCGGAATTTGTCCGCAAGAAATCAAATCACCCAATTCAATCTCGATTATTTGATGTTTCTTTCGCATACCCTCGGCGCAAATACAAAAATCAAACATAAAGGACTGAAATGAATTGGCATCACAGTGCACCTTTCCGACCCTAACTTTGTTGGTATCTGCACAGAAAAAGACGGTGATAGGAAAATTCTCTATGATCCGTCTTGTTCCAGGGTGGACGAAGACCTCACTGGGTAACGCAACTTGCCAAGCACCATCGATGATCCCAATCTGATTTCCCGACGCACTGTGCCGGCTCCCAAAGCCTCGTGACACGCCTTCGTCATGGCGGCACTGAAGGAACAAGTGTTTTGCAAGACCGCCACCTGTATTGGCTACAACCACGTCAACAGAAAAATGATACGGTCGTTCGCCCGTTTCTGTTGCGCCTCCTGACCCCGTTGGACGAAGAGTCAACTCTACAGATAAATCAGGGGACTGATTACTTAAGAAAGCATCTTCAATTTCATAATGTTCCATCTCAACTGTTGATGTGCCAGAGCGCTTGAAATAGCTGCGAGCATCAGCTGCATTCGATCTGTGGGGCCGCCGATCAGAACGCGGAACGGACACCGCGATCAGGCCAGAGCCTTCACCATCAGCCACCAGACTTATTGCTTCGATCCCGTTGATTGAAGGAACTGTTATTGAATGGAGTTCATTGTTGATGGTTGATAAAGCCTTAGCCAAAGAAGCAATCGGAGTAATACTTCGCGCGCAGTCGATACCGTCAACACTCCTACAGTCTACTCCGAGAATAAGAACACCACCCATTGAGTTTGCGAATGCTGATGCCGCTTTCGCAATAACTTTACGACCTGATTTGGTCAATTTTTTACCGTCATTGGCGAAAAGCGGGTCAGCAGGGTGGGTAAGGTTTGCTTTGAAATCTAAGGTGAGCGTTTCTTGGAACTCGCTTTCGATCATTTCGTGGATCATTTGAATGCCCTCGGACTTGAGCTTTTCAAAAATAGTACCAGTCATACGCGGTGCCTTTGGCTGTTTTGCGACATTTTACACATCTCGCTCAAGGAAGCCAGCGAAACGCATCATTGCTTTTGCACCGCAGCAGCCGACCTTGGTGCCGCGCGCAGCATTAGGTAATGTGGGCTCTGAGTCGTCATCTGACAGTTTCACTCGGGAATAAGGACCTGTGTCTTTTACCCTGCTTCCAAGGGGGATCTTATGACAGGTGGCGAACACTAGTCCATTTTGGATAGGTATGAGGTTAGTCATATGCGCGTTGTGACAAATTATCATTCCAAATCAATAGGGATTGTCGGATATTCGGTCCGCCAAAAAAAACATTGCCTCTAAGCTTCTGTTGCTAGGCGTCAAAATGTGGTCATATTAGAAAGCATTCGCAGAATTAGATAGGAATGCACAATGCCCCAAGAACCCAAGCGATATGTAACGGTCAAATTCCTTATGGAACGTTATGAAATTTCGCGTGAAACAATTTATAAATATATGCGCGACTACGGTTTTCCCAAGCAACACAAGCTTACACCTGGCGCGACGCGATGGTTGCTTACAGAAGTTGAAGCTTGGGAAAGTGAACGCGCTGAAAATTGCTCTTGACCTGGACGTGGGTGCAAACATGGCTTTCGAATTCCGCGCAGTTTTGCGCGAGGTAAAATTTCCCGCTACATTCAACAACTCTGTTTATTCACTGCCTTCTGGTGTTGATTGGGCGATGTATCTTGCATCTGTTGGGTTCAGTGTATTCCCAATCGTTCCAAATAGAAAAACGCCATATAAAACAGAAACAATAAACAAGGCGTGTGGTTTGCCTGATGATCATCGTGGCGGTTTTCATCATGGGACGCGCGATAAAATGGTAATTCGCGCAATGTGGTCCGATGACCGGTCGCAAGCGTGGGTTGGCATTGCTACCGGTGCGAAGTCGGGCGTTTATGTTCTTGATCTGGACCGTAAAGATGACAAGGACGGTCTGGCAACGATTCAATCATTGCACCTAGGTATTCCGCAAACTGTTTGGTGTAACACGATTTCTGGTGGTCTGCACTACTATTTCAAAATTGAACAGAACAGCGGACAAACGTTCAGATCGGATAGCGACGTTCTGGGCGCTGGCGTTGATAGGCGTGGTGATGGTGGGTATGTGGTATTCTATGGCGCTGACGTAACGCAACCGATGGCCGCGCCGCCCGATTGGTTGCTGACCAAGGGTGGCACGGTCGCGGGCAGTTATTCGCCGCGCGAAGGTTACCTTCCGCTTGGAACAGATAAGGCACCATCGTTCAGCGATGCAACCCACGCGCTCAATGCGCATGATGCGGTAGCGCCTTATGACGATTGGCGGGATACCCTGGCGGCATACAGGCAGGCGGCAACTGGCACCGTAGAGGACAGCACGGTTGAGACGACAGCGCGCCTCTGGTCAATGGGTTCACCGGATAAGTTCAATGATGCTGCCTTTGACAAACTTTGGCGGTCGCTGGACAGGGGAACCGTTTTAGGCTGGAAATACCTGCGTGACAGCGCGATCAGGTCCGGCAAGGTAAGCGATGATCACGCGGCAAGGTGGCGGATTGGCGGTCAACAACACATTTTGCCGCCCGGTGCCAGCACAACACCAACAATGACAATTAACCAATCAACAACGCAATTTTACCTTGATCAACCTATTTTTGGCTCTTTGGTTGAAAAGCCGATTACATCGGAACTCTACAAGAATTTACGCGACAACAATCTTCCAATTGGGTTTAATGAATTCAAGCAGCGCATTGAAAAAACCGGTATGCTGCCTTGGGAAACCAATACGACTATTTGGGCGGGTTTAGATGATATTTATCTTGAATGTTGGTTTCATAAATACGACAAAAGGCCAACCATGGAAGCGGTAAGAAATACCATAGCTCTGTATGCAGATCAAAACAAGTTCGATCCGGTCGCTGATTATCTGAACGGTCTGGTTTGGGATGGTGTGAACCGATTGGACGGTATGTTGGCGAAATACTTCAAAGCGGAAAATGTTGATTTCGCCAACTTGATCAGCGCAAAGTTTTTGATAGGGACGGTTGCGCGAATATTTGATCCAGGTTGCCAACGTGATGAAGTTCTTATCTTGGAAGGTGCGCAAGGAATAGGAAAGTCATCATCAGTTGAAATCCTTGCGGGTGCTGAATACTTTTCAGACAGCTTGCCTAACATGAAAGATAAAGAGGGACTGCAACACTTAGTGGGTTTGTGGATTTGTGAGATTGGAGAACTGGCGGCAACTCGCAAGGCTGACCGTGAACAAATCAAAGGTTTTCTAAGTAAACGAACGGACAAGTTTAGACCGCCATACGGTAGGCACGACATTGAGCAAAAGCGGACGTGCGTTTTCGTCGCAACAACCAATGATGATCTTTACTTGAACGATCCCACTGGCGCGCGGCGTTGGTGGCCGGTCAAGTGTGGCGGTCCTATCGACTTGGGCGGTTTACGCCGTGATCGGGATCAACTGTTTGCAGAGGCGGTGCATCGCTACCACAACGGTCAGGAATGGTGGTTGTCAGACGCAACAGCAAAGGCCGTAGCAGCGGACAACGCAGCAGAACGCCAAGAGGTTGACCCTTGGCAAGATCGGGTTTCACAACACTGCACGACCATGGGCGACATGCCGATCAAGATCGAAACGATTTTCAAAACCGTGTTGGGGATTGATTACCTGCATCAACACGCCGGAAATAACAAGCGTGTTAAAGATATTCTAACCAAGCTCGGTTATGTCCAAAAAAGAACCGCGACAGAAAGGTTTTACGTTAAGCGATAAAATTTTCACACTGTCATTTTCGGTATAATTCGTGACAGAGTAAGTAATTGATAATAAACGGAAATGACGGAAATGACAACGAGTTGCTATAGGGGGTATATAGAGTTGTGTATTGGTGTATTGTATTACCATTCTATATCTACTCTATCTAAGGAACGTCTGATCTACCGTCTTGGCTGCGCCGATTTCCGGGCAATCGGGTTTCGATTTAGCAGACGGGGACCGATTTTGGGATCGTAGCGCCAGAATTGGCAGCGCTGAGGCCCCCAACCCCTGATTTTGGTCAGACTCTTCCTCATGCCATCAGCTTCCGTCGAACAAGAAACAAGTTACCAAGGGCGAACAGCGTAAAGAGCTGCGCACGGTTCTTGGCCAGACCACGGTAACGGGTCTTGATGTATCCGAACTGGCGCTTGATCACCCGGAAGGGATGCTCAACCCGGGCCCGCACCTTGGCGATGATCCGGTTGATGTCTTCTTCAATCGGATGAAGCTTGCCGCCTTTGGCGGCCTTGCGCATGACACCCCAGAACTTGCCTGTCCCGGAAAACGCGGCCTCCCGCGCGGCGCTGACATAACCCTTGTCGGCCCAGACCGATGTCTCCTCGCCGTGCAGCAGGTCGTCCCAGACCTGGCTGTCATGGGTCTTGGCCGTCGTGGTCTCAAGGCTGTGCACGATGCCGCTCTGGGCATCGACACCGACATGCGCCTTCATTCCAAAGAACCAGTCGTTGCCCTTCTTTGTCGATGACATCTCGGGGTCGCGCGCCTTCGCCTCATTCTTGGTCGAGGACGGCGCATCGATGATCGTCGCATCCACCAGTGTGCCGGAGCGAAGCGTGATACCCTGATCGGCAAGGTGAGTGTTCACCTCGACAAACAACTTTTCGGTCAGCTGATGCGTCTCCAGCAGGTGGCGAAAGTTCAATATCGTCGTTTCGTCCGGGATACGGTCATCACCAAGTTCGATGCCCACGAACTGGCGCATGGCGTCACTGTCATACAGCATCTCCTCGGCCATCGGGTCGCTGAGCGCATACCAGTTCTGGAGGAAGTATATGCGCAGCATCGTTTCCAGCGGCATCGGTGGCCGTCCACCCTTCGGTCCGACCTTCGGGTAATGCGGCCCGATCAAAGCCAGCATACGCAGCCACGGCACAACCGCATCCATCTCGCCGAGGAACTTCTCACGCCGCGTCTGTTTCTTCTTCATCGATTGGCGGAGGCCTGGAAAGGCGGGCTGCTTGGGCATCGGCGGGTTCCTCTATCGTCCCCGCAACTCTACCCCATGCCGCTCAGTGCGCGAGGTTTTTCAGATGTTCCCTAAGATAGTGTCATTAAGTGTCATAGTATCATTTATCAATAAAAACAGATAGTTAAGAAAAATCCCCGTTGTCATGGCTCTGTCATTGTGTGTCATGGAATATGTTGGGACAAACCCCGTCCATTGGTTTGGACGTGACCCCGATCTGAACCCTTCCAACTTGATCCGAAGCGTTTGCCGCTCTATCCGTCCAGATTGCTTGCAATGGTCATGGGCGGACAAACTGTCTGCCTTGATGCATTGATGCTAAACGATAAATTCAAATGGTGTTCGTGTTACCTATCCAACCGACTATCCAAAACACCGTTGCGGCGATCAGGACAGGCCACCGATGCACCAACTGTGAGCGGTGCCATGCCAGCTCCGCCAAAACAGTAGCCACAGCGCGACATTGCCCGATCTGGTCACAACCACCCGTGACAGGTTTGCAAGCGTCTTGGCGGGCCGCATAGCGAGCCGATGCCGTGCGATGGATATTGCGTTGGTTATTGCGGTAATCATTGGATTGGTCATAGCGATGAAAAACCAATAAAAACAATAAGTTGCACGATCATTTCCAATCCTATACCAATGACGGGACAACTTTACCCGTAAAGGAAACGCAATGAACATTCTGCGCAATCAATTCGCGCCGCCCCGCGCATTCAATAACCCGCCCCCTGTTGGGGAATACCTTGTCCCGATTGTTCGCGATAACGAACACGGCACAGTCATCAGCGTCCAACGTGCTGGCGCTGATAACCCCGCGTTTGGTTTCTTGCCCTTCCCTGAAGATCGTGACAGCGATGCGCTTAAAACCCACTTGGACACGTTGAAAAACACCATCGGTATTTCAACCGTGGCAATCGCAACTAAAGCGAAGGACGTTCACCCGCACCGCATGGCAGAAACGGCGCTTCAGGTCATCACAACCAATTGTCGCCGATCTTTCAAAGATACGGTTTCAGCATTGCAAGCGATGAAGCGCCAGGCGGCTACGGGTCGCAAAGAGTTTGTCGATTTGCACGTTGTCAACCCTTCTATTGCGCCTGCAATCAGCGCGCGCTTTGTGGCGATGGATCAACCGGCAATCCTTCAGACAATCGCGACAATGGGCGCTGACCAACTAGCAGTTTTATTGTCGATGCGCGGTTTGATCAATTTGCCCGATGAAATTTGGCGGGATGTTCAAATTCGTTACGTCATTCAAGCAAACCTTTCCGGTGAACGTTCGGACGGTGTTGGTATCGCGGCAAAGCAACCTTCACTGGATGATCCCGCTGCAATCGGTATTGACCAAAGTATAGTTGCCGAATGGGCAGAAGCGCGCATGAAATTTTTCGATCAGCAAGAAAGCCGTGTTGATGACGTTGCAGCTTCATTGAAAAACATTTGCGCGGTTCTTGCGGTTGCTTGTGACAAAACGCCCAATGATCTCTGGTCCGCTCTTTACGAATAATCTTGATTGATTAGGACGGGCTTTGTTTGCCCGTCCTGACAGAATGTGAGGTAATTCTAAATGGCGCGATCTATTGCTTTAAAACCAATTGTGAACTTACCGGCGGGTAAAACCATTGATGCAACCGTTCTCTATGATGCTTTGGATCGTTCGCGCCAATCAATTTATTACCTTCGTGTTCATGCCGATTTTCCAAGCGTATTTGGGCGGCGGTCTGGGAAACCGCACTATGACACAACGGAAATCGCAAACTGGCTGCGGGCAAATAATGTCAAAATATATTGGGTCTGAAAATGAATGATGAAACCGATACTGACCGAATTTTAACGGATCGTGATAATAAGGGCCGGTTCACTTCTGGACTGGGTAATCCTGGAAGGCCAGTTGGTGCTAAAAGTAAAATTATCAAAGGCGCGCTTTCTGAATTGCGTCAAATGACACCAGATGCAATTGATGTTGTTCGCGCTGCAATTGATAAAGGTGACGTAAAAACAGCTACTTGGTTGTTAGAGCGCGTTCTGCCGGCTCAACGTGTTGTTGAGTTGGACGGGGCTGGCGTAGAAGATATTGTCAATGCGCTTGTTGCGGGCGATATTTCACCCACTGAAGCAAAAACCATCGCGCACTCAATCAGCCATCTTAAAAATGTTTCTGACTTGGACGAATTACGGGCAGAGGTTGAAAGCCTGACACGCCTTTTGCGTGGGGAAGAATGATGTTGTCCGCATCATCATTACTGGCAAAAGTTAACCGCTTGAAGCGTGAAACAATAGCTAATCAGCCAGTTGATCCTTTGGCTTGCTTGTCCGATGGACAGCGTGGATATTTCGAAAAATGGGTTAAAGATTTTCATTCTGGAAACTCTGAAAATGCTGATGGTTTTTACGCTGCATTGATTGAGCACAAGCATTGGACGCCTTTTGAATGGCTTAAAACTCCGATGATTATGGATGCTATGAGCGAAGATAAAGCATCGCAGGTGTATAGCGATTTTAGGGACGGTGTAAAATGACTGATAGTCTTGAAAAATTGGAAAACAAAATGGAAACCGCTCTACACATTATTGAGCCAAAAGCGTTCATCATTCTGCACAACTGGACGGACGTTCTTGGCTTGGTTTGGGAAAAATATTACCGAAAGGTTCAGGGCAACGCCAAAACGCAAATGCTACCGTTTGATCGGCAAACACTGTTGGGTTTCTCTGAAACATCAAGTCCATGTGCATTCCGATCTGAAACGGATGCCTTTGGAAACCAAACCGTTGCAATGACCGGCAAGGGGTTGTTGCAACTTTTGACGATAAATGCGCTGGAAAATGGGAGAACATCTTTCAACCGGTTTGATGTGGAGAAATTCTTTGTTGACCACCACGCGCATGAAGCCGCGAATTTTGTTGAGCAGACGCTACCGCTGATCATCAACCCTGAAGCCGTCTCCACTTTGCCAGATGATCCACACCGCCACCGCGCAAGGCATGAACGCGGCAAGAATGGCAGCACTTGGCAGCGACTGAAGGTCATCGGACAGGACGAACCCTTGCCTGAACCTGAACCGCTACCGCTGAACGGCAAATTTTCGCTGTTAGAATTGGTTGAACACAGTTGGCAAACCGGAAGGCTGGCCCGCGCGATGGACGGCAACTGAATACGAACACCGGCGGTTGCATCCACAGTCGCCGGGATAGTGACCGCAACGATCCTCATGCAGTTTTTTGATTTTTCCCTGCATGAGGATCGTTGCGGTTGCGACACGTCCGAGCCGGTTGGGGTGCCTCATCAGCACAGCGCCAACCGGCCACCGTTGGAAAGCATCAAGATGACCTTCACGATCCGAAATCCGACAGATGTGACTGGGTGGCTGACAGCGTTTAGGACCACTGATTTCACAGTTACAACGATGTTCAGGCCGGAACAGGTGCAGTCAATCGACGTATGCGTACGGGTTGATGGTTCAGAGTTTTACAGTATCGCGATAGGGCCGGTCGATCAGGACGGGCAACATCGGTATTGCTACTATCCGAAACATCACAAGTGACCATCTGTTGCCAGTTGTGGCGGGATGTATTGTTCCTGAGTGGATAGGCACAAGGTCAGTCACCTGACGTGGCAACTACCTAAATATTTGATTTTATTGATAAAAATAAGCCAAATGGCGGAGAGACAGGGATTCGAACCCTGGGTGGACTTGCGCCCACAACGGTTTTCGAGACCGCCCCGTTCGACCACTCCGGCACCTCTCCGCGGGGGTCTGGTGAAGGGGCGTTTAGCGGCTTGGCGCGGGGCTTGCAACATAGAAATTGCCGGTAATCGGCAGGATCTTTCTGCAAGCGCCAAGTCGCCCTTGGATTCCCCCCGGCACATCCTTAGGTTTGGCTCTGCCCTGAAAGGATTCTCGATGCGGAAATCTCTGATTGCCAGCCTTGTCATGTTCTCTCTTGCTTCGCCGCTTGCGGCGGCGCCGGTTGATGATGTGTTGGAGGCCATGCGCATCGATGAAATGATCGATATCATGCGCAGCGAAGGGCTGACCTATGGCGAGGAACTGGCCATGGACATGTTCGGCCGCCCGGGCAACGCCAAGTGGCAGGCCATGCTTGCGCAGATCTATGACACCGAAAAGATGGGTGAAGTGGTGCGCAGCGCTTTTGTCCGCAGCTTTGGAGATGCCGAGGCCGCGCCTTTGGTCGAGTTTTTCGAAAGTGATCGCGGGGTCAAGATTGTCAATCTGGAACTGGACGCCCGCCGTGCCATGGTTGACGACGATGTGGAAGATGCAGCGCGGGCTTCGTTCCAGGAGATCGATGGCAGCGATGACGAGCGCCTGTCGCAGGTTCAGGCCTTTGTCGAAGCCAATGATCTGATCGAGGCGAATGTGGCCGGGGCGATGAATGCCTCGTTCCAGTTCTATCGCGGTCTGGTCGAGGGCGGTGCCTTCGATATGAGCGAGCAGGACATTCTCACCGATGTCTGGTCACAGGAAAGCGAAACCCGGCAGGATACACGCGAATGGCTGTTTGCCTTCTTGTTGCTGGCCTATGGGCCCCTCGAGGATGGCACGCTGGACGCCTATATCGAGATGTCAGCCTCGCCCGAGGGCAAGGCGTTGAATCAGGCGCTGTTTGATGGGTTCAACAAGATGTACGACGAGATTTCCTTTGCCTTGGGTCTGGCCGTGGCCGAGCAGATGCGGGGCGAGGATCTCTGATACTCGCCGTTTGACGGATCGCGTGGCAATTTTGATTCGCCTGATATCCTGCCTTCATTTCCTCTTGGAAACAGTTTCTGGAAACGGACGTTTTGGTTTCCGGTCCTCGGGATAATCACCGGGGGGCTGTCCGTCAATTACGGCGATCTTGCCTCTAATATGTCGAAATCCTTGCAAAATCCCCGCGAATGCGGCGGATGTATGGCATGGCGTCGCTGCGAATGGTGGGTGTGGCAGCGCGTGTTTGTTTCGATGTCAAAGAACGAGGGACCGTTCCGTGAGTTATTATTCCTACTCATCTTGGGGAAGCTGCAGCTATAGCAGCAATTATTCGTATTCCGGCTGGGGGGGATCCTATTCCGGCTGGGGTGGGTCCTGGGGCGGCTCCTATTCTGGTTGGGGCGGTTATTCGAGCTGCAAATGGGGCAGTTCATCGTGGGACAGCTGGGGAAGCTATTCCAACTGGGGCAGCTACGACTGGGGCGGCAAGAGCTGCTACAGCTGGAGCGACGACAGCGCCGACGATGAGACGACGGATGAGGGCGAAGATACCGTCACCAGCGGCGGCGAAGACACCGTCGGCACGGGCGAAGACACGGTTGCCAACCTTGACGACTACATCGAGGGCACCTCGGACAGTGAAATCCTTGATGGTGGTGACGGCAATGACACGCTGAAGGCGGGCGAAGGCTTTGACACCGTTTACGGCGGCGCGGGCGACGATCAGCTGGTCGGCGGCGATGACGCGGACGAAGTCTATGGCGATATCGGCAGTGACACGCTCTACGGTGAGCAGGGCGACGATACCCTGAACGGCGGTGATCAGGGCGATGAGCTTTATGGCGGCACCGGCAATGACCTTGTCCAGGGCGGCTATGGCGACGATCTGGTCGAGGGCAACGAAGACGACGACACCCTGATGGGCTGGGAAGGCAACGACACCATGGACGGCGGCACGGGCAACGACTCGATGACCGGCGGCACCGGCATGGACGAGATGTCCGGAGGTGACGGCAATGACACCATGGACGGTCAGGAAGATGACGACACGCTGTATGGCGGCGCGGGCGACGACGAGATCGGCGGCGGCCTTGGCGAGGACTTGCTTTATGGTGACGATGGCGACGACACCCTGAACGGCGGCGAAGGCGCTGATGTACTCGAGGGTGGCGCTGGCGCGGACACCTATGTGCTGGCCAAGGATGGCTCGTCCGACCAGATCGTCGGCTTTGAAGATGGCACGGACGTGATCGACCTGGTCGACAGCGGGCTGACCTACGAAGATCTGATGATCACCTCGGATGACGACGGCGTGGTGCACATCAGCTTTGACGACGAAGAACTGGCGAGCCTTGATGGCGTGGCCGCGGATGATTTCAGCGAAGAGGATTTCCTCTTTATCTGATTTGCAGGCAAAACGTCTGGAGGCCGGTCCGGCAATGCACGGGCCGGCCTTTTCTTTTCGCTCCGGCCTGCCAATGGTCTGCGGTCACCTTGAAAAACAAGGGGCAGGGCGATGGAAGGGCGCTTGACACCCGCGCTTGGAATATGGATAAGGCGCCCACCAAAGGACGGGGCTTCGGCTCCGCCTTTTGTTTTTTGAAACGATTGCCCCGAAGGGGGCACGCAGTTTGCGGCGATCCATGCTGGGGCAGGATCACGAACACCGGGCGGACCCGGCGGCCACAGGACGCGACAGAACAAGGACGACGCGCATGTTCGCGGTACTTAAGACCGGCGGCAAACAATACAAAGTTCAGTCGGGCGATACGCTCCGGGTGGAAAAGCTGGCCGCAGACGCGGGTGAAACCGTGCAATTCAACGAAATTCTCATGCTGGGTGGCGACAATGTGGTTGTCGGCGCGCCGCTGGTTGCTGGCGCGGGCGTTCAAGCCGAAGTCGTTGACCAGATCAAAGGCGAAAAGCTGATTCACTTCGTCAAGCGTCGCCGTAAGCATGGCTCGCAGCGCACAAAGGGCCACCGCCAGAAGCTGACCCTGATCAAGATCACCGAGATTCTTGCATCGGGCGCAGACAAGACCGGCGTCAAAGCCGCTGTTGGCTCTGGTTCGGTTCCTGCCGCCGCTGCTGCTGCACCCGCAGCCAAGCCGGCCAAAGCCGCTGCCCCCGCAGCTGGTGCCGACGATCTGACCCAGATCACCGGTGTCGGCCCTGCCGCCGCAGCCAAGCTGAACGACGCGGGTGTTACCACCTTCGCCCAGCTTGCCGCTGTTGATCCCGAGACCTTCGAGGCCACGAAAGTGAAGCCTGAGTGGGTCGAACAGGCCAAATCGCTGGCCTAAGCTCAAGGAGAGTACCTCATGGCACATAAAAAAGCAGGCGGTTCCTCCCGCAACGGTCGCGACTCCGCAGGGCGTCGTCTTGGCGTCAAGCTGTACGGTGGCCAGTCGGTTATCCCCGGCAACATCATCGTGCGTCAGCGCGGCACCAAGTTCTGGCCAGGCGCCGGCGTCGGCATGGGCAAGGATCACACGATCTTTGCGACCGTGGACGGCTCCGTAACCTTCCACAAGGGCCTCAAGGGCCGCACCTTTATTTCGGTTCTCCCGGTGGCGGAGGCCGCCGAGTAAGCCGACCTTAAGGTCTTCGAGACAAAAAGGGGGATCGGCGGTACCGCCGGTCCCTTTCTTCGTTTCCGGGCACATGACGCGGCGTCACGTCTCTGTCAGGGTGTCCTGTTAAACGTTGATAAGACCCGTATATCTGTATGGTCGATGCACAGGAGGAGCGTGCAGATGAGCCTTGATGCAATGGAAAAGCAGCCGACGGTCGAGACCGAGCGTTTCGATCTGCGCCCCTTGCGGCGGTCGGATCTGGGGCTCTTGGAGCATTACGCTGGGGATGAGCGCGTGGCGCGCATGACCGCGGCGATTCCGCACCCTCTGCCGCCCGGTGCTACCGAGGCCTTTGTAAACCGCGCCACGGCGCCCAATCGGTCCGAGATGGTCTGGGCGATTGACGGCACAAAGGCGGATGGGCCGGAACTGATGGGGGTGATGTCCCTCAAGGTGATGGATCGCGCGCAATCCGAGCTGAGCTATTGGGTCGGGCCGCCGTTCTGGAACACCGGGCTGGCCTCGATGGCCGCCACGGCGCTGGTTACGGCCAATCCGCTGGCGAACGATACGATGTTTGCCTGCGTTCTTCAGGACAACCCGGCCTCGGCCCGGGTTCTGGTGAACTGCGGGTTCGAATATATTGGCGACGCCGAGGCCTATTGTGTCGCGCGTGCCGCCAAGGTCCCAACCTGGACTTATATCAACCGCCTTGGCTCTTAATCGGGGGCAGGGCGCCAGTCCGCCCTTCCTGCCGCTTGTGACGCGGGTGAAAGGCGGCTAAACCGCCCCTCACGTCGCAAGTGGAACCACACCCATGAAATTCCTCGATCTCTGCAAGGTTTATGTCCGCTCCGGCGCGGGCGGCAACGGCTGTATCTCATTCCGCCGGGAAAAGTACATCGAATACGGTGGCCCGGATGGCGGTGACGGCGGCAAAGGCGGCGATGTCTGGGTCGAGGCCGTGGATGGCCTGAACACCCTGATCGACTTTCGCTATCAGCAACATTGGTTCGCCAAGAACGGGCAGGGCGGCATGGGCCGCAACCGGACCGGCAAGGATGGCGACGATATCGTGCTGCGCGTGCCCGTCGGGACCGAGATCCTCGAAGAAGACGAAGAAACCGTTGTCGCCGACATGACGGAACTGGGCCAGCGGGTCTTGCTGGCCAAGGGTGGCAACGGCGGCTGGGGCAACCTGCATTTCAAAACCTCGACCAACCAGGCGCCGCGCCGCGCCAATCCCGGTCAGGAAGAGGTCGAGCGCACGCTTTGGCTGCGCCTCAAACTGATTGCGGACGTCGGGCTGGTAGGGCTGCCCAACGCGGGCAAATCCACTTTCCTTGCCGCCACGTCGAATGCGCGGCCCAAGATCGCTGACTATCCCTTTACCACGCTGCATCCCAACCTTGGTGTCGTCGGTGTGGACAATACCGAATTCGTGGTCGCGGACATTCCCGGCCTGATCGAAGGCGCGCACGAAGGCCGTGGCCTTGGCGATATCTTCCTTGGCCATGTCGAGCGCTCGGCGGTTCTGTTGCACCTGATCGACGGCACCTCGGGCACATTGATCGAGGATTACCAGACCATCTGCGACGAACTCGACGCTTATGGCGCGGGTCTTGCAGACAAGCCGCGCGTGACGGTTCTGAACAAGATCGACGCGCTGGACGAAGAAGAGCGTGTCTTTCTCAAGGATGAGCTTGAAGCCGCAGGAGCCGAAGGCGTCATGCTGATGTCCGGCGCCACCAAGGAAGGCGTGACCGAGGTGCTGCGCGCCCTGCGGCCGCACGTCGAGGAACGCCGCCGCGCTGACAGGCCCGCCGCGCAGGAGGACGAAGAGGACGGGACATGGACTCCCTGACCTCGGCCAAACGGATCGTCATCAAGATCGGCTCGGCGCTTTTGGTCGACCGGGCCACGGGGCAGTTGCGCGCCGATTGGCTGCGCGCCATGGCCGAGGACGTGGTTGAGCTGAAACAGCGCGGCGTTGACGTGGTTCTGGTCTCCTCCGGCTCGATTGCGCTGGGGCGCGGCGTGCTGGGCTTGCCCGCAACGGCGCTGTCGCTGGAACAGTCACAGGCCGCGGCCAGTGTCGGGCAGATCCGTCTTGCCCGCGCCTACGAAGAGGTGCTGGCGCCGCATGGCCTGACCACCGCGCAGGTTCTGGTGACGCTCGAGGACACCGCGGATCGCCGCCGCTATCTGAACTCGCGCGCCACGCTGGAAACGCTTTTGGGGTTCGGTGCGGTGCCGATCGTCAATGAGAACGACACGGTTGCCACGGACGAAATTCGTTATGGCGACAACGACAGGTTGGCGGCCCAGATCGCCGTCACCGTGGGCGCCGACGTGTTGATCCTGCTTTCGGACGTGGACGGGCTATATACTGGAAACCCGAATGACGACCCCACAGCCACGCGCTTTGACGTGGTGACCGAGATCACGCCGCAGATCGAGGCCATGGCGGGCGATGCAGGGTCGGGCCTGTCCAAAGGCGGGATGAAGACCAAGCTGATGGCCGCCAAGACCGCCACCGCCTCTGGCTGCGCCATGGCGATCACCCATGGCTTTGAAAACCATCCCCTGAAGCGCCTTGCGACGGGCGCTGCCGCCACATGGTTCACCCCGCAGCTTGATCCGCACGCCGCGCGCAAACGCTGGATTGCCGCGATGAAACCGCAGGGCGCGGTGCTGGTTGACGAAGGCGCGGCAAAGGCGCTGAGCAGCGGAAAATCACTGTTGCCCGCAGGATTGCGCGGCGTCGAAGGCCGCTTTGGCCGCGGCGATCCGGTAACCATCCGGGTGACCGACGGGCGCAGCCTGGGTCAGGGGTTGACCCGCTACACCCATGACGAAGCCCGCGCCATTGCGGGCCATCACAGCGCCGAAATCGAGGAAATCCTCGGGTATCCGGGCCGCGCGGTTCTGATCCACCGCGACGACATGGCCCTGTGATCGGCAAATCTTTTGACCAACACGCGACTTCTTTTCATAACTGCACGACAACCAACAACAGCCAGACGGAGACACCATGAAGGATATCACTGACATCCCCGCCCTCATGTCCGAGATCGGTGCGCGCGCCAAAACCGCCGCGTCCGAGCTGGCTTTTGCCCCATCGGCCGCCAAGCAAAAGGCGCTTGAGGCCGCCGCCGATGCGGTCTGGGCTGCGCGGGCCGAGATTATCGCCGCCAATGCCAAGGATCTTGATTTTGGCCGGGAAAAGGGCCTGTCTGATGCGATGATGGACCGGCTGATGCTGGACGAGCCGCGCATTCAAGGCATTGTGGATGGCTTGCGCGCCGTTGCGGCGCAGGACGATCCGGTTGGTGCCGTGCTTGAGGAATGGGACCGCCCGACCGGTCTGCACATCAAACGGGTGCGCACACCTTTGGGCGTGGTCGGCGTGATCTATGAAAGCCGCCCCAACGTTACGGCGGATGCGGGCGCACTGTGCCTGAAGGCTGGGAATGCGGTGATCCTGCGTGGCGGCTCGGAAAGTTTCCACAGCTCCAGCGCCATCCACGCCTGTCTGGTGCAGGGGCTCAAGGCGGCCGGTCTGCCCGAAGACGCGATCCAGCTGGTCCCGACCCGCGACCGCGCCGCGGTCAGCGAAATGCTGACCATGACCAATTTTATCGATGTGATCGTGCCGCGCGGTGGCAAGGGCCTTGTCGGGCTTGTCCAGCGCGAGGCCCGCGTGCCGGTCTTTGCCCATCTCGAAGGCATCGTGCACATCTACATCGACAAGGACGCCGATCCGGTCAAGGCGCTGCGCGTGGTGATGAACGCCAAGACCCGCCGCACCGGAATCTGCGGCGCCGCTGAATGCCTGCTGATCCACCGCGATGTGCTGGATACCATCGGGCAGGGGCTGATCAAGGCGTTGCTCGAAGCCGGAGTCGAAGTGCGCGGCGACGAAACGCTTCTGGGCATTCAGGGGGTGACGGCGGCGCAGGACAGCGATTGGGGGTGTGAATATCTGGACATGATTATCGCCGCCCGCGTGGTCGAGGATCTCGAAGCCGCCATCGCTCATATCAACAAATACAGCTCCAGCCACACCGAATGCATCATCACCGAGGATGACGCCGCCGCCGATCGGTTCTTCCAACGGATCGATAGCGCCATCCTGATGCGGAATGCCTCAACCCAGTTTGCGGACGGCGGTGAATTCGGCATGGGCGCCGAGATTGGCATCGCCACCGGAAAGATGCACGCGCGCGGCCCGGTGGGTGCGGCGCAACTGACCAGCTTCAAGTATCTGGTGACCGGCGACGGCACCGTGCGCAGCTAAGCGAATGCACATCAAAAAAGGCGGCCTGATCCCACCGGATCTGCCGCCTTTTTTCATGCACTTGCATCACGCTCAGGGGATTTCGATCCGCAGGCTATCGCTGCCCTTGTGAACACGGATCTTGCGGCCGCGTTCATCTGCAACCAGCGCCAGCATCGCGAATTGGACTTTGTCGGCAGTGATCTCTTCCGGGCCAGGACCGCCTTCGAGATGGGCCCAGAGCGGTTGATTGATGTTCAGCCGCGGCCCTTTGGCGCCAATCGACCAGCCGGCCTCGCTTTTTTCGAAGCGGACCGAGCCGCCTTGCGGCAGGGCGGATTCGCAGCACAGATAGACCAGAAAGGCCAATTGAACATCGGTTCGCAGCATATCGAGTTCCGGGCGCCAATCTGCCTTGACCCGCGCGGATTTTGTCAGATCGCTCAGGACGGACACAACCTCGCGGCGGCCCATCATCTGCGCAGCGCCAGCACTGCCAAAGGCGACGCGGAAAAAGCGGATTCGCGCGGCGGCATTGGCACAACTGTCGCGGATCAGCTCCATCTCGGGCAAATCGCTGCTGATGCCGGACAGATCCAGCAGTTCCAACCCGTTCTGGATCGCCCCGACTGGGCTAATCAGGTCATGGCACAGGCGCGACCCTACCAAGGCGGCGAGAGTGGCACTATCTTTAGGCATTGTAAGCTCCGGCAAAAAGGACAGCCAATGGACGATTTGAACGCGTTTCTCGAACCTGGAATGCTGGTCGCGCATCCTGACAGGCCCGACTGGGGTGTTGGTCAGGTACAGTCCAACATCGGGAGCCGTATCACAGTGAATTTCCGCGAAGAAGGCAAAGTCGTCATCGATGGTCGGCGTGTGGGTTTGGTTCCAGTCTACGAGCAGGAATAAAATACGCAAGTTTAAGAAAAGTTAATTCAAATATTCAAGTGTTCGAAGGTTTGGCGAGTCGTAAAACGCGGCGGCATTGCGGTTTTTCTGTTGTCTGAATAGAAGCGGATCAGGACAGGGCAGGGATCATCCATGACGGCAGCACCCCAGCAGGCCTTTTCGGTAAGGCTTGCCCGGACACAAGACGACGTCCTTGCAGCGCAGCGTCTGCGCTATGAGGTGTTCGTCAGGGAACTTGGCGGCGACGGGGCGCTTGTCGATCACAAGGCCGGATTGGAGCGCGATCGCTTTGATCCCTATTTCGACCATCTTCTGGTGACGGATGTGGCGCGGGGCGATGTGGTTGTCGGAGTCTACCGACTGCTGCGCGACGATCAGGCCCGCGAGGCCGGGCAGTTCTATTCCGAAGACGAATACGACCTGACACCACTGCGGGCGAGCGGGCGCAGGCTGCTCGAATTGGGGCGGTCCTGTCTGCACCCTGAGTATCGCGGCGGCCCGGCGATGTTCCATCTTTGGCAGGGGCTGGCGGACTATGTGCTGGCCCATAAGATCGAAATTCTTTTTGGTGTGGCAAGCTTTCATGGCACCGATCCGCAGGCGCTGGCGCAGCCCCTGTCGTTGCTTCACCATCGCCATCTGGCGCCACCGGAACTGCGGGTGCGGGCGCGCAACTTCCAAAGCATGGACCTGATCCCCGAGAACCAGCTGGACCGCCGCGCGGCCATGCTTGAGGTGCCCGCGCTGATCAAGGCCTACCTGCGTCTGGGGGGCTGCGTTGGCGAAGGTGCCTTCGTCGATCACAGCTTCAACACCACGGACATCTGTCTTGTGATGGACACCGCGCGGATGAATGCCCGGCAAAAGGGGCTGTATGTGAAAGGGCCGGAGGCATGAGCCCCTGGGAGGAACCCGCGCGGCCGCCGTTCCCGCGCTTTGGCCTTCTGGGCTGGGCGCTGGTGGGGCTGCGCGGCATCACTATGGGCACGGTCGTCTTTGGCGGTCTGGCACTGCTTTTGCTGGTGCGGCTGGTGGAACGTCCGCTGTTTGGCATGGATCGCCCGGTCACGCCCTGGATAACCCAAGGCGTCTGCCGCGCTGCTCTGGCCATTCTCGGGCTGCGGGTTGCCGCGCGCGGCGCCGCCCTGACCGGGCGCGGCGCTGTGGTGGCCAATCATTCGTCGTGGCTGGATATCTTTGTGCTGAACAGCCGCAAGAACATCTATTTTGTCTCCAAGGCCGAGGTCGCAGGCTGGCCCGGGATCGGCTGGCTGGCGCGCGCCACGGGCACCGTCTTTATCAAGCGCGACCGCCGCGAGGCCAAGGCGCAGACGCTGTTGTTCGAAGAGCGTTTGATGCATGGACACAGGCTTTTGTTTTTCCCAGAGGGCACCTCGACCGATGGCCGCCGGGTTTTGCCGTTCAAGACAACGCTGTTTGCGGCCTTTTTTTCCGAACGGCTCGAACATGCCATGCAGATGCAGGCGCTGAGCGTGATCTATCACGCGCCAAAGGGCGCCCCCCCCGAGTTTTATGGCTGGTGGGGCGATATGGATTTCGGATCATCGCTGCTGCGCATGCTGGGCACCTGGCGGCACGGGCGCGTTGATCTGATCTATCATCCGCCTGTGCGGGTCGATGATTTCCCAAACCGCAAATCGCTTGCCGTGCATCTGGAAGAGCAGGTCCGCGCCGGGCATTCGTCGGCCTTGATCTAAAGCATGGCCTGCCGGAGGCCGCGCAGGGCTGCCAAAGCATCGTCCTGCGACCAGATCTCTTCTCCGATGGCAAAGAAATCGGTGATTGGGGCGAGGTCGCGGATGCGTTCGGGGGTCAAGCCGCCTTCGGCGACGACCGGCACTTCGATCATTTCGGACCACCAGGAAAACAGCTCGTCCCCGGCGGTTTCGCCATCCCCCAGGGCGCCTGTGATTGGCCCGAAGGCGACATAGTCGGCGCCCGCTTCGCCCGCGTTCATGCCGTCGTGGCGTGATTGGCCGCAATAGCAGCCGACAATCGCATCGGGGCCAAGCTCCTTGCGCGCGGCGCGCACCGAGCGGGCCCCATCGGTCAGGTGAACCCCGTCCAGACCAAGCCGCTGCGAGAGCACCACATGGGTGTCGATCACCAGAGCCACGTCAAAGCGATGCGCCACCTCGCGCACCGCATCGGCGGCGCGCATCAGACGGTCTTCGTCGCGGGTGGCAAGGGACAGGCGCAGACAGGCGATCTCTTCGGCCTCCAGGACCTGCGCAAGACGGGTGGGGAAGGTGCCCAGATCGAATTCGGGCGGGGTGACCAGATAGATCTGTGGGGCGTCCTGCTCGCTCATGGTGGGCTCCTTAATGGCTTGGTGCGTTGTCTTATCGTGGGATTTGGCCTTTGACCATGGGGATTTGCGTGTAGGGCGGGTCGAAGAATGGGTATTTGGCACAAGATGAAGATTGGGCCGGGTTGCGATTTTCGGAGCGGACCGTTAGGGGGAGACGGTTTCAGGAGATTGCCATGCCGACCGACATGCCACAGCCGAGTTTTGTACTGGTACGTCCACAGATGGGCGAAAACATCGGCGCGGCGGCGCGGGCGATGTGGAACTTCGGCCTTGATCGGATGCGTCTTGTGGCGCCGCGCGACGGCTGGCCCAACCCCAATGCGGTGGCGATGGCCAGCGGCGCGGGGCGGCTGTTGGACGAGGCATTGTTATGTGACGATATTGCCGGGGCAGTGTCCGATTGCACCTATGTCATGGCCACAACCGCCCGTCCGCGCGATCTGACCAAGACGGTTTTCGCCCCCGAGGCCGCCATGGCCGAAGCGCATCGGCGTATTGCACAGGGGCAAAAGGTGGCGGTGCTGTTCGGGCCGGAACGCGCTGGCATGGAAAACGACGATATTGCGCAGGCCAATGCGATCATCTCGGTACCGGTGAACCCTGTTTTTGCCTCGTTGAATCTGGCGCAATGCGTGTTGCTGTGCGCCTATGAATGGCAACGCGCCAGCGGTGAAACTCTGGCCGTCCGCGAGGAACTGGCCGGAACCGACTGGGCCGAAGGGCAGGAGGTCGATCATCTGGCGCGCCACTATGAAGAGCGGCTGGACGAGGCGGGCTTTTTCTTTCCCGAACACAAGGCCGGCAGCATGAAGGTCAACCTGCGCAACATGTGGAGCCGTATGCCCCTGACCCGCGCTGACGTGCAGATGATGCACGGCATTCTTCGGCAAATGGTGCGCTGGAAGGAAAAATCAGACGGCAAAGCTCCGGCCAATAAAAAGTCGGACCGAGCGTAAGGCCCAGTCCGACAGTCGGCTGATCGGTCAGGGAGGTGTCCCGATCAGTAATTGTTGTAGCCGTTGTTGTGCTTTTTCGGCGCGGGCTTGTAATAGCCGGTGTTGCAGGCGTGGTTCTGCAGATACTTGGCGGAAACCCAGTAATAATAGTTGTTGAAGGCGACCTTGGCCCAGCCGTGATGATAGCCGACCACATGCACTTTGGTGCAGGGGTTGAACGAGCCGACTACGTGGTAATTGGTGCCGGGGCCGGAACGGGCGTTCAGCGTGATGCCTTTGTCGACCCAATAGGTCGTGGCGGAGGCGGCACCCGCGGCGAGGGTTGCGGAAACGGCGATAACGGCGGCGGTCAGAAAGTTTTTCATGGGGTAATGTCCTAAGGTTGAACGTGGTCGTTGAATGCTGATGTCGTCTCGGTTTGATGTACCCAAGCTACATCTTCGGCCACTTTCCCATAAGTCAGGAATGCCTGACTGGGGTATTCCTGACCCGTCCCCCTGCGGCACGGCGTCTGGGGCGCTTGAAGCCCTGTCACCGCAGGACTAATGTTCGCGCCAGACTTGGAGGCAGGGAATGGCTGAAAAACGTAAGCTTTTCGAGGAAGTGGCAAGCGGCGCGCAGGTCGAGGCCAAGGCGCCCGCAGGCGGGATGATCGACGCTGGCAAACGCGGCGCGCGCGGTGGCATTCGACTTTGGCTGATGCTGATGTTCGCGCTGGTGGTGGTGATGATTGGCGTGGGCGGGCTGACCCGTCTGACCGACTCTGGCCTGTCTATCACCGAATGGAAGCCGGTCACCGGGGCGATGCCACCGATGGATGCCGCGACCTGGGATTCCGAATTCGAAAAGTACCGGCAAATCCCCGAGTATCAGCTTCAGAACAAAGGCATGACCCTGTCCGAGTTCAAATCCATCTATTGGTGGGAATGGGGGCATCGCCAACTGGGCCGGGTGATCGGCCTTGTCTGGGCCATCGGCTTTTTCGGCTTTCTGCTGGCGCGGCGCATTCCGACGGGCTGGACCGGGCGGTTGCTTGGGCTCGGGGCTTTGGGCGGACTTCAGGGCGCTGTCGGCTGGTGGATGGTCTCGTCCGGACTGGGCGGCGAGATGCTGGATGTCGCCTCGTATCGGCTTGCCACCCATCTTGGGTTGGCCTTTGTGATCCTTGGGTTCATCGCCTGGTATGTGTACTCATTGGGGCGCGAAGAACGCGACCTGATGCAGGCGCGCCGCGATGCCCAGCCCAAGCTGTTCTCGATTTCGACCGGGTTGATGCATTTCGCCTTTTTGCAGATCCTGCTGGGCGCGCTCGTGGCCGGGATCGACGCCGGGCGGACCTATAACGACTGGCCGCTGATGGCCGGGGCCTTCTTGCCGCCGTTCCCCTTTGAGCTTGAGCCGCTGTGGCGGAATTTCTTTGAAAACGCCGGGCTGGTTCAATTCATGCACCGCATGGCAGGCTATGGGCTTTTTGTCTTTGGCATCGTCGTTTGGCTGCGCGGTCGCCGGGCACCCAATGCCGACACAAGGTTCCGGTTTAATTCGGTATTTGCCATGTTGCTCGTCCAAGTTGCGTTGGGTATCGTCGCGGTTGTCTATGGGGCACCGCTACAGATCGCGATCTTGCATCAACTGGGCGCTGTCATCCTGTGGGCACTGATCCTGCGGGCGCGGTTCGCCGCCCGTTATCCGAAAAAGCAGTCCATTCGAGAGGGCGTATAAAAAATGCAGGCTTTTAAAGAGTTGATGTCCTTCCAACGGGAAACCGAAGCGCTGGCGCAAGTGGCCGGGCGGCTGAGCTGGGATCAGGAGACCATGATGCCGCGCGGCGCGGCCGAGCAACGCAGCGACGAACTTGCCGCGATGGAGGCCGTCTTGCACGCGCGCCGTGTTGCGCCGCAGATCGGCGACTGGCTTTCCAAGATCGATGCCGAAGCGCTGGACCCTGTCGGGCAGGCTCACCTCTACCATATCCGCCGCGCGCATGATCGGGCGACCAAGGTGCCCGCGCGGCTTGCCTCTGAACTGGCGCGGATGATCAGCCGCGCCCATGTGGTCTGGGCCGAAGCTCGGGCCGATGACGATTACGCCGCCTTCGCGCCAACCCTGGCCGAGGTCGTCGCCCTGCGGCGCGAAGAGGCGCAGGCGCTGGCCAATGGCGGTGACATCTATGACGCGCTGCTGGACGATTATGAACCGGGTGCCAAAGGCAGCGATCTGGAGGCGATGTTCGGGGCTTTGCGGCCGCGTCTGGTGGCGCTGCGCGAAGCTGTGCTGGCGAAACCGGCGCCCAAGGGTGTGACCGGCACCTTTGACGAACACGGCCAGATGAAACTGACGCGTCTTGTGGCCCGTAGTTTTGGATATGATTTCAAGCGGGGCAGGGTCGACAAGGCCGTACATCCCTTCAGCTCGGGCAGCGGCGATGATGTGCGCATCACCACCCGGACAAACGCCCTTGATCCCTTTGGCTGTGTTTATTCGACCATCCACGAGGTGGGTCATGCCAGCTATGAGCAGAACATCAACCCTGACTACCGCCTGACGCCTTTGGGGCGCGGTGTGTCGATGGGCGTTCACGAAAGCCAAAGCCGCATCTATGAAAACCAGTTGGGTCGTTCGCGCGCCTATACCGGATGGCTGTTTGGCCAGATGCGCGACACCTTCGGCGATTTTGGCATCGCCGATGAAGACACCTTTTACGCCACCGTGAACATGGTCAAGAACGGCTATATCCGCACCGAAGCCGATGAGGTCCAATACAACCTGCATGTGCTGCTGCGCTTTGATCTTGAGCGTGCGCTGATCAAGGGTGACCTGCCGATCGGCGATCTCGAAACCGCTTGGAACGACCGTTTCGAGGCCGACTTTGGCTATGCGGTCGACAGACCCTCGGACGGGGTCTTGCAGGATGTGCATTGGTCGGCAGGGCTGTTTGGCTATTTTCCGACCTATTCTTTGGGCAACGTCTATGCGGGCTGCCTGAACCAGTGCCTGCGCGAAGCGGTGCCGGATCTCGACGACCAACTGGCCCAGGGCGAAACCAGCGCGGCGACGTCATGGTTGAGGGATAATCTGCAACGGCACGGCAGCCTTTATGAGCCGCGTGAGGTCATCGCCCTTGCCTGCGGCGGCAAAGCCCCCAGCGAAGCGCCACTGCTGGATTATCTCGAAGAGAAGTTCCGCGCGCTTTATGACCTGTAACCGCGTTTAAAGCATCGCCATACGCTCGGCCCGCTCGGGATCGGGGAAGGGACGATACAGCCCAAATTCGGCGTGCATGATCTGATCGTGCACGGCGCGATACAGCTTGTCGATGTGTTCATCGTGCTGCCCCAGCATCCGAAAGGCCTGATCAAGCTGGGCCAGATCCTTGACCGCGATTTGCAGCAGGAAATCGCGGTGGCTGGAGGATGCAAGGTTGAGTTTGCGGCGATATAGCTGCCAGCTCAGGATGACCTCGCGCTCTTGCAGGTGGGTCATCCATTCGTCGAGCGCCTTGGCGAATTTCAGCGCCACGCCGTCGTTTCGCAGATCAATCGAACAGGTATAGAGGTTCATCGGAGTCTCCCTTCCCGCACGATTATGGGGAAGGGAGGTTAATTCCCGATTATTCCGCGCCGCCCTCGGGTGCCGCAGCTTCGCCGCCGTCTTCGTCCTCGTCGGTTTGCTCGGCAATCCAGGCGACCGAAACGACTTCTTCGTTCTTGCCGGTGTTGAAGACCTTCACACCGCCCGCGTTGCGCGACCGGAATGAAATGCCGTCCACAGGCACGCGGATCGATTGGCCGGTGGAGGTGGCCAGCATGATCTGGTCGTCCATTTCCACCGGGAAGCTGGCCACAATATCGCCGCCACGCATGGATTTTTCCCAAGCGGTGACGCCCATGCCGCCGCGCCCGCGCACCGGATAGTCGTGGCTGGACGACAGTTTGCCCAACCCCTTGGCGGTGATCGTCAGGATCAGGTTTTCGGCGGCCGACATTTCGGCATAGCGTTCCTGCGGCAGCGGCGTGTTGGCATCGCCTTCCTCGTCGCTGCTTTCTTCTTCGGTGACGCCCGCCATTAGACGGCGCATCTTGAGATAGCTGGCGCGCTCGTCGGATTCGGCGTCAAAGTGGCGGATGATCGACATCGACACGACCTCGTCATCGCCCATCAGGCGCACGCCGCGCACACCGGTCGAGTTGCGCGAGTTGAAGACCCGCACATCAGGCACCGGGAAACGGATCGCGCGGCCCGAGTTCGTCACCAGCATCACGTCATCATCTTCGGAACAGATGCGTGCGTTGATCAGGCGGGTGTTCTCATCCTCGCCCTCGAACTTCATGGCGATCTTGCCGTTGGACTTCACATTGGTGAAATCCGACAGCCGGTTGCGCCGGACACTGCCCTTGGACGTCGCAAAGACGATTTGCAGGTCATCCCAGTCTTTTTCGTCGCGGTCGACGGGCATGATCGCCGCCACAGACACGCCTGTCGGGATCGGCAGGATATTGACGATCGCCTTGCCCTTGGAGGTGCGCCCCCCCTGCGGCAGGCGCCACGTCTTGAGCTTGTAGGCCATGCCGTCGGTGGTGAAGAACAGAAGTTGCGTATGGGTATTGGCGACAAAGAGGTTTGTCACCACGTCGTCGTCTTTCATCGCACCGCCCGACAGCCCCTTGCCGCCGCGCTTTTGCGCGCGGAAATCAGCCAGCGCGGTGCGTTTGATCCAGCCGGACTGGGTAACGGTGACGACCATGTCTTCCTGTTCGATCAGGTCTTCGTCGTCCATGTCGCCGGACCAGTCGACAATCTCGGTGCGGCGCGGCACGGCGAAATCATCGCGGACCTGACGCATCTCGTTGCTGATGATCTCCATGATGCGCTCGCGGCTTGACAGGATATCAAGGTAGTCCTTGATCTTGGCGGCCAGCTCTTCCAGTTCATCGGTGACTTCCTTGACGCCCAATTGGGTCAGACGTTGCAGACGCAGTTCAAGGATCGCGCGGGCCTGGGCTTCGGACAGGTTATAAGTCCCATCCTCATTGGCCTTGTGGGTCGGATCGTCGATTAGCGCGATATAGGGTAGAATTTCTCCTGCCGGCCAGCGGCGAGTCATCAGTTTTTCTCTTGCCTCGGAGGCATCGGCGGAGGCCCGGATCGTGGCCACAACCTCGTCCACGTTGGACACAGCGACGGCGAGACCACACAGAATATGTGACCGCTCCCGAGCTTTACGCAGGAGATAAGCTGTTCGGCGCGCGATCACTTCTTCGCGGAAATCGATGAAGGCGGTGAGGAAGGTACGCAGGGTCAACTGCTCGGGCTTGCCGCCGTTCAGTGCCAACATGTTGCAGGCGAAAGAGGTCTGCATGGGCGTAAAGCGGAACAACTGGTTCAGCACCACCTCGGCGGTGGCGTCGCGCTTGAGTTCAACAACAACACGCACGCCATCGCGGTCGGATTCGTCCTGAACGTGGGCGATGCCTTCGATCTTCTTGTCGCGCGCGGCCTCGGCAATGCGCTCGATCATCGTGGCTTTGTTCACCTGATAGGGAATCTGTTCGATCACGATGGCGAAACGGTCTTTGCGGATTTCTTCGATCCGGGTCTTGGCGCGGATGATGACGCTGCCACGTCCCTCAATATAGGCTTTGCGCGCGCCCGAGCGGCCAAGGATGACGCCGCCGGTCGGGAAATCGGGGGCGGGGATGTATTGGATCAGATCCTCGGACGACAGGTCCGGGTTTTCCATCAACGCAAGCGTCGCGTCGATCACTTCGCCCAGGTTGTGGGGCGGGATACGTGTCGCCATGCCGACAGCGATGCCTTCGGCGCCATTGACCAGAACGTTGGGATAGCGCGCGGGCAGAACCGTCGGTTCCATCCGTTCGTTGGCATAGTTGGCGACGAAATCGACGGTGTCCTTGTCGATATCCTCAAGCAACGCCTCGGCCGACTTTTGAAGCCGGGATTCCGTGTAACGATAGGCGGCGGGTGGATCGCCATCCATCGAGCCAAAGTTGCCCTGACCGTCGATCAGCGGCAGCGACATGGAAAAGTCCTGCGCCATCCGCACCAGCGCGTCATAAACCGCGCTGTCGCCGTGTGGGTGATAGCGGCCCATGACGTCGCCAACCGCTGTCGCGCATTTGCGATAGGGCTTGGCGCGGGTCTGACCGTTCTCCCACAGCGTATAAAGAATGCGCCGGTGCACGGGTTTCAGGCCGTCGCGCAGATCGGGAATCGCGCGGCTCACGATCACGCTCATCGCGTAATCGAGATAGCTCGTCTTCATCTCGTTTTCGATCGAGATCGACGGCCCGCCGTGCGGAGCGCGTTTTTCTTCTTCGTTTTCAGGGGTTTCGGGCGTATCGCTCACGAGTGTAGCCTGTCCGTTGGTCTGCCATATCTTGTTGTCAGAGGTTATACCCTAGACAAGTTGTAGGGTGCAATGGCAGCGGGCGGTGCGATTTTGGCAGCCGACAAGGAGGCCTGCTAACATGCTGTTTTTATTGAAAAGTAAAGATTTGGCGCGCAGAATTCTTTTCTCAGGCAAAAATCATTGAGGTGTCGCAATGCCGACCAGCGAAACGGAACTGATGTTGAAAGGCTATGGGCTGACCACGGCCGAATTCTTTTACCACATGCCGGACTATGCCCACGTGCTGAACACGTTCATCTGGCAGGACTACGATCTTGCGCCGGATCACCCGCGGCTGTTCAAATTCATCGAGTTTTGGCAGGACGAGATTGAGGGGCCGCTGCATTCGATCCGGTTCACGCATCGCAAGATGATCTCACCGGGGGAATGGCGCAATGTGGTGGGGGAATTCCACTATCATTGAATGCCCGCGCTCCGGAAGGGCGCGCGCGGGCTATGTCCGTGAAGGCAATTGAGCTGGACGGGGGTCTTTTCGTTCCGAAAAGCCCCCTTTATCGACCGTAACGCTCACGCTGGAATGGGCGTATCAAGGGATGATGCGGGTGTACTTCACGCCTTCCAGCGTCGCGCCAATCCGCAGGCCCGCCTGTCCGAAGATCACCGCGATGACCGGGGCCAGCGAGGTTGTCGTCTCGGCGGCAAGCGTCTCGCCGCGCTCGGGGATCGCATACTCGATGTTGGCCCCAGCCGCATAGCCGGGCGAACGACGGAAGGTCTGCAGCGCCTCTTCGGTCATGAAGAACAGCACATGGGCGTATTGCTGGGCGCCGATCTGAAGCCCGCCCGAGGCCTTGGTGACCGAGTAATAATCCACAGTCGCGCCGCCGACACGCAGGGCACCGCGGCCATAACCGCCGCCGAAGCCAAGGCCAGCTTCGGTGACAAGCGGCATCACCAGAATGCCCGCCGCCTTGGACGCAAGGCCCTGTGTCGCCGGATAATCGGAATACATCTGGCTCAGCGTCGCATCGACGCGTGCGTCGATGGTGGCCGGGCCGCGGCCGCCAATGCCATTGCCGCAGGCGGCGAGAAACGGAACGGCGCAAAGGCCAAGGGCCAGGTTGCGCCGGGAAAGGGTGCGTCGTGTAAATGTCATCTGTCTGCTCATTCTTTTGCCAAAGCCTCGGGTCCGGATTATGTTCCGGTTAATTCACGTTATACGCATGGCGGAGGCTCTTGTCACCATATCATGTGGTCGCTCGGCGGAGCGCCGCTATCCTTGCAGGATGCGTGCGGCGGCGGGGGCGAAATAGGTCAGCACGCCATCGCAGCCCGCGCGCTTGAAGGACATCAGGCTTTCCATCATGACCTTGTCGCCATCGACCCAGCCGCGCTCGCCGGCGCCGGCGAGCATCGCGTATTCGCCGGAAACCTGATAGGCAAAGGTCGGCGCGCCGAACATGTCCTTGGCGCGGCGGCAGATATCCAAATAGGGCATGCCCGGTTTGACCATGACCATATCGGCCCCTTCCGACAGATCCCGGTGGATCAGCCGCATGGCTTCGTCCGAATTTCCCGGATCCTGCTGATAGGTTTTCTTGTCGCCTTTGAGCGCGCCGGACGCGCCCACCGCGTCGCGAAACGGGCCATAGAAGGCGCTGGCAAACTTGGCCGCATAGGAAAGCAGCAGCACGTTTTGATGGCCGGCCTCCTCCAGTGCGCTGCGCAGTGCGCCAATGCGCCCGTCCATCATGTCCGAAGGGCCGATGATGTCGGCCCCCGCATCGGCCTGAGACAGTGCCTGTTTGACCAGCGCTTCGACGGTGCGGTCATTGACGATCTCGCCATCTTCGACAAAGCCGTCGTGGCCGTTGATGTTGTAAGGATCAAGCGCCACGTCTGTCATCACCGCCATGTCGGGCACCGCTTCCTTGATCGCGCGTGTGGCGCGGTTGGACAGGTTCTGCGGGTTCCACGCCTCGGCGCAATCTTCGGTTTTCAGCGCGGGATCGGTGTAGGGAAACAGGCAGATCGCCGGGATGCCAAGGGCATGGGCTTCGATTGCCGCTTCGACCACCTTGTCCACCGACAGCCGGTTCACTCCGGGCATGGATCCGATGGGCTCGACAATGCCGGTCCCATCGCGGACAAAAACGGGCCAGATGAAATCGGCGGGCGACAGAGTGGTCTCTTGCACAAGGGCGCGGATCGCCGGGGTCCGGCGCAGACGGCGCAAACGTGTGGCAGGGAAAGCGGCAATTGTCGGTTTCATGGGGCTTGGTCCTTGTAAACGCACCCTTTGGGTGGCATGGAATGGCCGGTCTCACAAGAGCCGCGCAGCAATTTTGCGCCGCGCGGTTCTCGCAGGAAGAAAGACGGGCGCTTGGACTGGTACAAAACCGTATTTGAAGTGATCGACATGCGGTCGTTCTCGAACCTGTGGTTCTGGATCGTGTTGGCGGTGGTCTGGTCCTCTGCAAGCCATTGGGTGCTGGGGGTGCCTTTTGACATGGTGGCGCGGGCGCGGCGCAATGGCGGGCAGGCGGAAACCGATCTTGAGGATCTGGTGCGGATCAACACCAACCGCCTGATTTTCATCGCGGAAGAGGCCGGGCTTTGGCTGACGGCGCTTGGGTCAGCTTGTTTGACGGGGCTGGCCATTCTGGGCTTTTATTACGACGTGGAAATGGCGCAGGCGCTGTTTCTACTGGGCTTTCCTTTGACGCTGGTGGGTTTGCTGAGCATCGCGTCCTCGCGGCGCATTCAGAGCGGCGAAGGGCAGGGCGAGGCGCTCTGGCGCCGGTTGCGGATTCACCGGACATTGGTGCAATTCATCGGCATGGCTTCGATCTTTTGCACGGCGCTTTGGGGCATGTACCAGAACCTCTCGGCGCATGTTTTGGGCGGTTAGGCGCAGCCCGCCATTGACGCCGCGAGGCGCTCGGGCCATTTGACCGACATGGCAAAAAACAGCATCACCATCGGCGGCGCCCCTGAAGGGTTTGACGCCACTCTGCTTCTCAAGGAAATGGCGCGGGCCGATGGGCCGGTGATCCATGTAGCGCGCGACGACAAGCGTCTGGCGTCCATGCGCGACGCCTTGGCGTTCTTTGCGCCTGATGTGCCGGTGATGTCTTTCCCGGCCTGGGATTGTCTGCCTTACGACCGGGTGTCGCCGAACGCCGATATTTCCGCCGCGCGCATGGCGACGCTGGCCGGTCTGGTGCACGGAATGCCGGGGCAATACATCCTGCTGACAACGCTCTCTGCGGCCACGCAGCGATTGCCCGCACGGTCAATATTGAAAGAGGCGGCCTTTGCCGCCCGCGTCGGCGATCGCGTCGACGAAGAGGCGTTGCGCAACTTTCTGGTGCGGATGGGATTTTCTCAGGCGCCCACGGTGACCGAGCCGGGGGACTACGCCATTCGCGGCGGTATCATCGACATCTTCCCACCGGGCAGCGGCGGGCCGGTGCGGCTTGATTTCTTTGGCGACGTTCTGGATGGCGCGCGGCGCTTTGATCCGGTGTCCCAGCGCACCACCGAAAAGCTTGATCTGGTCGAACTCGCCCCGGTCTCCGAGGTTATTCTGGACGAGGCCGGTATCACCCGGTTCCGGCAGAACTATCGGATCGAGTTTGGCGCAGCGGGCACCGACGATCCGCTGTACGAGGCGGTGAGCGCGGGCCGCAAACATCAGGGCATCGAACATTGGCTGCCGTTCTTCCATGCGCGGCTTGAAACCCTGTTCGACTACCTCCCGAATGCACCTGTGGTGATGGATGATCAACTGACCGCCGCGCGCCTGTCGCGTTGGGACAGCATCGAGGATCAATACGAAACCCGCCGCTTGGCCATGGCGCAGAAAAAAACCATGGGCAGTTCGGTCTACAAGCCGATCCCGCCGGATCAGCTGTATCTGGACGATGAAGCATGGCTTGGGGCATTGGGCGATCGGCGGGCCGTGCAACTGCATCCCTTGCCGCAGGCCAGCGGGCCGGGTGTCGTGGACGCGGGCGGGCGCATCGGGCGGAACTTTGCGCCGGAACGGCAGCAGGAAAGTATTAGCCTTTTCGGAGCCTTGGCAGAGCATGTGAAGGCAAAGCTTCAGGACGGACCCGTGCTGATCGCCTCATATTCCGAAGGCGCGCGGGAACGTCTGACCGGCCTGATCGAAGACGAAGGGCTGGCCGAGGCGGTTCCAATCAGCAACGGCACCCGGCTTGGTAAACGCGGCCTGCATCTGGCGGTCTGGGCGCTTGAGGCGGGTTTTGAAGCGCCTTGGCAGCACGGCAAGATAACGGTGATCTCAGAGCAGGACGTTCTGGGCGATCGCCTGATCCGCCAACCGCGCAAGAAACGCCGGGCCGAGAATTTCCTGACCGAACACCAAAGCCTGACACCCGGCGATCTGGTGGTCCATGTCGATCACGGCATCGGGCGGTATCAGGGGCTTGAGGTGATCACGGCGGCGGGCGCGGCGCATGAATGCATCAGCCTCGAATACGCCGAAAACGCCAAGCTGTATTTGCCGGTCGAGAATATCGAACTGCTGTCCAAGTACGGCCACGAAGAGGGCCTGCTTGACCGTCTTGGCGGCGGCGCTTGGCAGGCCAAGAAGGCCAAGCTCAAGGAACGCATCCGCGAAATGGCGGATCGCCTGATCCGCATCGCTGCCGAACGCGCCCTGCGCAAAGCCCCCGTGATGGACCCGCCCCCGGGTGCCAACGAAAGCTTTGCCGCGCGCTTTCCCTATCAGGAAACCGACGACCAGCTTGGCGCGATCAATGACGTGATGCAGGACATGCACTCGGGGCAGCCAATGGATCGCCTGATCTGCGGCGACGTTGGCTTTGGCAAGACCGAGGTGGCGATGCGCGCGGCCTTTGTAGCCGCCATGTCGGGCGTTCAGGTGGCGGTGATCGCACCCACAACCCTGCTGGCGCGTCAGCATTACAGGTCATTTGCTGAACGATTTCGGGGATTTCCTCTACAGGTCGCGCCTTTGTCGCGCTTTGTCGGCACGAAACAGGCCGCTTTGACGCGCGAGGGGATTTCCCGTGGGACCGTCGATATCGCCGTGGGCACGCATGCTTTGCTGGCCAAGGGCATTCGGTTCAACAACCTTGGCCTGCTGATCATCGACGAGGAACAGCACTTTGGCGTGCAGCACAAAGAGCGCCTGAAACAGCTGCGCAGCGACATCCACGTGCTGACCCTGACCGCAACGCCGATCCCGCGCACCTTGCAACTGTCGCTGACCGGCGTGCGCGATCTGTCGATCATCGGCACGCCCCCGGTCGACCGTCTGGCGATCCGCACCTATGTGTCCGAATTCGATCCCGTGACGATCCGCGAGGCGCTGCTGCGCGAACATTATCGCGGCGGGCAGTCCTTCTATGTTGTGCCGCGCATCACTGATCTGCCCGAGATCGAAGCGTTCCTCAAGGAACAGGTTCCCGAGGTCAGCTATGTCATTGCCCATGGCCAGATGGCCGCGGGCGAGCTGGACGAGCGGATGAACGCCTTTTATGACGGCAAATACGACGTGCTTCTGGCGACAACCATTGTTGAATCCGGTCTGGATATCCCGACGGCGAACACCATGGTCGTGCACCGCGCGGATATGTTCGGCCTGAGCCAGCTGTACCAGATCCGGGGCCGGGTGGGGCGCTCCAAGACGCGGGCCTATGCCTATCTGACGACGAAACCGCGCGCCAAGTTGACAGCGACTGCCGAAAAGCGCCTGCGCGTGTTGGGCAGCCTTGATACGCTGGGGGCGGGGTTCAACCTTGCTTCTCAGGATCTGGACATTCGCGGGGCGGGCAACCTGCTGGGCGAAGAACAGTCCGGCCAGATGCGCGACGTCGGCTATGAGCTGTACCAGTCGATGCTGGAGGAGGCGATTGCCAAGATCCGCAGCGGCCAGATGGAAGGGCTGACCGAGGACGATGGGCAATGGGCGCCGCAGATCAATCTGGGTGTGCCGGTGCTGATCCCCGAGAGCTTTGTGCCCGACCTCGACGTGCGTCTGGGCCTGTATCGCCGCCTGTCCTCGCTGACCACCAAGGTGGAGCTTGAAGGGTTTGCCGCCGAGCTGATCGACCGTTTCGGCAAACTGCCGCGCGAGGTGAACACCCTGCTGCTGGTCGTGCGGATCAAGGCGATGTGCAAACGCGCCGGGATTGCCAAGCTGGATGGCGGACCCAAGGGGGCGACCGTTCAGTTCCACAACGACAAATTCGCGCGCCCCGAGGGACTTGTGGATTTCATCAAGGCTCAGAACGGTCTGGCCAAGATCAAGGACAACAAGATCGTTGTGCGCCGCGATTGGTCCACTGAAAAGGCCAGGATCCAAGGGGCCTTTGCCATCGCCCGTGATCTGGCCGAAGCGGCGGGAACGATCAAGCGGCGCAAGGAAGGCGCCTGAAACCGGGGCTTGTCTTGCTCCTGTAACCCGGCCTAAAGAGTTAACAATTGGTTAACAAATTTGGTCACATCATGCCCTTCAAGATTATCTTGGCGGCTCTTTTTGTAGCTCTGCCCGCTTGGGCAGAGCCTGCCGAGGAACGCAGCCCAACCGAGCGTTTGAACGCCTTTCGCACGACGCAGGCCTTTGATTGTCGGGATGTCAGTTGCAAACGGCTTAGCTCTTGCGCCGAGGCCTGCTACAAGCTGCTGCAATGCGGGCAGACCAAGCGTGACGGCGACCGCGATGGAATCCCTTGCGAAAATCTCTGCTCGCGCCGCTGCTGAGAAACAGCGACCGGGCGAATGGCCACGTTGCCTGTGCGGCTCGCCGACCGCATGATGCGGGCCGGATCTGAGCCTGAGGTCGAAACGTGCGGATTGCCAGCCTGAACATGCAGAATATGCGCCTCTTGTCCGATGGCGGGCCGCATCTTTTTGGCGCCCGTGATCGCGACGATACAGAAGACGCCGCGCTGGACGCAGAAGACCGTCGATTGACGGCCGAGTTGCTGGCGCGGACAGGTGCGGATGTTGTCGCGATGCAAGAGGTCTTTGACCAGAAAAGCCTTGATTTCTTTCACGACCGGCACTTGGTGCCGCTTGGCATGGAATACCCGTTTCGTTTGTGCCTGCCGGGCAATGACGGGCGCGGGCTGGATTTGGCGGTCATGGCACGCCGGCCTTGGGACAGCGCGCAAAGCCACGCCGGACTGTCACCGGAAGAACTGGGGCAAGAAGCTCCGGAAGGGATAGATCCTGCATTGCCGATCTTTCGGCGCGATTGCCTTGAGGTGCGCTTTGGTGACCTCAGCCTGTTTGTCGTGCATTTCAAAGCGCCTTACCCGGATGCCGCCAAGGCATGGGAAGTGCGCCGGCTTGAAGCGCAGGCGGTGGCGCACTTGGTGGGACAAGCAGGGCCGCTTTGGCTGGTGGCGGGCGATTTGAACGAACCGGACGGACAGGAGCGCGCGGTTGCCCCTCTTGAAGCGCTTGGGGTGAACCTGCTGGCGCGCTTGCCTGATGTCGAGCGCTGGACCTATTTCGATCCTCATGCGCGTCGCTATCACGGGCCAGACGGGTTGATCGCCTCGCCAGCCTTGGCCGCGCGCTATCCGGACGTGTTACCCGAGGTGCTGCGCTGCGGCCTTGGACGCGAAACGGCGCGCTATCATGGCCCACGACTGGCCGGAACGGGCTGGCACCGTCCACATGCCAGCGACCATGCTGCCGTCGTGGCGGAATTTCGGGATTTGTATTAAAAAAAAGAGCCGCTTGCGCGGCCCTTTTCATTTGGTCGTGGTCCGAGATCAGGCGCGCCCGCGACGTCCGCCGCGACGCCCGCCCGCACGCCCCGAGCCGCCTTCGCTCGGAGCTTTGTTGAACTTGATCCATTCGCCGCCTGACTCGTCGTTGTTGGTCAGGAAGTTGGCAGCGCGGATCGCCTCCATTTCCTTGCCGGGACGCGGTTTGGTGCTGCCCATGCCGAACAGGGTCACAAAGGTCTCATCGTCGATGTCTTCCGGCAGGATGATGCCAGCGGCTTCCACGGCGGCGCGCTTTTCGGCGATGGCCTTGGGGCCGATGGGCAGGGCAACCGGGTTCATGATCGCCGAGGTCATGCCAGCGCCCATTGCCATGGGCAGGAAGGCGTTGTTGATGCCGTGGCGGTTGGGAAGTCCGAACGAAATGTTAGAGGCGCCGCAGGTGGTGTTGACACCCAACTCCTCGCGCAGGCGGCGCACAAGGGTAAAGACCTGAAGGCCAGCGGTGCCCATGGCGCCGATCGGCATGACCAGTGGATCGACCACGATATCATGCGCCGGGATGCCGAAATCGGCCGCGCGCTGGACGATCTTCTTTGCGACGGCAAAGCGCACCTCGGGGTCTTCGGAAATGCCGGTGTCGTCGTTGGAGATCGCCACGACCGGGACGTTGTATTTTTTGACCAGCGGGAGGACGAGTTCAAGCCGTTCCTCTTCCCCGGTGACCGAGTTCAGAAGCGGGCGGCCTTTGGCGGCCTTCAGGCCATTCTCGAGGGCGCCCGGCACGGAAGAGTCGATGCACAGTGGGCTGTCGGTGACGGCCTGTACGCATTCGATCAACTGGGTCATCAGCGTCGGTTCGACAAAGTTGTTGTCGGCGTAACGCGGATCCTCGGCCATCTTGTTGGAAAACACCGCGCCCGAGTTGATGTCGAGCACCGTGGCGCCTGCGGCGACCTGCGCGATGGCATCAGCTTCGACCCGGCTGAAATCGCCGCGCTCCAGCTCTTCGTTCAGGATCTTGCGGCCCGTGGGGTTGATACGTTCGCCGATCACGCAGAACGGCTCGTCAAAGCCGATCACAGCGGTCTTGGTCTGCGACTCGATAACGGTGCGGGTCATGTCACTGTCTCTCCTGATTGGCGCGCCAAGATGGCCTTAAGCGCCGTGTCGTTGAAATCTTCCAAGGTTTCGTGGGCCCCTGCGGCCCGCAGGCTGGCGTCATCCGCAGCCGAGCGGATGCCCACCGTGTAAGCCCCCGAAGCGCGCGCGGCCTTCAGCCCCGATGGGCTGTCTTCGAAGGCGATGCAGGCCTCGGGCGACACGTCCAGCGCCCGCATGGCGGCAAGGTAGGGTTCCGGATCGGGTTTGCCGCGGGCGCATTCGTCGCCGATGATCAGCACTTCGAACTGGTCGCGCAGGCCGATTGCGGCGAGCATATATTCAGCGTTGATGCGCGGCGCGTTGGTCACGATCGCCACGCCCCAGCCATCAGCCTTGGCCTTTGCGATCACCCGATCCGCGCCCGGCATGCAGGGTTGCCCGCCCAATAGCCGTTCGCGAAAGCGGGATTCCTTCAGGTCGGACAGCGCCTGCGCATCCTCTCCGGGAAACAGCTTCGGAAAGCTGTCGAGGTTCAGATGCCCATGGATATGCTCCATGTAAAACGCCTCGTCGATGGACTTTCCGCGCTCTTCGAACATCTCTGAGAAGACCGCAAAATGCAGGGGGTCAGACTGGATCAGCGTGCCGTCCAGATCAAAAAGCAAAGCATGTTTCATGCGGGGCTTGTATCAGCCAGACTTGGCGGCGGGAACCGCAGAAGCGCCACCATTTTCGATTGCCCAGGTCGCGTTGCTCTTGATCCCGCCGAGGGGGAAGAAGTGCACCGTTTCAATGTTGAAATCCGGGTTGGCGGCCTTGTGTGCGGCCAGCTTTCCCAGAACCTCGTTCGGCTCGTAGGGCAGCAGTAGCTTGGTTACATCCATGGCGCGCTTTTGCAGAACCTTGAGCGAGGGGCCGACGCCGCAGGCGATGGCGAATTTGATCAGGGTTTGCAGCTTGGCCGGGCCGGCAATGCCGATGTGGATCGGCAGGGTGATGCCTTCGTCGCGCAGGCGGTTGGCCCAGGCGATGATCGGATCGGCGTCAAAGGCGAACTGGGTGGCCAGCGCCATTTTTGCGTCGGTGCGGCTTTGGAAATCCTGCTTCCAGCGCAGCGCTTCCATCACCAGCTTGTCGCCGCCATTGGCGTCGATGTCTCGGTTGCCTTCGGGGTGGCCAGCGACATGCAGGCGCTTAAAGCCTGCCTGATCGAAAAGGCCGGTTTCCATCAGCTGCATGGAGCTGTGGAAATCGCCATGTGGTTGCGCCACACCGCCCGCCAAAAGCAGGGCCTGCTCGACGCCGGCTTCGCCCTGGTAGCGGGCAATCCAGTCAGCCAGGGTCGCTTTGTCCTTGATGATACGCGCCGGGAAGTGCGGCATCACATTATAGCCGTCCGCCGAGAGGCGTTTGGCGGTGGCGACCATGTCCTCGATCGGGGTGCCTTCGATATGGGCGATGTAGACGCGGGTGCCTTCGGGCAGAAGCGCCCGGAAATCCTCGACCTTTTCGGCGGTGCGCGGCATCACCTCGATCGAGTAATCCTTGAGAAACGGTTCGAGATCGCCATTGCGAGGGCTGGCTTCTTCACGCTTGCGGAAGTTCAAAAGGGCCATGATCTTGTCCTTCATGTTCACGGGCCTCAGGCCCAGCCGTCGTTTTCAATCAGCGCCTTTAAGCGCGCGGTGTCATATTCGGTGTCGATGCGATGCGCTTCGGCATTCGCCGCCTCTTGCGGATCGCCCTCGATGGTGCCTGAGGCCACCTTGCGCCATTCTGCAAGATAGGCATCGGTTTCCGAGGCGCCGACCTTCATGGCCGCTCGGTCAATGGCCTGCTCAAAGCGTTCGGGCAAAACGGCCTTGGCGCCGCGGCGGCCCTTACCCACAATGACTTGAGCAGGGATGTCGCGCCAGTATACGATGGTCAAGTCAGCCATGGGGCGGTGATTCCTGTTGTCTTGTGCTACCTTCTAACGACACGTGAAAATCCTTCAGGGTCGAATTTCGACTTGTGCCGCGCCTTACGCGACAGGCTAGGGCGGTTGGACGAAAAGTCCAACAGTGGATTTGTATCCGAGTGTATTATTTTGCCGTTTAACAAAGCTGGCAACCGGGACTTAATTCTATGCCGTTAAGCCATGCGAATGGTTGTTCGCGTGGATGCATATAAACTGGCCTATATGCCGATGCCCAAGGCGGCATGCTCTTCCGTCAAGGAGGTGTTGGCGCGGCTCGATCCGGCCGTGACGGTCCCTGATCCCGAACGGGACGGGGTTTTCACATGGCACCGGATTTATGCAACCAAACGGTTCCGCATGAAACGCTGGATCGGGCTTGAGGATTACTTTCGGTTTTGTGTGGTGCGCGACCCGGTCAAGCGCTTGTTGTCCGTATATACCAACCGGGTGGTGCAGCTGAGAGAGTTGCACAACAGTCCGAGGTTGCGGGAAAATCCCGGCCATTTGGTGTTGGATCCTGACCCGGATTTCTTTTTCCAGAACATCGACGCCTATCGCGGCAAGGCCTCGACGATCAAGCATCACGCCTTGCCGGCGCATATCTTTCTGGGGCCTGATCTGGATATGTATTCAAGAGTTTATCGGGTCGAAGACCTGACCGCGCTGGCCTGGGATCTGAGCCTGTGGACAAGGCAGGATATTGCGATGCCGCGCTCGAACCAAAGCGACATCCGGCTGACACTGGACGATCTTCAGGACAAGACAATTGACGCCCTTCGTCCCTTTCTGGACGCGGAATATTCCTTTCTGTCAGGCTTTTACGAAAATCCTCTGGGGGCGCGCTACCATCGTGCTTGCGCGATACCGGAACGCCGCGTATCGTGACCTCAAGTTGATATCGGAAAAGGCGCAAAATCATGGCGCCAAAGCGTCCCAAGGGTGCGGGCGCTTTCCCGAAACCGGTCGAGAGCACCGCGCCTGACAGGCCCGATCCCAATGCGCTGTACGCGGCATTGGATCTGGGTACAAATAGTTGTCGCATGCTGATCGCTCAGCCAAAGGGCAGTCAGTTTCATGTGGTGGACAGTTTTTCGAAGTCCGTGCAGCTTGGGCACGGGCTTGAAAAGTCTGGTCGGCTCAGCCGTTCGTCCATGGCGCGGACGGTGTCCGCCATTCGCGTGTGCCAGCAAAAGATCGACCGTCACAAAGTCAAGAACATGCGCCTTGTCGCGACCGAGGCGTGCCGCCGCGCCCACAACGCGCGCGATTTCATTCGGCAGGTCAAACGCGAGACAGGGTTGATGCTGGAAATCATCCAGCCCGAGGAAGAGGCGCGTCTGGCAGTGATTTCCTGCGCGCCGCTGGTCAGCACCAAGACCGAGCAGCTGTTGGTGGTCGATATCGGCGGCGGCTCGACCGAACTGGTCTGGATTGACCTGTCCAAGGTCGAACCGCGCGATCGTCCGCGCGCCATCATGCGTCTGCACGCCGGATTTCACGCCCCCGCAAGCCCGTTTCCAACGGCGCGGGTGGTCGATTGGATCAGCGTGCCGCTTGGCGTGGCGACGCTGCGCGATCAGTTCAGTGATGTGGACGATGACGCCGCGCGCTATGCGCTAATGAGCTGGTATTTTGAGGAAAACCTCGCAGAATTTGCCCCCTACAAGGATGAACAACAGCGCGAGGGGTTCCAGATCGTCGGCACCAGCGGGACTGTGACCACCGTGGCGGCTTCGCATCTGGGGCTACGCCGCTATGACCGCACAAAGGTGGACGGGCTGCGGATGAGCAGCGATCAGATCGAGGCGGTCATCCAGCGATATTTGCAGATGGGCCCCACCGGAAGACGGCGCGACCCGCGTATCGGACCTGACCGGCATGCCTTGATCATGAGCGGTTCGGCGATCTTGCAGGCGCTGTTGCGGCTTTGGCCGACAGACCGGCTTTCGGTTGCGGATCGTGGGCTGCGTGAGGGTTTGCTTTACGCCCAAATGTCGGCGGATGGCGTTCTTGAAGATGGTCCGCTATAGAAGGGGCGATTTTCGTGTGAAAATCGCGTTTTGGGGGCGCTGCCCCCGTCGCTGATGCGACTCCCCCGGGATATTTGAAGACCGATGAAACACTTAGGCGATTGAGATATGGCACAGGGACCGAAGAACAGTTCCGGGCGCGGGCAGCGCGACCTGAAGGTCAAGGTAAAGTCGGCGCGTGGGCGCAAGCTGTCCTCGACGCTTTGGCTGCAGCGGCAGTTGAATGACCCCTATGTCAAACGCGCGAAGGCCGACGGGTTTCGCGGACGCGCGGCCTACAAGATTCTGGAGATCGACGAAAAGTACCGCTTTTTGGTGCCGGGGGCGCGGGTGGTCGATCTGGGTGCGGCGCCGGGGGGCTGGTGTCAGGTGGCGGTCAAGCGGGTCAATGCCCTGGGCGAAAAGCAAGGCAAGGCGGTTGGCACGGTTCTCGGGATCGACCTTCAAGAGATGGACCCGATCGCCGGGGCGGAGTTGCACCAGCTCGATTTTATGGAGGACGGCGCCGACGACAAGGTCAAGGCCTGGCTGGGCGGCCCGGCTGACGTGGTGATGTCAGATATGGCGGCCTCGGCCTCGGGCCATAAGCAGACAGATCACCTGCGGATCATCGCGCTGTGCGAAGCGGCGGCCTATCTGGCGTTTGACGTGCTGGAAGAGGGCGGCACCTTTGTGGCCAAGGTTCTGGCCGGAGGCGCGGAAGGCTCGCTTCAGCACATCCTGAAGCAGCGGTTTAAAAAGGTGGCGAATTTCAAACCGCCTGCCAGCCGATCGGATTCTTCTGAGAAATTTGTCGTGGCCACCGGCTTTCGCGGAAAACTGTCAGAAGAATAGTGCCTTGCGACGCGGGGACAGGCTGGGGCGATCCAGTGATTTTGCCGCCTTGGCCTGAAAATCTCGGGCAAAACCGGGTGAGACGGTACGAAAATCCTTGATCGGTTGCGGCGCGCTTTCCTCGGGCAGGCACACTTGCTGGTGCAGCTTGAACAAAAGGCTCCGGCGGTTCTGAACCTCGGAAGGTGGCAGTTTTTCTGTGGTGCGGGTCATGGTGGCAGCATCCCCTTGGCGTGGCAGATGTCCCGTCGTAGTGCGCGAATGCGGCAGCATTGGCGCTGAGGTGTGCCATCGCCGGGGCAAAGGCGCGTCCGGGGGATTGACCCCTGTGGAAATCCCCGGTCCGATGTCGAAAACCCGCGTTACGCGGCGCAATCGGGAGGAAATCGGATGGCGGTGATTCTTTGTTACGGCGACAGCAACACGCATGGGACGCGGCCCATGTTGGAGGCCGGGATCTCTGAACGATTTGACGTGGGTGCTCGTTGGCCGGATGCCATGGCCTCGGCGCTTGGTCCGGATCATCAGGTGATTGCCGAGGGCCTGCCGGGGCGAACCACCGTGCATGACGATATCGTGGAAGGCGGCGCGCGCAATGGATTGGCAGTGCTGCCCGCCATCCTGCACAGTCACAAGCCGCTGGATCTGATGATCCTGATGTTGGGGACAAACGACCTCAAGAACCGCTTTTCGATGACCGCCTACGAGATTGCCCGATCGCTTGAGCGCATGGTTCTGGCGACCCGGGCCGAGGATGTCGTGGACAATATCCTGCTGGTCGCCCCGGCGCCGGTGAAGGAATGCGGCACGCTGGTGGATGTCTTTGCCGGGGCGGAAGCGCGGCAGACGGGGCTTGAGACGCATATCCGGCAGGTGGCTGACCGGCTTGGCTGCGGTTTTGTCGCGGCGGGTGATACTGTCGCCGTGTCGGATGGTGACGGCGTGCATTGGGAAGAAGAGGCGCATTTGCGCTTTGGCGCGGTTATGGCGCAGGCCGTCAAGGCGCGTTTGCGGTGAGGGCTGTTCTGGCCCTTGTCTTGCTTGCGGGCTGCGCCGCCAAAGCGCCTCTGCCGGATGTGCCGATCCCGCTGCGCAACCCGACGTCGCAGATCGCCTCGCAGGCGGACGCCTCGTTGCAGCGGCTTCAGGGGGCGTGGATTGTGGTGCAGGGCGCGGGCATGGCGCCCGGAAGCCGTGTGCTGATCACCGGGCAGAGCTTTGCCGTGGACGGCGTGCAAATCGGCTTTGCGCCCGAAGGCACGGGTCGGTTTCGTCTGGGGAACGAGGCGATCTGGGTGCATTGGCTTGATGTCGATAACCGGACGGCGGCTATGGGCGAGCCCGGCGGCAAGCGGGTCTGGATCATGGATCGGACCGGGCAGCCCGGCGAACGGCTGGGCGCGGCGCGCGAAATCCTTGAATGGTACGGCTATGATCTGAGCCGGATGGAGGTAGAATGAAACAAGTGGCGGCAATCGTTGGCGGCGGCGTGATTGGTGGCGGCTGGGCGGCGCGCTTTGCCCTGATGGGGTGGGATGTGCGCGTCTTTGACCCGGACCCCGAAGCGCAGCGTAAAATCAACGAAGTCATGGCCGGGGCCGAACGTGCGCTGCCCATGCTCTACGAGGCGCCCATGCCCGCGCGCGCGGGCATCACCTATCACGATGATCTGTCCGAGGCCGTTACCGGCGCCAGCTACATACAGGAAAGCGTGCCCGAACGGCTGGACCTCAAACACAAGGTGCTGGCAGGAATTCAAGCGGCCTGCGCGCCGGATGCGGTGATTGGGTCTTCAACCAGCGGGTTCAAACCTTCCGAGTTGCAGGACGGTGCAGCGCGGCCTGGCCAGATCATTGTCGCGCATCCTTTCAATCCGGTCTACCTTTTGCCTTTGGTCGAGCTTGTTCCCGGCGTGAAGGCCGATGCGCAGGTTGTTGAAAAGGCAAGCGAAATACTGACCGGCATTGGCATGTTTCCGCTGCACGTCAGGGCCGAGATCGACGCTCATATCGCCGACCGCTTTCTTGAGGCCGTCTGGCGCGAGGCGCTTTGGCTGGTGCGCGACGGCATCGCCACAACCGAGGAGATCGACAACGCCATCCGCTATGGCTTTGGCCTGCGGTGGGCGCAGATGGGCCTGTTTGAAACCTACCGCGTCGCGGGCGGCGAGGCTGGGATGCGGCACTTCATGGCGCAGTTCGGCCCCTGTCTGACATGGCCCTGGACCAAGTTGATGGATGTGCCCGAGTTTACCGGCGAACTGGTTGATCTGATCGCAGGGCAGTCCGATGCACAATCGGGCCACCTTTCAATCCGCGAACTGGAGCGACTGCGCGACAACAACCTTGTGGCGATGTTGCGCGCTCTGAAGGGGCAAGAGGCCGCGGCCGGTAAGTTGCTTCTGGATCACGATGCAACGCTGCGCCGGCCCTTGGGCGACGATGTGCCCTTGGTCACGGTTCGGCGGATCGTGCCGGTGGATTGGGTCGATGTGAATGGCCATATGAACGAAGGCCGCTACGGGCAGGTCTTCTCGGACGCCTCCGAGGAATTGATGACCCGTGTCGGCGCGGATCGCGCCTATATCGACGGTGGAAACAGCTATTTTACCGCTGAGACGAACATCAAATATCTCGCGGAAACTCTTGTTGGGGAACCAATTATTGTCGAAACGCGTGTCACTTTGGGCGAGGGCAAAAAGCTGCGGCTCTGGCATGAAATGAAGCGCGCAAAGGACGGCGAAGTACTGGCAAGCTGCGATCAGTTCTTGCTGCATGTGTCGCTGGATACGCGCAAATCCTGTCCGCCGCTGCCCGCGGTTCTGGCAGAGGTCGAAGCGTTGGCCAAGGCTCATGCAGATGGATAAACGCCGTTTCCTGACAGATCTGTTTGACACGGCGGTCGCGGCGGCGGACCCGATGAAGGCTTTGGCCGATGTGCTGCCCGAGCGGCCGAAGGGGCGCACTGTTGTGGTGGCCATCGGCAAGGGCGCGGCGCAAATGGCGGCTGCTTTCGAAACGCTCTGGAAGACGCCGGTCGAGGGCGTGGTGGTGACCCGCTACGGTTATGCCGGGCCGTGCAAATACCTGCCGGTTTTGGAAGCCGCGCACCCGGTGCCGGACGCGGCGGGCGTCAAGGCGACCGAGGCGGTCTTTCAAGCTGTAAAAGGGCTTTCCAGCGACGATCTGGTGGTGGCTCTGGTCTGCGGCGGCGGGTCGGCATTGTTGCCCGCGCCGCCGGACGGTTTGACCTTGGAGGATGAGCAGGCCTTGAACCGGGCGCTTTTGGCCTCGGGCGCGCCGATCGGCGTCATGAACGCAATTCGCAAACATGTCAGTCGGATCAAGGGCGGCCGTTTGGCGGCGGCAGCGGCGCCCGCGCGGGTGGTCAGTCTGGTCGTTTCGGACGTGCCAGGCGATGATCCCGCGCAGGTCGCCTCGGGGCCAACTGTGCCGGATGCGGTTACGGCGCAGGATGCTCTGGATATGATATCGCATAGGAATATTGTTTTACCAAAGTCTGTTATGGCGCATATTTCAAGTTCTGCCTCGGCTGCGCCAAACCCCGATGATCCGGTGTTCATTGGCAACGAGGTAAGCGTCATCGCCTCTGCCCGGTTGTCGCTGGAGGCTGCTGCCGCGCGGGCCGAGGCATTGGGTGTGCCAGCGGTGATCCTTTCCGATGCCATCGAGGGCGAGGCGAAAGACATCGGCATGATGCACGCCGCCATCGCGCGTGAAGTGGCGTTGCGCGGGCGGCCCTTCAAAGCGCCAATCGTTGTGCTGTCCGGCGGTGAGACCACCGTGACGCTTGGGGAAAATCCGGGGCGCGGCGGGCGGAACACGGCGTTTCTGCTCAGCCTTGCCGCCGGGATCGAAGGGGTGGAGGGGATCACAGCCCTTGCCGCCGACACCGATGGGATCGACGGATCCGAGGACAATGCCGGAGCCTTCGCGGACAGCACCAGCCTTGTGCGGTTGCGGGCCTTGGGACAGGATCCGGGCCACTATGTCAAAGCGCAGGATCCATATGGCGCCTTCGAGGTATCGAATGATATTTTCGCCCCCGGGCCGACTGGTACAAATGTAAATGATTTCAGGGCTATATTGATTGAACCTCAGGCATAGATATAGCCGAGTCGCGCCTCTTGCTCGGGGTCGATCTGCGATTGCAGAAAGGTCAGGTCTTCGTCGCTGAACGCCTTGGGCGTCTCGGGGCGCGCGTCAACTGACGGCAGGAATTTGGACCCGAGCCGCTTGACCACGGGGCGGTACGCCACTTGTCCAGCGGGCACCGACAATAGGTCATGCAAGTCGGCAAGAAAACCCTCAGGCGCGGCCTGAACCGCTTCGAGCCGACAAAACACCACTGTGCATCCTCGCTCGAGATAGGACAAAAGCCCCTGCAATTTCGCCTGTCTGAGCGCAAAGAGATTGGCAAGGGGGCGCCCTGTCAGCGGGTGACGGTCATGTTGCAGCGGTTGGCCTTGGCCGCCGAACTCCGCCACCTGCGGGAAATAGCGTTTGCGGTCGGCTATGGTGGTCCATTCGGCACGGATAAACTCGGAAAAAGGTAAGGCTTGCATGGCCGGAGGGCAGTGCCAGGGTTTGGCATGCATCGACAAAGCCCAGCTCTGCGCGTCCCGCACCACGCAGATCACCGCGACGTTCGGCGCGATCGCGGTCATATGGGGAAAGCCGTGCTTCCAGCCAAGCCCTTCGATCGGGCGCATCGGGCTGTTCCGCCCGATCAGCCGTTTGATAAAATTTGTGCCTGAAGAGCGTTCGCCAAACACCTGATACAGCGTCGGTGGCTGTGGTCCGGGCTTGATTTGCCAGCCGGTCGTAAGGAAATCCTGCGCGATCATCACGGCCTCTTATCCTTTTGCCGTCACGATAGCGCGCGGAACAGCAGATAGCGATTCTCAAAAGCACGCAATTGCGGTAGCTTAGGGCAAAAGAAACAAGCGAGGCAGAGCAGATGCAATCGGTGGCCGCCGCCCTGACAATGGTGCGCGACGATGCCTTTTTCCTGAAGGCATGGCTGCGCCATTACGGCGAAGCCCTTGGGCGTGAAAATTGTTATGTGGTCAACCACGGCCGCGGTGAAACGGTCGCGCAATTGGCTGAGGGTTGTAACATCATCGGCATTCCCGGCGATCCGCATCCTAATTTCGACATGAAACGCTGGCGTATGCTCAACAACATCGTGCAGGGACTGCGGTGTTACTACAACCATGTGATTGTCGGAGATGTGGATGAGCTGGTTGTGGTCGATCCGGCCTCTGGGATCGGTCTGCTGGACTATCTGCGCAAGGCCAAGCTGCGCCGCAATCTGACGCCATTAGGGCTTGAGGTCATTCATCGGATCGATATCGAGGATCAACCGATTTCCGACCGGATCATTGGCCCGCGCCGCCATGTGCGTCTGGCGCCGCATTACTCGAAACCTTGTATCATCAGCACCGGGAACAAGATCGCACGCGGTGGGCATTTCACCCAAAGCGACAAGCTGTTCGCGCCCGAGGATCTGTATCTATTCCACCTGAAATTCTGTGATTTTGGCGCTTATGTCGACGTGATGGACCAGCGCAATCGGGTGACCGGCGCTTTGCAGGGCGAGATCAAGGATATCGCCATTGGCCGCCATTGGTTTGCCGAGGCGCGCGGCGAAGATCGGGCCGTGTATGACGGGTTTTCGGCGCTGAAGATGCAGGAAGGATTTGATTTCAGTCACGTGCGCAAGGCCATGCAGAACAGCTGGAAGCCACGCGGGGAAACCGGGTTCTGGCAGTTCGACAGACCCGACTATCCGGGGCAATACCGTCTGCCGGATCGATTTGTCGGAACGATCTGAGGTTTAACGTCCCTGTGAAGAGACGAAGGACACGTTGCCGAAATTGATGCCGGGCAGGGCGTCGGACATTGTCGCGGACGCGGTTTGAACAAAGGCGCGCGAATTGCCGTCCATCATGTTGAACCCGGCCTCCCAGACACTTGTCGGCGTATAGACCAAAACCATGGCGCCCAATACCCCGACCAGCATCCCGCCCGAGTTCCGCTTTTTCCCGCCGGATTTGGTCAGAAAGCGGAACAGGTGCATCAGCAACATGACGCAAGATGCGGCCAACAAAGCGGCCAGCACCATGAGGATATAGGCGTGGTAATGGTCGGGCAGGCTGCCCTGACGCAAAGAACCTTCGATCACGCCGCGATTATTGGCAACCGAGACGACAATGTATGCCCAGCCAAACCCCAACAGGGCAGAACCGATGGGCCGGGACGTTGTAACATCCTTGACCACGCCGCGTTCACCGGTGCGGTAGAACGTAGGATCAATTGATTTGATCCGGCGCTGGAAGTCTTGATGGGTTTGTTTGGTAAGCGTGCGTGTCATGCGATTTTGATAGATATCGAATGAGGCATGTATTTGGTAAAATGCGGCGCGACTTGCCATAATTTGGCTTCGCTCGTTAAAATTTGGTTGAAATCAAAGATGATCTTAGGTCAATTGACGGTTTTTCCGGGAAATTTAGCGGAACTTTCAGAAAATTTTGCGTCCTGCTCGTCTAAGGCGAAGCCATAGATTTCGAATCAGTTAAGCCTTGTGTGCAAATCTTGGCCGATCCCTTGGATTGCGATCCGGAGGGCACCAGCTGTCAGCTGTTGCGGTTTCCAGTGAACCGAGCCGCATCGGCGGCCGCGCGCCGGATGGCGTTCGATTTGTGAACGGTCTCCTGATATTCTGCTTCGGGGTCGCTGTCATAGACCACACCGCCACCGGCCTGAATATAAAGCTTGCGGTCCTTCACAAGTGCGGTGCGCAGGGCGATACACATATCCATATCGCCGCCCGCACTGAAATAGCCGACACCGCCGCCGTAGACACCGCGCTTTTCCGGCTCCAGTTCGTCGATGATCTCCATCGCGCGGACCTTGGGTGCCCCAGAGACCGTGCCAGCAGGCATCCCCGCGAAAAAGGCGGACAGCGCGTCCTGATCATCGGCTAACTCGCCCACCACGTTCGATACGATGTGCATCACGTGGCTGTAGCGTTCGATGATGAATTGTTCGGTCGGACGCACGGTACCGATTTTCGAAACCTTGCCGGTGTCGTTGCGGCCCAGATCCAGCAGCATGAGGTGTTCGGCCAGTTCTTTCTTGTCGGCCAGCAAATCGGCCTCAAGCGCGCGATCCTGCTCGGGCGTTGCGCCGCGCGGACGGGTGCCGGCAATCGGGCGAATGGTGACTTCGCGGCCAAAGACCCGCACGAGAATCTCGGGGCTGGCGCCGATGACCTGAAAGCCGCCAAAGTTGAAATAGAACATGAAGGGCGACGGGTTGGTGCGCCGCAAGGATCGATACAGCGAAAACGGCGGCAGCGGGAAATCCTGGGTCCAACGCTGCGAGGGTACGACCTGAAAGATGTCACCCGCGCGGATATATTCCTTGGCGGTTTCGACCGCGTCCTTGTAGCTCTGATGGGTGAAGTTCGACACAGGCTCGCCCAGATCGGCGGCATCGCCCAGATCGCGCGTCGCCTCGGGCAGGGCGCGTTCGAGATCGCGCACCGCGTCCATGACACGTTCGGCGGCCTGCGCATAGGCCGCACGGGACGACAGCCCGTCCTGCACCCACGCGGGCGAGACAACGGTGACTTCGCCTTTCACGCCGTCCAGAACCGCGATGACCGAGGGGCGCTGCAACATGGCGTCGGGCAGGCCCAGCGGATCGGGGTTCACGTTGGGCAGATGTTCGACCAGCCGGATCATGTCATAGCCAAGATAGCCAAACAGGCCCGCTGCGGCCTGCGGCAGATCCTCGGGCAAGTCGATGCGCGACTCGGCGATCAGGGCGCGCAGGGCGGTCAGCGGATCGTCTGACTGATCTTCAAAGGCTTCCGGGTCAAAGCGCGCCTGACGGTTGATGCGCGCCTGCGTGCCGTGGCAGGTCCAGACCACGTCCGGCTTCATCCCGATGATTGAATAGCGTCCGCGCACTTCACCGCCGGTCACGGATTCGAGCATGAAGGCATCCTTGGCCGCCCCCGTCAGCTTGAGCATCAGCGATACAGGCGTGTCGAGATCGGCAGCAAGGCGCGTGTACAAAAGCTGGTTTTGCCCGGCTTGATAGCCTTTGGCGAAGTCATCGAAAGTCGGGGTCAATGCGGACATGAGCGTAACAGGGCCTTACTGGAAGTTCGCGTGAACGGCGTTCAGCGCCTGCTGGTCGATCGTGACCCCGGCACGTTGCTGGATATCGGTGGACAGCGCCTGAAACAGGTCTTGCGCCACGTCATTGGCGGCCTGATCCCCGAAAATCTGGGTCAGTTGCTTGACCTCGTCGCTTTCCAGATCGGCGGCGATCACCTCGTCCAGACGCATGACAAAAGCCGTGCCTTCGCCGGGCAGGGCGGCGGTGGCGCCCGGCTCCAGCTTGAACGCTTCGGCCACCAGACCGGCTGGAATATCCGAGGCCTGAGCGTTGCGGTTCAGGCCGGTTTCGGTCTTGGCGGTCAGGCCAAGGCCCTCAAAGGTCTTGCCTTCGGACAGTTGCGCGGCAAGAGCCTTGGCCTCTTCGACCAGCGCGTCGGTCTGGGCCTGGTGTTCCCAGCCCGCCACCACGGCATTGCGCACATCCTCGAAAGGTTGCGGAGCGGGTTCGCGCACCTCTTCAAGTCGCATGGCAAAGAGGCCGCCATCGCCCAGTTGGTCAATCTTCGGATAATCATCGGCGGTCACCGCCTGCGCGGCCTCGCGGAAGGCGTCATAGCCTGCGATGCCCTCGCTGCTTTGCGCGGTCCAGCCGATCTGGTCCAGCGTCAGGTCGGTGCTGTCGGCCAGCTCTTCCAGTGTGGCGCCAGCGGCCAGTTCGTCGTCAAGGCTTTGCGCCATGCCGTCAATCACGCGGCGGGCGCGGTCCAGCGCAAGCGTGTCACGCAGGGCGGGCTCGGCCTCTTCAAAGGTCGTTTCATGTGCAGGCAGGATCGCGTTCAGCCGGAACAAGGCCGGGCCAAGCGGCGTCGGCGCGGGGCCAGCGATATCGCCCACCTCGGCGGCAAAGACCACATCGGCGGCGCCGTCCAGATCGTCACGGCTCACGTCGCCCATGTCGGTGTCGGCCAGTTCAAGGCCGCGTTCCTGCACAAGCGCTTCAAAGGTGATCTCGCCTGAGGTCAGCCTTTCAAGCGCGGCCTGCGCTTCGGCGTCATCGGCAAAGACCAGACGTTCGACAAGGCGGCGTTCCGGCATATTGAATTCGGCCTCACGCTCGGCATAGGCGGCGCGCAGGCTTTCTTCGTCGACCTCGACGCTATCGACGATCATATCGGGCGTCACCCAAGCGTAGGTGATCTGCTTGGTTTCGGGCAAAGTGAAGCGGTCGATATTCGCTTCGTACCATGCGGTCAGCTCGTCTTCGGTCGGCACGGGCAGACCGGTGGTCAGCGCATCGGCGCCCAGTTCAGCCCAGGTAAAGGCGCGGCGTTCGGCGGCATAGCCAGCCAGTGTGTGGATATAGGTGTCAGGCAGTTTCGTCCCGGCCAGAACCGCGCCCTGCAACAGCGTGGCGGCGCTTTGCGAGCGCAACTGCTCCTCAAAGTCGCGTTCGCTCATGTCGATACGCTCCAGCGCGGCGGCATAGGCGACGCGGTCCAGCTTGCCATCGGGGCCGTGGAAGGCATTGATATTGGAAAGTTCTTCAGCCAGCCGTTCGTCGCCGACGGAAATCCCAAGGGTGTCGGCTTCGCTTTCAAGCGCGGCAGTGACCACCATCTGGCTCAGCACGCGCTGCGGCAGACCCATGGCCTGTGCCTGCGGGAAACTGACGGGCTGTCCGGCTTGCGCTTCGACGGCGCGAATTTCGTTCTGCAGGGCGCGGGCATAGTCGCTGACCGGAATATCTGCGTCCCCGACCGAGCCAATCTTGCGCACATTGCCCGAGAAATTCGTCACGCCAAAGCCGCCAAGCCCAACCACGAGCATGCCGATCAAGATCAGACCAAGAGATTTGGGCATTCCGCCGCGTTTCGATGCCATTTGGTTCTCCCCGGAGTTCTTAGGCTGGCCTTGTCTACGCTGCACCTTTCTGGGCTGCAAGGGGCCAGTCCAGCACCGCAAGCCGTTCGACAAAATCCTTGATACCGGCGGCATCGGTATTGGCAAAGGCGACGCGGAAATGACGGTCACCGCTGGGGTCACCGTCCGGGAAAAACATCGAACCGGGCAGCAGAAGGACCCCCGCCTCGCGCACCAGTTTCGGGGCAATCTGGGCCGAGGTTTCGGCAAACGGGTGTTCGATATAGGCGAAATATGCGCCAAGCCCGAGCAGCTTCCAGCCCTTTGCCTCAAGCTGCGGGAAATGGTCGGCGATGGCGCGACGCCGCGCGAGGATCTCGTCGCGCTGTTCGGCCACCCAGTCAGCTAGATTGCTCAGCCCCCATTCGGCGGCCATCTGGCCCATCTGCGGCGCGCAGATCGCGACGGTGTCCTGAAACTTTTCCATCTCGCGCAGCAGGTCGGGGTCCGCGATGATGGCACCCGCGCGGTGACCAGTCAGACGGTAGGACTTGGAAAAGCTGTAAAGCTGGATCAGCGTTTTATCCCAGTCACTTGTGGTCAAAAGATCATGTGGTGCGCCGGGCTGGCTGTGAAAATCACGGTAGGTCTCATCAAGGATCAGGCGCAGGCCCTGTTCGCGGGCAAGCTGGAAAAACGCGCGCAGGGTTTCAGGCGGATATTCCACGCCTCCGGGGTTGTTCGGCGAGACAAGCGCAATGGCGCGGGTTCTCGCGGTGATCAGCCCGGCGGCATCCTCGGCACTTGGGATAAGGTCCGGGCCGCTTGTCAAAGGCACCGCGGTCACGCCAGACATGTCCAGCCACATCTTGTGATTGAAGTACCACGGAACGGGCAGAATGACCTCGTCCCCTTCGGTGGTCAGCGCGGCGATGGTCGCGGCAAAAGCCTGATTGCAGCCTGCGGTGATGGCTACCTGATCCGGCCCGACCGAACCGCCATAGTGATGCGCCCAATTGGCGGCCAGTGCGGCGCGCAATCCGTCATTGCCCAGAACCGGCCCATAAAGGTGGGTTTCGGCGCGTTCCATTGCCTCGGCCATGGCCCGGCGCAGCTGCGGTGGGGGCGGATCGACCGGGGCAGCCTGGCTGAGGTTGATCAAAGGCCGATCAGGCGAAAAGGTAACACCATCGAGCCAGCGCCTTGCCTCGGGGATAGGGGGCGGGAAGGTGGCTTGGCTGCGGGTGGTCATGGCGCTCTCCGGGCTGGGTTTGGCGCAGGCTAACAGGCCCGCGCAGCGACGAAAAGCTCAGACCGCGGCGTCATAGGCCGCGCGGGCGGCGCGGATGCGATCGTGGTTCGCGCTTGCCCAATCGCTGAGGGTTGCGATGGGCTGCAAGGACGAGCGGCCAAGTTCGGTCAGGGCGTATTCCACCGACGGCGGTTTTGTCGGATAAACGGTGCGCGAAATCATTCCGTCGCGCTCCAGTTCCCGCAGGGTTTGGGTGAGCATGCGTTTGGAGATATCGCCCACGCTGCGCTGCAAGGCGGAAAACCGTTGCGGCGCACGTTCGAGAGAAATCAGGATCAGCAGCGTCCACTTCTGCCCGACACGATCCAGCACGTCGCGGATCGGGCAGGCGCCGGGCTCGGCCGGGCGCCCGGTTGGCCAATCCGCAAAGAGGGGGTTACCCCGAGGTTCCCTGGTCATGAAAAAGTGCCTCCTTCACGCAGACCTTTGGCAGGTCTACATCCGAGACCATATCCCGATTCGGGACCTGCATCAAAGGAAAGGATCAAGCTGATGGTATTGAAATATCTCGTGACAGGGGCCTCGGGCCAACTGGGAGCCAAGGTGATCGAGGCGCTGTTGAAAACCGAAGCGCCGCGCCAGATCGGCGGTTTGGTACGCCGCGACGAAGCGGCAGCCACGCTTGAGGCCAAAGGTATCGAGGTGCAGGTTGCGTCCTACACCGACCCAGAGGCATTGAAGGCCGCGTTCGAGGGTGTCGAGCGGCTGTTGCTGGTCTCCTCCAGCGAGGTTGGCCAACGCGCCGAGCAACACCGCAATGTGATCAGCGCCGCCAAGGCGGCCGGTGTGAACTTTGTCGCCTACACCTCGATCCTCGGGGCCAAGACCTCACCTTTGACGGTGCTGCCGGGCGAACACGTGGCCACCGAAGACGCTCTGGCTGCCTCTGGTCTGCGCTACGCGGTTTTGCGCAACGGGTGGTACACCGAGAATTACGTGATGGGGGCAGGGGCGGCGGTCGCGCATGGCGCGCTTATCGGCGCAGCGGGCGAAGGCCGGATTTCAAGCGCATCGCGTCAGGACTATGCAGAAGCTGCGGCGGCGGTTCTGAGCGGAGATTTGCCTGAAAGCGGAACGGTTTACGAACTGGCTGGCGATGGCAGTTACAACCTGACCGAGTTCGCGGCGGCAATTTCAGATCTGACGGGCAAGCAGGTGCCATACGTCGATATGTCAGCGGACGCCTATGCGGCCGCACTGGTTGGCGCCGGGTTGCCGGAGCCTGTGGCGCAGATGTTGGCGGACAGTGATCGCGGGGCGTCAGAAGGCGGGCTGTTCAGCGAAGACCGGACCCTGTCGCGTCTGATCGGTCGCCCCACGACGCCTTGGCGCGAGACGTTGAAAGCTGGTCTGGCGTGAACCGGGATTGATCCAAAGGGGGCCCTGACGGGCCGCTCTCACATCTGGGGGGCATGCCCCCCAGACCCCCATTGGCGCCTGTATCGCATGTCAGGCGTTAGCGGGATGGTCTGGGCATTTGGGAGACGCCAGTCAGTCGTCGTCGCCGTGGTAGGGTTTCACGTATTGCAAAGCCATATCCCATGGGAAGAAGATCCATGTGTCCTGGCTGACCTCGGTGATATAGGTGTCAACCTGCGGGCGCCCCATGGGTTTGGCGTAAACCGTGGCGATCTGCGCATTGGGCATATGTTTGCGCACGACTTCCAGCGTGCGGCCGGTATCGACGAGATCATCCACGACCAGAACGCCGGTGCCGTCGCCGATCACGTTCATATCCGGGGATTTGATGACAACCGGTTCGGATTGGGTTTGGTGGTTGTAGGATTTTACGCTGATCGTATCGACAGTGCGAATGTCCAATTCCCGCGCAACGATCATCGCCGGGGCCATGCCGCCACGGGTGATCGCCACCACCGCGCGCCAGGCGCCATTGTCTGGGCCTTTGCCCTGCAGGCGCCATGCCAGCGCACGTGCGTCGCGGTGCAGCTGGTCCCAGCTGACGTGAAAGCCTTTTTCGTGGGGCAGGCGGTCGTTCATGGGATCTCTCCTATCGGTCGAATAGCAGGCGCAGGCCAAGCAAACCCAGCAGGGCTCCGGCGGCGCGGTCAATGACGGGTTTGAGGCGCAGATAGCCCGCGCGTGCCGGAGGCGTGGCCAACAGCGCGGCGAAGGCAGCATAGACGCAGCATTCCACGGCGAAATGGTTGAGGACGATCATGGCTTTGGCGCCAACAGGCAGGTCCGGGGGAAAGATCACCACAAGGACCGAAGCGGCAAACAGCACCGATTTGGGGTTGGCCAGGTTCACAAGGACGCCGCCCCAAAAGGCGCGGGCACCGGGGCGCGCGCTGTCGCCGACGGGGGCGCGGGCGTCGCGCCACAGGCCGTAAGCGATCCAGATCAGGTAAAGAGCGCCTGCGATTTTCATCAGCGCAAAGGCCCAGGGGACGAGGGCAAAGATGGCCTCAAGGCCAAGCAGTGCCGCGCCGGTCCATGTCGCGGCCATCAGGCCAAGCCCTGCGCCTGTGGCGGCGCCCGTCAGAAAACCGCCGGAAATGGATTGCCGCAGTGCATAGAGAAGGGCCGGACCCGGGATCGCCATCGCCGCCAGAAGCGTGATGTTGAAAGCCAGAAGGTGGGTCCAGTCCATCGCGGTTTATCCTTTGGTGATGTCCGGGGCGTCAACAGCCTTCATGCCGACCACGTGATAGCCCGCATCAACGTGGTGGGTTTCGCCGGTCACGCCGCTGCCCAGATCGGACAGCAGATACAGCGCGGATTTGCCCACGTCTTCGGTGGTCACGTTGCGGCGCAGGGGCGAGTTGTATTCGTTCCACTTCATGATGTAGCGGAAATCGCCGATGCCAGACGCGGCCAGCGTCTTGATCGGGCCGGCCGAGATGGCGTTGACGCGAATGCCGTCCTTGCCCAGATCTTCGGCAAGATACCGCACCGAAGCCTCAAGCGCGGCCTTGGCCACCCCCATGACGTTGTAATGCGGCATGATACGCTCGGCGCCGTAATAGGTGAGGGTGACGGCGCTGCCGCCATTCTTCATCATCTTTTCCGCGCGCTGCATCACGGCCGTGAAGCTATAGACCGAAATATCCATGGTCATTGTGAAGTTGTCCCTGGACGTATCCACGTAGCGACCGCGCAATTCGTTCTTGTCTGAAAAGCCGATGGCGTGGACGATGAAGTCCAGATTGTCCCATTTTTCACCCAGCGCGGCAAAAAGGCTGTCGATCGACGCGCCATCGGCCACGTCGCAGGGCAGAACGATGTCGCTGCCCAATTGCGCGGCCAGCGGGCCGACGCGCTTCATCAAGGCTTCGCCCTGATAGGAAAAGGCAAGCTCGGCACCGGCGTCTGCACAGGCCTTTGCGATGCCCCAGGCGATCGACTTATCGTTTGCCAGCCCCATGATGAGACCGCGTTTTCCCGCCATCAACCCGTTTGACATAGTTGCCTTCTCCACCCAGATAATCCGTTAAAGGTCGTTTAGGCGATCCCCCCCGGGCCATCAAGCCTGCATTCATCATTGCGGGCAGGGGGCCACTGCCAAGGAGACAGGACATGAGCGACAGAAGCGGTATCTTTGCGGGGGATGATCCTTTTGCGATTGCCCGTGCGTGGTTGGCCGAGGCCGAGGCAACGGAAATCAATGATCCCAATGCCATTGCTCTGTCCACGGTGGATGCCAACGGTTTGCCGAATGCCCGCATGGTACTTTTGAAAGAGATCGAGGCGCAGGCTTTTGTCTTTTACACGAACTACGGCAGCGCCAAGGCGCAAGAGATCGAACAGGCGGGAAAGGCGGCTTTCGTCATGCATTGGAAATCGCTGCGCCGCCAAATTCGGGTTCGCGGTCTGGTAGAGCGCGAGGAAGGGCCAAAAGCGGATGAGTATTACGCCTCGCGCTCTCTCAAAAGTAGATTGGGGGCATGGGCCTCGGAGCAATCGCAGCCGCTGTCCTCACGTGCGGCGCTTATGGCTGAGGTTGCGAAAGTCACCGCAAAACATGGGCCAAACCCATCGCGGCCGCCTTTTTGGGGTGGATTTCGCATAAATCCTTTGGAAATTGAATTCTGGGCTGATGGCGCATTTCGGTTGCATGATCGATTCCGTTGGACGCGTGTTGGCGTCAAGGGAGAATGGGAGATCGCGCGTTTAAACCCTTGAAAACATCTACATGCATGGGCGCAATTTCGCTCATAGAGGGAGTTGGTGACACAAAAATGCTCTTTCGGACAGGTTGAACTACCCCAGTGGAATGCGCGATTACTGAATTGGGATACGTCACTCAAAGACACTGGAAATAGGTTTTGGGACAACAGGACAACGCAGAAGAGCGGGTCAACGGCAAGGTAAAGTGGTTTGACCCGGTAAAGGGGTTCGGATTCGTGATCTCCGACGAGGGAGGCGCGGATATTTTGTTGCATGCCAACGTGCTGCGTAATTTCGGGCAAAGCTCTGTCGCGGATGGGGCCCGGATCGATATTGGCGTGCAGCGCACCGAGCGTGGTGTGCAGGCAACCGAGGTCTATCAGATCGAGCCGCCGGAAGGCAGCGAAGGCGTGCCTTTGGCCGATTTTGAAGATATCGACAGCGAAACCATGGCGAATGCGCCGCTGGAACCGGCACGCGTCAAATGGTTCGACAAGGCGAAGGGCTTTGGATTTGCCAATATCTTCGGCAAGCCGGAAGATATCTTCATTCATATCGAGGTGCTGCGGCGCTCGGGTCTGGCTGACCTGCAACCGGGTGAGGCTTTGGCCATTCGGGTGGTCGATGGCCGCCGCGGCCGGATGGCGATGGAGGTATTTGCATGGGAATCCGCCTTGTCGCGCTGACCATTTTGTCGGGGCTCTTTGCAGCCCCGGCGATGGCTGGTGGTTTATGCAGCGATGATTCCGTCTGGTTGCGCGGCGATTTCGGCAAGGTCCGCTTTACAGTTGATGTGGCGGACGAGCCAGCGGAACGCGCCCAGGGGCTGATGTTTGTCGAGGACATGCCCAGCAGCCGCGGGATGCTGTTCGCCTATAATTCGGCGCAACCCGTGGCATTCTGGATGAAAAACACTTTGATCCCGCTGGACATGATCTTTGCCGACGAACACGGCGTTGTCCAAAAGGTGCACGAAAACGCGATTCCGGGCGATCTGACCGCCATCGAAGGCGGCGGCATGATTCAGTACGTGCTTGAGATCAACGGTGGTCTGGCGGCACAAATGGGCATCACGGCCGGGACAGAACTGCGGCATCCGACAATTTCGGACGCTGCATGGCCCTGTGAATGAAATTGCCCTTTTCTTGGCGGTGACTTGTCGCTAAAGGAGGCGCAGTCGGGGCGTGGCGCAGCCTGGTAGCGCGTCTGTTTTGGGTACAGAAGGTCGTGAGTTCGAATCTCGCCGCCCCGACCACTCCAACATATATAGCGGTTTGCATCCGCGAGATGGGCTTCCCTTCCAAGGGAAAGTGAAAATGCCTGCGCCTTGTGCGGCGGGCCGAGTCTTTGCCTGCATCCGGGACAGATTCGCTGATTGAAATCCTTGAGCGTTGTCATCTGGCCACAACATATGGGTGCTATGCTTTTTCTTCGCACAAATTCCCAGGCTTGTTCACACTTATTAACGCTTGTGGATAACTTCCGGAAACAGCTGCGAAAATCTCGGCTTTGTTGATTGTCCGGCTTTTGGCCATCTTGTGAATGAATCGGGGATAACCACAGGCCCTAGTAGGCGCGCTGTCCGTCAACACTAAATATATGCTCGATCCGCCAAAAAACTCGTTGACGATCCGCTAAGATTTGCGCCATTTTGTGCAGGTCGAACGGGAGGGCCACTACATGTAGTGGTGGCGCCAAGGGCCGGCAGGGAGAACCTCAAGAGAGCTACAGCTTTCAGGGCACGCAATTACAGGCGGGTCGCGGTCCTTCTTTGCCTACAGACCCCCACTGCTCGGCACTTGGTACATGGGACACTTAACTAGGCAACGGGGCAGCTCGGATGAAAATCGAAAGAAAATTCACCAAAGCAGGGCAGGACGCATACGCGGCGATCGAATTCACGACGACCACGTCGGAGATCCGCAATCCTGATGGGACAACTGTTTTCAAGCAGGAAAACCTCGAAGTTCCCGCGAAGTGGAGCCAGGTTGCCAGCGATGTGATCGCACAGAAATATTTCCGCAAGGCCGGTGTCCCCACGCAGCTGAAGAAGGTCAAGGAAAAGGGCGTGCCTGAATTCCTGTGGCGTTCCGTCCCCGCTTCGAAAACCACCGAGCGCACCGGCGAGACCAGCGCCAAACAAGTGTTCGACCGTCTTGCAGGCGCATGGACCTATTGGGGCTGGAAGGGTGGGTATTTCACCACCGAAGCCGACGCCCATGCCTATTTCGACGAAATGCGCGTGATGCTTGCCACCCAGATGGCCGCTCCGAATTCGCCGCAGTGGTTCAACACCGGCCTGCATTGGGCCTATGGCATCGATGGACCGGGGCAGGGCCATTACTATGTCGATTTCAAATCCGGCGAGCTGACCAAGTCGACCAGCGCTTATGAACACCCGCAACCCCACGCCTGCTTTATCCAGTCCGTCAAGGACGATCTGGTTGGCGACGGCGGCATCATGGACCTTTGGGTCCGCGAAGCGCGTCTGTTCAAATACGGCTCGGGCACCGGCACCAACTTTTCGTCTTTGCGCGCCGCGAACGAGCCGCTGTCGGGCGGTGGCAAATCCTCGGGTCTGATGGGTTTTCTCAAGATCGGTGACCGCGCTGCGGGCGCCATCAAGTCGGGCGGCACCACGCGCCGCGCCGCCAAGATGGTAATCTGTGATGTCGACCACCCTGACATCGAGGAATTCATCAACTGGAAGGTCCTGGAAGAGCAGAAAGTGGCTTCGATTGTCGCTGGCTCGAAGATGCACGAAAAGATGCTGAACGGGATTTTTGAGGCGATCAAACTGTGGGACGGTGCAGAAAACGACGCATATGATCCCAAAAAGAACGAGGCGCTCAAGGGCGCGATCCGCGCCGCCAAGGGCGTGATGATCCCCGAGACTTATATCAAGCGGGTGCTTGATTATGCGCGGCAGGGCTATGCCAGCATCGAATTCCCGACCTACGACACCGATTGGGACTCGGAGGCCTATGCCTCGGTTTCGGGCCAGAACTCGAACAACTCGATCCGTGTCACCGATGCCTTCTTGCAGGCTGTGCGTGAAGACAAGGACTGGGAACTGATCCGGCGCACCGACGGCTCGGTCGCCAAGACGGTCAAGGCGCGCGATCTGTGGGAAAACGTCGGTCACGCCGCATGGGCCTGTGCCGATCCGGGCATCCAGTTCCACGACACTGTCAACGCCTGGCACACTTGCCCGACCGATGGCGAGATCCGTGGATCGAACCCCTGCTCGGAATACATGTTCCTTGACGACACCGCCTGCAACCTTGCCTCGATGAACCTGCTGACCTTCCTCAAGGGCGGCAAGTTTGACGCGGAAAGCTATATGCACGCCACGCGCCTTTGGACCCTGACGCTGGAAATCAGCGTGACTATGGCGCAGTTCCCCAGCCAGGAGATCGCGCAACGGTCTTATGACTACCGCACGCTGGGCCTTGGCTATGCCAACATCGGCGGGTTGCTGATGAACATGGGCTATGGTTATGACAGCGACGAAGGCCGCGCGCTTTGCGCCGCGCTGACCGCGATCATGACTGGCGTTGCCTATGCCACCTCGGCCGAGATGGCGGGCGAGTTGGGCGCTTTCTCCAAGTACGAGAAGAACAGCAGCCACATGCTGCGCGTCATCCGCAACCACCGCAACGCCGCCTATGGCGCAACCACCGGCTACGAAGAGCTTGCCGTCAAGCCGGTGCCGCTGGATCACGCCAATTGCCCCGACGCCGACCTGATCGAGCTGGCCATGGGCGCATGGGACGAAGCGCTGGAGCTGGGCAAGAAGCATGGCTACCGCAACGCCCAGACCAGCGTGATCGCCCCGACCGGCACCATCGGTCTGGTCATGGATTGCGACACCACCGGGATCGAGCCGGACTTTGCCTTGGTGAAGTTCAAGAAACTGGCCGGTGGCGGGTACTTCAAGATCATCAACCAGTCCGTGCCCGCGGCTTTGGAAAAGCTCGGCTATGGATCGGCACAGATCGAAGAGATCATCGGCTATGCCGTCGGTCACCAGACACTGGGCAACGCACCGGGCATCAACCACACCTCGCTGATCGGCCACGGCTTTGGTCCGGCGCAGATCGAAAAGATCGAGGCCGCGCTGGCCACCGCCTTTGACATCCGCTTTGTCTTTAACCAGTGGACGCTGGGCGAGGAGTTCTGCCGCGAGACGCTGGGCATTCCCACTGAAAAACTGAACGATCCAACCTTTGACATGCTCAAGCACCTTGGCTTTAGCCGCGCCGACGTCGACGCCGCCAATGACCATGTTTGTGGGACCATGACGCTGGAAGGCGCGCCGCATCTCAAGGACGAGCATCTGAACGTATTCGATTGCGCCAACGCCTGCGGCAAGAAGGGCAAGCGTTACCTGTCCGTCAACAGCCACATCACCATGATGGCCGCCGCGCAGTCGTTTATCTCGGGGGCGATCTCCAAAACGATCAACATGGCGAACGATGCCAGCATCGAGGATTGCCAGAAGGCTTACGAGCTGTCCTGGAGCCTTGGGGTGAAGGCCAACGCGCTGTACCGTGACGGATCGAAGCTGTCGCAACCGTTGGCCGCCGCGCTGGTTGAGGACGATGACGATGCACGCGAAGTGCTCGAAAGCGGCTCGATGCAGGAAAAGGCACAGGTCCTGGCCGAGAAGATCGTCGAGAAGGTGGTGATCAAGGAGGTCATCAAATCGCAGCGCACCAAAATGCCGGAACGCCGCAAGGGCTATACCCAAAAAGCCATCGTCGGCGGGCACAAGGTGTATTTGCGGACGGGTGAATATGAAGGCGGCTCGCTCGGCGAGATCTTTATCGACATGCACAAGGAAGGCGCTGGCTTCCGCGCGATGATGAACAACTTTGCCATCGCTGTGTCGGTTGGTCTGCAATACGGCGTGCCGCTGGAAGAATTCGTCGATGCCTTCACCTTCACCAAGTTCGAACCGGCAGGGATGGTTCAGGGTAACGACAGCATCAAGAATGCGACCTCGATCCTTGACTATATCTTCCGCGAACTGGCCGTGTCCTATCTGGACCGCACCGATCTGGCCCATGTGAAACCCGAAGGGGCCTCCTTCGATGATCTGGGTCGCGGCGAAGAAGAAGGCGTGTCCAACGTCAAGGAGCTTTCGGATAGCGCCGCCTCGCGGTCGCTGGAGGTGCTCAAGCAGATCAGCTCGACGGGCTACCTGCGCAAGCGTCTTCCGCAGGAGCTGATCGTCCTTCAGGGTGGTCAGGCCGGGGCAGTCGCCTTTGGTCAGACCGGCACCGACCCGGTGCAGGCGCTCAGCACATTGGTTCCCGAAACCGGAGTGGCGGCTGCCGCGACATCGACCGTGGCGATTGCCAGCGCGTCCATGACCATGGACGACCGCACCAAGGCCAAGATGCAGGGCTACGAAGGCGAGGCCTGCGGCGAGTGTGGCAACTACACGCTGGTGCGCAACGGCACATGCATGAAGTGCAACACCTGCGGGTCCACTTCGGGCTGTAGCTGAGCGAGAAGGCAGTGGGGGGCCGTCACCGTCGACCCCACTGCGATTTTCGGGGCGCGTGCGCGCGCTCCTGACGCGGATAAGGCCGCAGGCAAAAAACTCAAAACGGGCGGTGATAAACAGTGAGCCTTATCAGCGAACCTAAAGGGTCCCATCGGGGCCCTTTTTTTGTGCCTTGTCTTCGGGGAGGGCTCTGGCGGTGAATCTGAACTGGGCCGGAGCCGATCTGGAGATGATCAATGGTCCCCGGGGCAGGGGGCGATAAAAGCGAACAGAGCGTGAAAGCGGTGCCGATCCAGGGACGAGTCGCGCCAAACGAGTCACCTGCCTGGACGTGACCCAAGGGCACTTTCCCCATGGATGCTGCAGTGCGGCGTTCTCAAGTCCTGGTTGCGCTAAACTGCACAAAAATTCTGACGTTAACCATATGAAATATATATGTAATTTTGAGATTTTCAGAAATCTTTTGATTTCTTCAAAAAACTGCTTGCGGGTTTTGGGTGGT
>NZ_JBMPIX010000022.1:0-70144 GCF_049341065.1 Pacificoceanicola algae | reverse complement strand
GTGAAGCGCTAAGGTGAAATTCCAGCGCTTCAGTTTCAGCTTACTGCTTCAATTGAAATCGGGAACTAAACGCGACATCTTCCGAAGCATCCTCATCCCCCTCTCCGATGTCGAGGGGTTCGTCGAAATCTTCAGGAATAATAGTCGATTGTGGCATCATATGTGCAAAATACAGATTATTTGCACATTACCCAAGCTGTTTTGTGACCGTCGACAATGCTCTTTACACATTACGTGCGCGCGACTGCCGACGGAACCTTTCAGATCGCGATCAATGCAAGGAAACCAGGGGATTGTGCATCGGCACAATGAGAAAACACTTGCTTGCATTCGTTTGTAAACGGTCGTTTATTAGAGGTATATGAAACTGCAAAAGGCCTGTTTTGATGCCATTGATAGGCTACGCGCGCGTTTCAACAGAGGATCAAACCCCCCTGCCCCAGTCGCAGGCCCTGAAATCAGTTGGCTGCGCCGAGATCCATGAAGAACAGGCCTCTGGCGGCAATCGTGCGCGGCCAGTCCTCGCGCGGGTGCTGGGGCGCGTGGCCAAGGGCGACACGCTGGTCGTCGTTCGGATCGACCGCCTGGCGCGGTCGTTATCGCATCTGCTGGAGGTGATCGAGCGACTCGAGGCCAAGGGTGCTTTCTTTCGTTCCATTCAAGACCCCATCGACACCGGATCCCCGCAGGGCAAGTTCACTTTGCAAGTGCTGGGGGCTGCGGCCGAGTTTGAGCGCGCCCTTATCCGGGAACGAACCAAGGCCGGCCTCGCCAGCGCGCGCACAAAGGGCCGCGTGGGCGGGAACCCTGGGCTGCGGGCCAAAGACCCAGCCGCTCTTCGCAAGGTGCGGCTGGCGCGACAGGACGGCTACATGGAGCGTCTGAACGAGACGGCACAAGATTGGGTGCCCCATGTGCGCCGATTGCGCCCCAACTTGGCCTGGGAAGACGTTGTGCGCATCGTCAACGGCCCCTTGCCCGAGGCGCGTCGCTGGACCCAAAGCCGTCTCTTGCGCGCTGTGAAGGCCTATGTCCGCGACGGCTTCCTGCCTGCCGAGGTGCTGGCCCGCGCCGGGCGCCGCGAAATGGACGACCGCCTGCCCGCCATCATTGCAGGTATCAAGGGCGCAGATCCCGACATCACGCTTCAGGCGATCTGTGATCGGCTGCAGGCGATGCGCGAACGCACGCCCCGCGGGCGCACAAGCTGGCAGCCGTCATCGGTCAAGATGCTGTTGGAGCGGGCCGAGAGGCTGGGCTTGCTCGACTGAGATCCCCGAGAATCGCCCATCCGATTCTGCCGGCTGATTTCTATACGCACTCACAATACATCTTGTGGTCACTTTATAGCTGGCAACGAGGTGTTGAAGTATAGTGAGAGCGTAGTCGCCCAAGACGCTGATTTTTAACAGTTTACCGTCGACAGAAATCGGTGCCTTCAACGCCCCCAGGCCGTTCAACGGTTTGGTCTGGATTTATCCACAATATCTGTTAAGCTATGCAAAACAATAAAGACTTGAGGGCAGTGATGAACGGGATACGGGCCTCCCAGAGATTTGAAGTCATGTCCAAGCGGCTTGGTAGTCGGTTGCGTGAACATGCGCAGGAAACCTTCCCACCGGACGCTCAGAAGGGCCTCCGCCGCTTCGCCATGCGGGAAGCGGCTGAACTTCTTCGCATTAATCAGAACACCTTCCGCCATCATGTGTCAAACCTCGAAGGCTTCCCCGAAGGTGTTCTGGAGGGCGGCAACCGCCGTAGCTTCTCTGCAGAGGAGATGGTCGAGGCACAACGCGTACTTCTCGAGACTGGAAGGATCAAGCCAGAAGAACACCCGCACAGAAGACCGGGAGAGGCTTGTCAGGTCTTGACGATCTTCAACCTGAAGGGTGGTTCGGCCAAGACGTCATCTGTTGCCCATGTAGGACAACTACTGGGTCTGCGCGGCTACCGGGTCTTGCTGATCGACCTCGACAGCCAGGCAAGTCTGACAAACCTGTTCGGGGTTACTCCCGAGCTCGATCCGGATATGCCGACTTCATACGATCTTATCCGATCCGACGATCCATTGCCCGCAGCAGAGATCATTCGCAAAACGAACTTCCCGACCGTGGATCTGATCCCGGCATCCATGGACATCATGGAGTACGAGTTCGAGGTCGCCTTGAGCTTCAGACACGGCGCCACCACGTTCCATAGCCGCATCCGGGAAGCGCTTGAGCCCGTCCTCAACCGATATGATGTGGTGATATTTGACACCCCACCGCAGCTGAACTTCTCTGTGATCTCTGCCCTCTTTGCATCGACCGGGGTCCTGATCCCGCTCAACGCGTCGATGCTCGATGTCATGTCGCTGGCGAGCTTTCTGGGCATGGCGAGCAACCTGATGGGCGTCGTCGAGGCACACGCCCCGGAACATGGACTGAACTTCGTGCGAGTTCTGATCACACGCTACGAAAATACGGATGGTCCACAGGTGCAGATTTCGTCTCTGCTTCGGACAGTCCTCGGGGATGCCGTGCTGTCTGCCGAGTTCCTGAAATCAACAGCCGTGGGTGATGCTGCGAACACCCAGCAGAGCATCTTCGAGGTCGAACCTCGCGACGTGAACCGCAGAACTTACGAGCGCGCGATCGAGTCCGTCTCGCGCGTGACCGACGAAGTCGAACGCGAAATCCTGAAAGCATGGGGGCGTAGCCATGGCGCGTAAGGTCTTCGGGGACTCACTCAAGAACGCGATGGGCAAAACGCCGCCTTCGGACGACGATCTGGATGTGAAGCGAACGAGCCCGACTGTAGCTCGCGCACAAGCATCCGTGCTCGAAGAGGATAAACACGCCACGCGGCTGATCGACCCGACCGCCATACAGATGTCCGCGGTCATGGACCGCATAGATCCAAGCGATGGTCTGGATGAGCTTGTCTCGTCGATCCGCGAGCACGGTCAAAAGGTTCCAGTGCTGGTTCGCCGAACCCAAGACGGTGCGCTTGAGATCGTCTATGGACGCCGTCGGCTTCTCGCTTGTCGTCAACTTGGTCAGAAAGTGCGCGCGACGGTCATGGAGATGACCGACGAGGAAGCTCTCATTGCCCAAGGCGTAGAGAATAATGCGCGTCAAGACCCATCGTTCATCGAAAGGGCTCTGTTTGTCGCCGGGATCATTCGAGAACTTGGGAAAACCGACGAAACGCGCAAAAACGCTCAAACGATCGCGTATCGGGCACTTCAGATCGATGAATCGCTCGTCTCGCGGATGAACCGTATCGCTACGGGCATCCCGATGGAACTGATCCAGGCTATCGGACCTGCACACGGCGTTGGTCGACGGGTTTGGGAAAAGCTTTTCAGGCTTTGCGAGAAAGACGTCGCGAGAGCCCGAGAAGTTGCCGGCAAAATTCCTCGCAACATACCGGGCCCCGACCGTCTCGAAGCGACGGTTACCTTGCTGACAGCCACCAAACCGTCGACGCAGAAGACACATCCCAGCGAGCGCGTGAAGATCGGCCGAAAGGGCAACCGCATCACCATCGATGTGGACGCTGATCTTGTCCCTCGCGTTGAGGAGGCAGTCCGGAAACTGGTCACGGAGCTTCTTGACCGCGGTCAAGACAGGCCAGAGTGACGACCCCGTGTCTTGACCGCGGTCAAGACATCAAAAGCAACGAGCAGAAAACGAAAGGAGGACCGGCTAGAAAAAGAAAGACCCCCCGAAAGCGGTGCTTCCGAAGGGCCTCAATCAGTCTCGACACCTGATTGATACCCCCAAAACGAATCGATTTCAACACCGCTCGCGGTGAACGGGGAAGCTTTTTCTTCCGAAACACCATGAGACATGCAACTGAAACAACAACCGCCCTGGCGGAACGGACATCTTTGCCCTGCCCTAACCCCTACGAGCTTCTGGGCCCGGTTCGCGTACTGAGGAAGGAGCTCGGTCTCACAACCAATGACCTCGCCGTTCTGACCGCGCTCATTAGCTTCCTACCCCGCAACGAACGTGAGATTCAGGACAGCCAGCGACTTACGCTCACTGTCGTGTTCCCATCGAACACTTCTCTCTCAGAGCGCGCCAATGGACTCGATGAGAGAACACTTCGACGCAGCCTGGGACGCCTCTCAGCTGCTGAACTGATCGAACGCAAGAACTCAGCAAATGGCAAACGCTTTCCGCTGAGGTATGGAGGCGTTATCAGAGATGCCTTCGGTATCGACCTGAAACCCTTGATACAGAGATACGGCTCGCTCGCGACACAAGCCTTGCAACTCACCGAAGAACGCGAGCGCTTGCGCTCACTGAAGGCTGAGGCGTTGGCCCTACGTGCTTCGCTACTCCAACAGACACGCTTCGATGAAGCAAAGCTCTCTACCCTCAACATGATCAGAAATGTCCTGCGTCGAGCAACACTAACCGTTGATGCAGTCCTGAGCGTTATCTCGGAACTTAGAGCCCTCGGAGCCGATACCGACGCAAGCTACGGTGAACACCATGCCGCAGCAAAAGCTAGTTCCGAAGATAATTTACAAGCTATCGAACACCAACCTTATGCACCAGAATCCAACGATCTGCCCGCCACAAACGGACAAAATGTCCGGCACATAGAGTCTTTAAAAAAAGATATTAAAAAGATTGCTCCCTCTACGGTCAATCGCGGTGAACAAACCGCAAAAACCAAACCGACGATGAACCGAGACCCAGCACGCATGGCATGGGAAGATTTCACCCATGTTGCGGGATTTTTCCCAGAACCGCCGCGTACAGGAGAAGCCCTCACCCGCATTCTATACGACCTCGGTCGATTGCTTAGAATAAGCCAAGACGAACTGCGGCATGGGATCCAGAAAGCTGGCGCGGGAAAACTGCTTCTCGTCTTCGACTACCTGATAGCAAGAGCAGACACGATCAAACACCCTGGCGCCTATTTCGAAAGGATCCTACGCACACAACTTGCTCCCACATGAACTTCTTGACCGCGGTCAAGAACAACCGCGAGAGGGAAAGGAGTGTTGGTTTGAGGGTGACGGGAAGTGAGATCGGGAGAGTGGCTTCCGGCGCCCGTCGTGGAGAATATCTGATGACGAAAGCTGTCCAGAAAATCACCCTGTCCCCTTCACGGGATATCCCTTTCGACAAGCTGGTGCTGAGCCAGTCCAATGTGCGGCGCATCAAGGCTGGCGTGTCCGTCGAGGAACTGGCCGAAGACATTGGCCGCCGCGGCCTCTTGCAGAGCCTGAGCGTGCGGCCCGTTTTGGCTAACGATGGTACCGAGACCGGCAAATTCGAGATACCGGCCGGGGGCCGCCGGTTCCAGGCATTGTCCTTGCTGGTGAAGCAAAAGCGGTTGGCGAAGACGACGCCCATTCCTTGCATCGTGCGCGATGCTGCGTCCGACATCCTGGCCGAGGACGATTCCCTTGCAGAAAACATGCAGCGCGTCGCCCTGCACCCGCTCGATCAATTCCGCGCGTTTGTGGCGCTGCGGGACAAGGGCCAGAGCGACGCAGAGATTGCTGCGGCCTTCTTCGTGACGCCGCAGGTCGTGAAGCAGCGCTTGAAACTCGCTTCCGTCGCCCCTGCCCTGCTTGAGATCTATGCCGAGGATGGCATGACGCTGGAGCAGCTCATGGCCTTCACCGTGAACCCTGATCACGCGCGTCAGGTTCAGGTCTGGGATGTGATCCATTCTTCCTGGAACAAGGAGCCATTCCAGATTCGGCGCATGCTGACCGAGACCTCGGTCCGGGCGTCCGACCGGCGCGCGGTCTTTGTGGGTGTTGAGGCCTATGAAGCGGCGGGCGGCACGATGTTGCATGACCTCTTCCAGGGCGATGACGGTGGCTGGCTCGAAGACCCTGCCCTGCTCGATCGGCTGGTGACGGAAAAACTCCAGGCCGAGGCTGAGACGGTTGCGGTTGAGGGCTGGAAGTGGATCGAGGTCGCACTCGACCTGCCCTACGGCTACAGCCACGGGCTGCGGTCTCTGTCTGGTGATCCGGCACCGATGACGGATGACGAAGGTGCGGCCCATGCCAAGCTGCTCGTCGAGTACCGAGCGCTCGAGGAGGAATACGCGGATCAGGATGACATCCCCGACGAGATCGACACGCGGCTTGGCGTTTTGGAAGCGGAGATGGAAAAGATCGAGACCCGGCCATTGATCTTCGATCCCTTGGAAATCGGACGGGCAGGGGCGTTCGTCACGCTCGACCGCTACGGCGCGCTGGCAGTTTATCGCGGCTATGTGCGCCCAGAGGATGAGCCCGTTGACGAGACCGCGGTCCAGGATGGTGCTGATCCTGCGGTGGCGGGGCAGGGGGATGATCGTGATCTCACCGATGGCTATGACAGTGCCGCTCATGCCGGAACCGTCATCATGTCGGGTGGCCAGCCGATTGGCGGCGATCTGCCGGAGGATGAGGATGACGGAGCGCTGAAGCCACTGCCCGAGCGGTTGGTCATGGAGTTGACGGCCCATCGGACGCTTGCGCTACGTGAAGCGATCGGGCGCTCGCCGGATGTCGCGCTGACGCTGCTGCTTCTGAAGCTGGTGACGGACACCTTCCGCACCTCATCTGCTTCGGGCAGCTGTCTCGAGGTATCCGTGCGTCAGGTCTATATGTCAGCGCAAGCGCCCGATCTGAAGGACAGCGTAGTGGCCAAGCTCGTCGACGAGCGTCATGCGGAATGGGAAGCCGATCTGCCGCTTGGCGATGATGCGGCACTCTGGGACTATCTGACGGTCCTCGATCAGGGCAGTCGGTTGGCCTTGCTGGCGCATTGCCTCAGCTTCGGCGTCAACGCGCTGCATGAGAAGGTGAACCCTTACGGGGCAGGCATCTCCGCAGGCGGTCTGACCCGGCGGATGGCGCATTCCGATCTCGTGGCGCGCGCGACAGGTCTCGACATGGTCGAGGCGGGATGGGAGCCGACGGTCGACACCTATCTCAACCGCGTGCCCAAGGCCCGCATCCTCGAGGCCGTGCGCGAGGCGAAAGGGGAGGGGACTGCCCAGCTCCTCGATCACCTGAAGAAGGGCGAGATGGCCAGTGAGGCCGAGCGCTTGCTGAAGGGCAGCGGTTGGTTGCCCGAGGCCCTGCGCCGGAACGATCTCGTGGCGCTGGACGGTGAGGACTGTGCCGAAGGGCAGGGGGCGGATGTCGATGCCGAAGTGGCCGACAGCGTCAGTGAAGCTGACCTTCCCGCGTTCCTGACGGATGACCTGCCTGCTGAAGGCGTGTCGATGCTGGCTGCCGAGTAACGAAATCCAGCAGGGGGCGGGTATTCCGCCCCCAATCACCCTATAACGTAACAATATCAATAAGATGAGTGCGATTACTCGCATTCAGAATGAGGAATCATGTCTGCAACAACCATCATCGACACCGCCCCCCTCGGGGCGCTGATCCGCTACACCGACGGCAGCCCCAAGCCACCGGCACGCTTCACCAAGAAGCTGGCGGCCTGGGAGCGCTCGAACGGCGTCGGCCGTCTCGTGAAGAAGGAGCCGCCCCGGGCCTATCCGACCTGGACCGCTCCAGCCTCCTTCACGCTGCATGAGGGCAACTTCTCCTCTGACGGGGTCATACTGGTCACCATCATGCGCAGCCATTCGGCCGACAGCACCCTCGTCTTCGAGGTGGCCGAGGTACCGAAGCCCGGGCAGGTACGTGTGCTCCTCGACTTCGGCGGCAACACGGAGCTGCTGCATCTGGCGGTGTCCATCACCGCGGCCGAGCTCTGGATCGCCAAGGAAGGATACCGCAATGCGCGACTTGAAATCGTCGGCGATGAAAATAGCGAAAGGGCAGGGGGCGCAGACCTGGCCGCCTGAGCCCAACTGAAACCGAGGGGCCCGCCCAAGCGCGGGCCTCTCAACCATCACAACGTTGTCCCGCGATGTCGCGGGGCGCCAAAGGAACCCTCCCCAAGGAAGGATGTCTTCAACCAAGAGCTTGGCCGGGAGGCTGGAGGCAAAAGCATCAGCAGGACAACCGGCTCCAGTCGGCAGGGGACCATCCCCCGCTCGCCATTCCCTTCCTTGCCCCGAATCCCGTCTTCGAGATCAACCCACGAGGGGTCGGACTACGGGCAAGCCCGTGCCGCCGGCCGGATTCGGAGCAAGTCCGAACGCACCCGGTGATGTCAGCCAGTATTCGGGCCTTCGAGGTCCTGTCGCGCGGGGGATGGTCCCTCGCCTCCAAGACAGGAGCCAAACAGATGTCCCGCAAAGATGCACACGCCTTCGCCGCCTCCCTCGCCGCCACGCTCATGGTCTCGATCGTCGTCTTCCAGGCAGGGGATGGATCCTTCGGCGCCGTCCCCGCCGATGAAATCGACGGCGACGAGGTTCAGGTGCTGGTTGAGATTGACCCGTGGGCTTAGGCCCACGGTTACCTCGGCAGGCTCCCGCGGGGGCGCAAGTGCGCCTCCTGCTGCGTCGCTGCGCTCTCGCACGGTACCGGTGAGATATCCGGAAAAGCGGACCGTCGAAGGCGCAGGGCCAAACGCCTTGAAACCGCAAAAGTGTCAGTCGCATGCGACTGCCACAACGTCAGGATGATCGAGTGTCCGACCCTAAGGAAACATCCGGCAGCCGATTGCCATGCTGCGTTTGAAGCCCCTATTGCCGCGATTCGTTGCGCTCGCAAAACTTAGTGTTGGCCAAATTTACACAACGCAGGGATTTTGATCTAATGGGATAAACTGCCTTCCCATCACTGCCATTTAATGACTGCTTGCAATGCTGCGGTGTGACCAGTCAAACTGGCCTTTCGACTTGCGAACATGGTACGTCAATCATTCTCGCGTAGACGCATATCAAATGTGTGCTCGACTCAGTTGAGCATTTGCCGCTTAGGTTCGCCTCATGGTAGTGGTGCGCTAAGCAACGATCAAAAGTGTATCTGAATGAGTATTGAGCCACTAAGAAAACGTAAAATCAGCGGCGAATTCTATACCAGACGCCCGCTGATCATCGAATATATTGAAATGAGCCTCACATGGTCGTTCGAGGAATTAATGGACAGCGCAGCCATAAGAGACCGGCGACATAGTCAATATGTGCCTTCAGAAGTTCTCATGTTCTATTTGCGCCAGACAAAATCAGACAACGCGGACGGTCGGTTCATTCGGCTCTACGATATATTGCGCGATCGGGTCGAAGCGGCGTGCCCACGAGCAAGCCGCCAAGTTGGCGACAAAATCCATGAAGATGCGCGCCTCGCTGAAATCCGTGACGCGACGGTAGATCATGTCACCGAGATGATGTTCACCGATAGGCAGAACTATGACGAGCAACTCGATATCTACGAGGTCGTCTTCGACAAAGCGGTGCGGTCGGCGCACATCACGAAGCTCCGCAAGGTGAACCGTCGGGAAAACGCAAGTGAGGACGTCGAGGACGCGGTCACTGGCGAAGTGCGTGCCGTCGTCGAAGCGGCACTAGAACGCTATAAAAAGGGTGACCTCACAGCTGAGGACGATCTTGATTACCGGATTCATGTGCGCCGTGCGATTAACGCTTTACCGACAGACGAACGAGAGGTGATTGATTTGATGCTCGCAGACATTCCAATTGAAACGAACAAAGATCGCGAACGCTCGATGACAGAGCTTCTGGGCTGCGTGGAGAAGACTGTACGCAACCGGCGCGATCGAGCCTTTGCGAAGATCCGGCAAGCACTGGCGCTGGAGGTAGATAATGGCAAATAGAGATGATGTTCTAAACGACTTCACAATCGAAGAGGAGTTGTCACCTGAAACGCTGAAAGCGTATCTCCAACGATATCCGGAATACACCCAAGACCTCCTCGCGCTGTTCAACGAACTTTCCATGAACGATCTGGAGGTTGCAGAGGCGAGCCTTCCGCTTGAGTCCAAGGCCATGAGCGCGGAGGTCCTGCGCGTCCAACATGTCCGGCAAACACTGTTTGGCAGCGGTGTACGAGAATTCGCGCGTGACCTTGGCCTTCCCCGAGGCTTTTTTACCGGTCTGAACGCCGACATCGTACATCTTGCTTCGATGCCAATGGGGCTGTTGAAGGCGCTGGCAAAAAAGCTCGATGTTCACATTCAGGATGTGATCAGCGGCATGCAGCAAGGAGATGGGCAGGCAGTTGCGATGAAGTCCGATGGGAAACCAGGTAATGAGGCGCCTATCGGGTTCGAGACCTATGTCGAACATGCTGATTTGACCGAGGAGGAGCGGGGCGCGTTAAAGACGTTGCTCGCGGACGATGGATCGGATTGAAACCATAAGAGCGTGCGCGGCTGACCTTCACGCGCAGTGTCGAGACAAAGGTGGCGACCCAAACCGCCCCTATGAGTTTGCGCTTTGTGAGGCCAAACGACGCGATCTGGAAGTCCGGAAACGCCCTGCAGGTCATCCGCAACTCAAAGGCGGGCGGGCTGTTCTTCAGGAAACGTCCGCAACTATTCTGCATGAAGACACCGGGAACGCGTTTCTCGATGCATTTTTGGTCGCACATGAGATTGGACACCACGAGTTTGGCGGTGAAGTGGACATTCCGCCAACCATGGAGATCGACCCCGCGCGCTCTGCAGATCCGTCATCGGTGGGGGCGGACCGTGTGGTCGACTACAGCAATCGTGCGCGCGAGGAGGTCCAAATGGACCTCTTTGCACGTGAGTTTTTGTTTCCGCGTGCTTTGGCCTGGTCTTGGCATGTTGAAGAGGACTTGAGCGCAGAAGAGATTTCCAAACGGCTTGGGGCACCCTACCCGATGGTCGCGGTCCAACTGTTCGACGCGCTCCTTCTTCCGCCGATTGAACCTGACAAAGATACGGTATCGCCGCCAAAGCCTTTGAACGAAGAACAAAAGCGGGCAGCAGAACACGACGGAAAGGCCCTGCTCCTGAAAGCCGGGCCGGGTACCGGCAAGACACAAACGCTCGTCGGCAGATTGTCGGTATTAAAGAGCCGCAGAGTCGAACCCGAGAGCATTCTGCTTCTGACCTTCTCGAACAAGGCCGCTGGTGAAATGACGGATCGCGCAATGCTGGCTTGGCCGGAAGCGGCCGGGTCCGCATGGATCGGGACGTTTCATTCCTTCGGGCTCGATCTTCTGCGGCGGTTCCACGACCGCGCAAACTTGCCTCAAGATCCACGTCTGATCGATGCGACCGAAGCGATTACGCTTCTCGAAGACGAGTTTCCGCGCCTGAGGCTGACGCATTTCAATGATCTCTGGGACCCGACCGACAACCTGCGGTCCATCCTGTCAGCGATCTCGCGCGCCAAGGACGAGGTCGTCGACCAACATCGCTACCGTGTACTGGCGCAGCGGATGGTTGATGTCGCAGAGACGGAGGAAGACCAGATTGCCGCTGAGAAATGTCTCGAGATTGCTTCGGTCTACGACCTTTATGAGCAACTGAAGTTGGAGCGCGGCGCGGTCGATTTCGGTGATCTCGTCGCGCGCCCGACGGCATTGGTCGAATCCGACGAAGCCGTGCGCAAGGACCTTCAGGATCGGTATGAGCACGTTCTTGTGGACGAATATCAGGATGTGAACCGCGCCAGCGTGCGGTTCTTGCGCGCTCTGAAACCAGATGGTGGCAACCTCTGGGTTGTGGGAGACGCCAAGCAATCCATCTACCGCTTCCGGGGCGCGTCGTCTTACAATATCGACCGGTTCGAGACTGACGACTTTCCCGGCGGAACTTCAATGCAACTTAGCACCAATTACCGCTCGTCCCAGGAAATCTGCGATGCATTCAGCACTTTTGCAAAAATTCGAATGGAGGCCACCAGTTTCCAAGCGCATGCGTTCAAGGGCAACAACGGTGCAGCGCCGTCTTTCCTTTCAGTGGAGTCGAAGGACCATGAGGTCGACGAAATAGCTGCCCGCATTACCGCTGCCCGAGCTGATATGGGCTCGTTTCGTGATCAAGCGGTCATCTGCAAGGGAAATGCGCGGTTGGCGGAGATCGCCGCTGGTTTGGAGGCGCGTGGAATCCCTGTTCTGTTCCTCGGGCCATTATTCGACCGACCGGAAATCAAGGAAGCGCTATCGCTCCTGTCGCTCGTGGTCGACCCCAGAGCAATGGGACTGACATGCGTCGCCTCAATGCGATCATTTCAGATGCCCATCGAAGATATCGCCCTGGCAATCGAGGCTATCCGGGACACGAAGAAGCCCCTTCCTCTCAACTGGCGGACCATTTTGGATGCGGCAGATGGGTTGAGCGAAAGTAGCCAAGCCTCGGCGAAAGCCCTTATCGACGCTTTCGACGGGATCGAGCCCACGGCGACCGCCTGGCAAGTGATCACGAAGATCTATCTGGATCGCACACGGCTTGCGGCCGATATTGCAAAGCAGGCTCGCAATGGCAACGCCAACCCCGCGCTTGCCTTCTGGCAGTTCCAGAACTTTCTGCGCTCCGCTCTCCCGGAAAAATCAGGATATCCAGTCCGCGACCTTCTGGAACACATCCGACGGTTGGTGATCCTCTCAGATGAGCGCGATTTGCGCGATCTTCCTAGCGCTGCTCAGAGCATAGACGCTGTTCGTCTGATGACGATCCATGGGAGCAAGGGTCTTGAGTTCAAGGTGCTACACCTTCCGTCTTTAACAAGCGGCTCGATCCCGCGCTCGGCCAAACAAAGCCGCGGCCTTCCCCCGCCGGATGGCATGATCGAGGGCCCGATGTTTCGCGGTGGCGAGGCAATAGATGCCGGCCATGATGAGGAACAGCGATGTTTGTTCTTCGTTGCGCTATCCCGGGCAGAAGACGGTCTGTTCCTTTACGCGCCCAGCAAAAAATCTAATGGTTATCGGCAGAGTCGGTCCAGTTTTGTCGACGACATCTCCGGCCAACTGTCAATTCAAGAGCCGATTTCCGCAGTTAGAGATGTTGTCGGAGAGGCTGAGCGCTTCACGTTGCAAGTCGATGGCGTAGCCCGCATGTCGCCGTCGCAACTGGCGACCTTCGACAAATGCCCACGGCGGTTTTTCTTTGCTCATGTTCTTCAAGTTGGGGGGCGTCGCATGGAGTCGGCGCCCATGCGGATGCATAATGCTGTGCAGGCTGTCGTTGATGAACTGACGGCGCGACCCGCCGAGATGCCGGACGAGACAGAGTTAAGGACGATCATCGAAGCTGCCTGGGTCGCACATGGACCTACGGAGCATGGCTATGCCGCCGAGTATCGACAGATTTCCGATGATTTGTTGCAGTTCTTCTTCCAGCTTCGGCGAAGTGAGACCCGGAAGGTACCCCAATCCCTATCGCTTAGGTTTGAAGATGCGGAGATTGTCGTGTCGGCCCATGAGGAGATCGAAACCGGTCACGCGACGGTTTTCCGACGTATCCGCACGGGACGCAAGACAAGCACAGCATTGGATGCGCTCGATGCTGCGGCGTTTCAGATTGCGGCAGAAGGGCGTGGGGAAGCGGAATTTGTGTATTTGACGGGCGGTGATCGGGATCGTTTGAACATGTCAGAGGGTAAAATCAGCACCAGAAAGAAGAAGATCGCGGACGCCGCGATCTCCATCATCGAGGGAAGGTTCCCACCAAACCGTAGTGATCGATGTGCGCGGTGCCCTTACTTTTTCATCTGCAATCCGCCGCCATCCGGCACGCTGAGAAAAAAGATTGGATCTAGCTTACCGGATTCTTCCTGACGCCGCGATTGTCCTTGTGAAGGCGCAGACATGGGGTCTGCGTTCTGTAACATTACAAGGACTAAAAATATGAAACCGCAAGAAAATGATCCTCGCTTCCGTGTTCTCATCGCCGATGAGGACCTCAACTTCAAGAAACACGTCTTCGACGATCCCAAGGTTCTGGGACGCCAGTTGATCGAAGCCGCTGATGGGCACCCTGTTGATGAACATGTGGCCATCGCAATCCTGCCCAACGGCGACTTCGAAGACATCCGGCTCGACGAAAGCTATGATCTGCGCGGTCGTGGTATCGAGAGAGTGCTGGTCGCCCGCTCTGATCGCAGCTTCAAGTTCAAAATCGACGACGCTGATCTCGAATGGCCCCGAGCCTGCGTCAGTGGCTTCGTGTTGCGCAAACTGGCCAAACTGCCGCCCAACTACAATCTCTGGCAAGAGATCCCAGGGCAGCATGACAAGAAGATCATCGATACGGATGTAATTAACCTGGCCGATGCCGGCGTTGAGCGGTTCGTGTCACTGATTGATCAAACGACGGAGGGCGATGCCCTTCCGTCGAAGGACCAAACATACCTTTCCGGTCATGGGTATGAGTTCGAAGTAGTGACAGAGGGCGGCAACACAGGCACCATCCTGAAAGCTGTGCCGCTTCCGGCGGGCAAGTTCGACCATTTGTCGGCTGACGTTCTGATCCTACTTCCCAAGGGCTATCCCGACTGCTCGCCGGACATGTTCTATGTCTCGCCGAAGCTCACCCTGGTGGACACGGGCCAAGTTCCAAAAGCTTGTACTGTTGAGCACCGTTTTGGTGGTCGCGTTTGGCAGCGTTGGTCGCGCCACAACACTGCCTGGCGTCCGGGGGTCGATGGTCTGCAAACCATGGTCGCCCGCGTTCAAACTGCTCTAGCGGAGGCACGGGCCTGATGGATGCCATGGACCTCATCCTTTTGGAGCCGCATGAGGCGCAAATCCAGTCCCTGCTCGCGGCAGGGGCAGGATCGGAGCGCTCGGCCTACATGCTTTTTGGCGTTGCTGATATCGAGTGTGATCCATGGTCAAATCAACCTCGGCGGCGTTTGGTTTCGCATCGGTTCGATCCGGTTGGCGATAACGAACTCGTGTCGGCGTCGGGGCGCCATGTCACCTGGCAAACCGATGGATTCATGCGACTACTAAACGAAGCCAAGACGACTGGCCTCACCCCAGCTCTCGTTCATACCCACCCGAAGGGCAAAGCGCGTTTTTCCGAACAGGATGACCGTAACGAAGCCGAACTCGCCCGCACAGCCCTATTGAAGGGAATGCAGGGTCTGGTGAGCATTATTATCGCAGAGAATGGCGACCTCGCCGCTCGGATCTGGACAACAACTGAAAATGCTGTCGAAATTGGACGTATTCTGCATTCTGGACCTCGCTTACGGATTTCTGGTCTCACTGGAACTCCGGAGAAATTCTTGGATCGTCAGGTCCGGCTTTTCGGCGACGATGCATCACGGCAAGTGTCAGGCTTTCGCTGCGGAATCGCTGGCGGCGGCGCAACTGGAAGTGCGGTGTTACCGCTGCTTTTGCGGCTTGGAGTGAAAGAGGCAGTCCAATTCGACAAAGACATAGTGGACCTGACCAATCTCAACCGCCTCCACGGGGCGCGGCGATCAGATGCTGATGCGAAGTTGCCAAAGACCAATATTCACGCACGAACTGTCGAGGAATCGGCTCTCGGCATGAAGTTGGTAAGCGTCGACGCTTGGGCCGGAGACCCGGTGACATGGGATGCACTCAAAGCCTGCGACGTGATTTTCTGTTGCACAGACGATCATGCAGGTCGGCTGTTTCTGAATCGATTTGCAAGGTTTTACGGCATCCCTGTCATCGACGTCGGGCTGGCCATGCAGCGACGGACCGAAGCTGCATACGACCTCTTTGCCCGGGTCTCGACACTTGTGCCGGGTCACCCTTGCTTGCTGTGCGGCGGATATGTCGATCCGCGCCGAGCCCGGGAAGAAACGTTACGACGCGATGATCCCGATAGCTATCAGCGGTTGAAAGAGGAAGCCTACGTCTTGGGCGAGGGCGATCCATCTCCAGCCGTGGTAACTTTCACGACCGAGGCCGGAGCGATGGCGGTCAATGAGTGGTTGGCGGGTATAACCGGACTTGCCGGAGAGGCCGGTATGTTGCCAACCCGCATGCGGCGATTTCACGCCCGAGACGAACGTAAGCCCTTGGTTGAACCGCAACCGGATTGCCCTTGTTGCAGCCAGGAAGCGACGCTCGGCCGCGCTGACATGCAACCATTTTTGGATGTGGTGAGCTGACATGAAACACATGATCACACGACTTTTCCGTCGGTTGCATCTTCTGCGTTTCGATTTTTTGACGACCCGCGCACCAAAGATACCAGACCGGTCGATGATCGCCCCGGAGGAGCTCACCGTCGTAGAAAACGGCGATATCAAGAAGTGGGCCTGCCTTAACTGTCCGGGCGGATGCGGGGAACTCATCAGTCTTTCTCTTAACCCAAACCAACGACCGCGGTGGCGGATCACCGAAGATTTCTGGTCCCGCCCCACCGTACATCCTTCCATCCACCAGAAGAACGCATGTGGATGCCATTTCTGGATCAAGAAAGGGGAGATAAACTGGTGTCGGGGTGGACGGCCTTCCAATCTGGGGCAAAGGCGAAATCGATAGATGCTGTCCTGAAAAACAGAGGCCAGACTAAGGTCCGCTTTAGGGTAACCATCCGGCGTGGGCCGTCTGACGAGATTTCGGCGGCGGTGCTAAGTACATGGCGAGATAGACAATCCGACCGCAGCGAATGCCCGCATTCCGCCGTCTGTTACGGTCGCTCGAAGGGGGCAGGTCAGCCACACTGGCTGCCCAGATGAGGCCACTCTTTTCCTGCGCGGCGCCAGGCCAAAATGACCGGGTCAGGCAACGCGCAGCCTCGGGCACTTTAGCCGCAGGGTTGGTAAACTCTGAGCGGATTTCCAGATCACCGGCAGTTGTGCCAGCAGCTAGCGCGTCCACGAACCACTGTGGTTTACGCCCACGACCGGACCAGGTGATGGCCGGGTTGTCAGGGTGCTGGTACTTTGGTGCGACTGGGGCGCGCTTGGGTTTGCTATCTGTCCCGACCAGTTCCGCCAGAGAGTAGCCCATTTCTCTGGCCACAGCTTCCACCTTGGTGCGGGCTTCCGCTTTCTGTCGATCCTCTTAGGTGGAGATCGCCTTGGCGACGTCCTTCTGCATTTTCTTCAGCTCGGTGAGCGACAGCGCCTCGATGTCGTAGTCAGCCATGTTATGCCTCGTGGCCTAAATGTTCCGGTATCGATTCCCGTCGTGGCATGACCCCGCAACTCCCGTAGGCAGGGTGCAGGGGGCGAGGGTTGGTTGATCCAAAGTGTCTGCTGCCTTGCGTGCTGGGTTTGGGTTCAGGCGGTTCCGACTGGCAGGATGACAGGGTCTGGCATGGGCTCCCCGCGCCTCTCTGGCTTCTGGTCCATCCCTTCGACTGACAATCCCCTAATCCCGTTCGGTCCCCTGCGCGCAACCCCGCGTCAGCCCGGGCCGTGTTGGCCGCCTGTGGCGTCCTGCCCGCTCCACCCCGGGCCTTTGGGGGTTTCCGATGTCCATGCTGTCCACCGTGCACGCGTCACCCGACGGGCTTTTTCAGGGTCTTGTCGAAGGGACGGTCCCGAAGACAGGAAACACAGGAGCTTATTATGCAGAACATCGTCATCCTCGCCGGCAACATCGGTCAGAAACCCGAAACCCGCACCACTCAAGGCGGCACCAACATCACCAACTTCAGCCTCGCTACCTCGCGCCCCCGCCTCTCGGAAGGTCGCGTGCTGCGCGACGACAACGGCTACCGGGTCATGGACACCGAATGGCACCGCATCACCTGCTTCAACGGGCTCGGCAAGACGGTCGCGGAGCATTGCGAAAAGGGCATGAAGGTCCTCGTCCACGGCCGAATCCACTACACCAAGTGGATCGACAGCATGGGGAACGACCGCTACGGCTGCGAGATCATCGCCGAGAAGGTCGACTTTCTGAGCCGCCCGAAGTCGGCCGAGAACGAAAACCCCGAGCTGGTCGACCGCGACGATGAGATCCCGTTCTGAGGAACGGGGTCTCCCCCTCGAACCCGGCTGGGCAAGCCGCCGGGTTCGCTTCTGCCGCAACGCAGCAAGAACGCCGCGAACGACACCTACTCGGTCCGCAACACGATGATATTATTCAAGAGCGCTGCGACCGGCAGGCACTTCCGATAGGCCTATCACTTGAGAGTGGCATCGCAGCGTGTGATGTTGCTCGTGACGGACATGCAATGGGGGAAGCAAAAGATGGGCACCGATATTCCGAATAGGTGTATTATCAATCTGACCGAAAAAGAACTCGATCAACATATCTACAGGATCATGTCCGAAGATTATGTAATTAGCCTCTTCGCCAAACGAGAGAATGTGCTGAGCCAGATTCATAACTGGAAGGATAAGTTCGAGAATTTTCAGCTCAAGCTGGGAGGTATCCTGAATGGTGAGCCCTTTGAATACGGGTTTCAGGACGATTTCGTGGGTCAGTGTTGGACGCGCGAAAATCTTTCGGAAGCGATGTGGGGGATCTACGCTAACGACCCGCAGTACCGTTTTCTCCGGATCCGGTCAACGCCGCGCAAGCTCATTAATGCGCTTGTCCAAGAACATCCAAAGATGCCACAGGACACCTGTTTCATAGGCAAGGTACTGTACAAGCGCGAAAAAGACCTAAAAGCCCATGTCCATAATGGTGGCACATTGAATCTCGATGTGGAGTCGTTTGCGAAAAGCCTGTTGTTGAAGCGGCGTTCGTTCAAGCACGAAAGCGAGGTGCGCCTAATTTATTCCGGTGAGTCAAAAAACTATGATGAGAAAGGCTTATATCGATATACTGTTGATCCGCATCAGATGATTACACAAATCATGGCAGATCCAAACCGGGACCGCACCACTTGGTTGGCGGACAAGGAGAAGCTTCGAAAGACTACTGGTTACGTCGGCGAGATAAAGCGTTCGAAGATGTACGACCCACCGGAATGGGCCGCACCTACCTTCCACGGCTAACAAAACCCGAAAAGTGACGAACGATGTGGCGGTATTTCCATCCGCACAGAATACGATCGTTCTTAGCCAGAAAGGCCCGGACCTGCATTGCGCTGCAAGTGTGCCGTCACCGGGCGCGCGCTGTCTTTCTAGGTCAGCGTAGGGCGCATCATCCGCATTTCTGCGGTTCATGCCAAGATCTTGAGAGCAAGAGCGAGGTTGGTTGCTTTCGCGATGGGTTGAAGGCTGGGAGAGTGGCTCCCGGTGCCTGTCATGGAGGAATGCCGATGGGCGTTGTAGAAGTTTTGGACCCTGTACAGCCAGCACGGACGGGTGGTTACAAGGTTGATGTGAGCCGAGGTGAGCGGAACGGGCGGGTGTCGTCCGAATGGTTCAACCGGCCCGATGACGAGCGGTATCTCTCGCTCGACGATCTCTGGGCCAATGTGAAAGGTCGGTCGGAACGCAGCCGCAGCAGGGTGGTGCAGACGGCGGATATCCGGGTCGAGGCCGCGCGCGACAACCCTGAGCGGCTGCACCTGATGCTGCCGAAAGCGCATGAACCTGTTGCGCCGACGCATTGGGCGTTTGGCCAGCTTGCCAGTATCGTTGGCGCGCCGGCCTCCTATCTGCGGCAGTTGCCCGCGCCGCTGGCGGGGATCAATCTGCAGTATGGCCTGACCAATCATCGCGCCGAGCAGGTCAAAACCTTCGAGACCGAGGATGGGCGCACGGAACTGCGCGCTGTGACCGGCCCCGATTATGGCCGCATCCACGATTTCGAGCTGGTCGAGGCGGTGCAGCGCATCGCGGGCAATGGCACCGGCGACACACGCTGGAAGGTGCCAGGCGTGCTTGATTGGTCGACCGGGGTCTACAACCCCGATGTCGAGATCAGCCGCGACACGACCACGCTCTATGCCTCGGACCGCGATGTCTTCCTGTTCCTGGTCGACGATCGCAACCCGATTGAGGCGGGCAAGCTGCCCGACGGTTCCCCTGATCTCTACTTCCGGGGCTTCTATTGCTGGAACTCGGAGGTCGGAGCCAAGACGCTCGGCATGGCGAGCTTCTACCTGCGGGCCGTGTGCCAGAACCGCAACCTCTGGGGCGTCGAGGATTTTCAGGAGATCCGCATCCGCCACTCGAAATACGCCGCGTCTCGCTTTGCCCATGAGGCGGCACCCGCGCTGACGCGCTTTGCCAATTCCTCACCACAGGGCTTCGTGAATGGCATCAAGGCGGCCCGTCAGCAGATCGTAGCACGCAGTGACGAGGATCGCGCAGATTTCCTCCGCAAGCGCGGCTTTTCGAAGGCAGAGAGCGGCAAGATCATCGAGAAGGTGCTGATGGAAGAGGGCCGCCCGCCGGAAAGCATCTTTGACTTCGTGCAGGGGATCACGCGGCTGGCGCGCGACAAGACCCAGCAGGATGCCCGCCTCGACATGGAGGGGCGCGCCAAGAAGCTGCTCGACCGGGTCGGCTGACGCGGTGCCGGAGGCTCTGTTGCCTCCGGCCACTTTATTGCCAAATTGAATTGCTACTTGCTTGAAGTGATTCAAGTTGGGCGAACATAAATGGAAGAAATAGATTGGTCGGATCGCGCATTTTACGATGATGGCGAATGGGTTACCTGGTCGGAGATCGACGAGCAGCTTCGCTACAAGGAATGGGGCGCAAAATACCCGAACGCGATCAGGTCCATGATCCCCTATTTTGAGGATCTTATCTCGCTTGCTGAGAGCTATCATCTGGAAACGGGCCTTCACCTTTCTGTCTACGGCGATATCGGTGAACTGTTTGGCGCTATCACATACGGCATCAAGCTGAATAAAACCTATGCCCAAGGGGCTGATGGAAGGCTTGGCAACGACCACGTGGAAGTTAAAACCATTACGCCGTTCAAAACGAAAGACGTGGTCGTGGTCGACACAAATGGAAATTTCAACAAGCTATTGGTCGTGAAGATCAACGAGGACTTTCAGGTGTCGGGCCGAATGATCGACCGAAAGGAATTGCCAAAACGCGAAGGTCGCTACCTGCGGGTTCGATGGAGCGATTTACCAGCGTCCAAATGACGGATCGTTGTCGCTCCTTCGAGTGAGAGGGCAGCTGTTTGGTCTTTGACGGGTGAAGTGGGGAGAGAGGCTTCCCGCACCGTCGGAGATACCCACATGTTCGATCTTCCTTTCCAGACTCAACCGATAACACGCACGACGGGCTTCGCGACGGCGCTCCGGAACACGCCTGCCGATCCCTGTTTATCCTTTACGTTGACGACTGCGACGCGAACGCCTGCCGCCATGATGTCTGGACAGGCGCACCCCAAGATCCTGGATCGTTTCGATACGCTGGCCGAAGCCATGCGAGGGGCGATCGACCATGCCGAAGATATCGGCCCTGATGCCGCTCCGCAGCTTCTTGCGATACTTGATCGCGACGAACGCCTTGTTCTGGCGGGGGCCGCCAGCGACGGCGCAGTCGCATGGTGCAATCCTGTTGCGAACGCAGTCGAGGCTCGCGCTGTCGTAATCGAAGCCTGCCAGTCCCGCACACAAGCCGCCCGCGCTGCCGAATGGGACGAATCCGATCTCGCGCAGCGGCTGCGTCGCCGGGCCGATCTTCTGGACGCACGCCTTGTCGATCCGCTGTGGCGCGCGTTTGCCGCCCGGGCGCTGCAGATCGCGGCGTGAGACTCGAGAGACAGAGGAGGGCCGGGGAGGGTTTGAGCCTTTGGGGGTGCAGAAGAGTGCGCCACCCGAGGGGTCTGACCAGTCCACATTGAACGGAGATTCCCATGACCCATACTGAACCCACTCTTTCAGCCCCTCTGCAGCCTTCCACGGTCGATTTCGGCGCGATCCTCACCGGGCATGCCGAGCTGGCCGACCGGATCGAGGCCCTTCGGCCCGGCAACAAGGACCGCCTGTTCGACGGCCTGATGGCAGCCGGCATCACCCATGTCACCGTGATTTTCGATGGTGCCGGTGACAGCGGCCAGATCGAAAGCATCGGTGCCTGGTCCGGCGATAAGGCCGTCGTCTTCCCCGCAACCGAAATCTCCTATGCCGCGATCACCTGGGACGCCCCCGAGGTCGAAATGCGGAGCCTCTCTCTGGAAGTTGTCGTCGAGCAGCTGGTCTACGATTTTCTCAGCGACACCCATGGTGGGTGGGAAAACAACGACGGTGCCTATGGCGAATTTTTGCTTCGACGCGGGCGCGCGCTGCATCCATCTGGAGTTCAACGAGCGGTTCACCTCGTCCGAACTCTTCACCCACGACTTCTGAGGGGGCTAACGATGGCACATCCTTATCACCATGCCCTGTCGTCGGTGAAGAAATGGTACGGTCGAAGATACCTTGGCCGTGCACGCTTGGTTTGACGCCTCGAAATCGATCACAGCGGATTTCCGGCACCGTGCGTTGCGCCACCATGCCGAGGGCATCTTCATGGCCGAGAAGATCTTCGGGCCTACGATCACCCTGTCTACCGGGCGCGTCATCCCGACCCGGTGGGTTGGCGAACAGCACGTGAAAGAAGACTTGGGTTTTATCCCAAGCTTCGCCGACTGGGTGAAAGCGATCCGGCCCGATCCGTGGATGGGCCGAGCCGAAAAGATAGAGGTATTGCTCGATTCGCACATGGTCCCTCGTTTGGCTTCGCCCGTGTTCGAGGTATCCTGACATGACCGACTCCGCTTATCAGCGCCTCGGCCTGCCGCCGACGGCGTCGCCCTTGGCCGTCGTCCGCGCGGCGGTCCGGGCACTACACCCTGACACGCGCGCGGTCCGCGGTTTTCGGACGGCACGCAAGCGCTTCTACCGACAGATGCTCTTCCAGCATGCTGCGCGCCAGGCCGCGACCGAACAGCCTTCCAGCTGATCGGCCGAGCTTAGTCCCAGACATTACAATCAGTGCCCGGCCCATTGGCCGGGTCACTCTCATTTTCAGGAGGTTCCTATGGCGGACTACTTCACCCATTTTTCGTGCCTGATCGACGTCGGCACACCCGACAATGCTGCCCGCGCGCTCGCGCTGTTCCAGCAGTGTCGCGACAAAGATCAGGATGCCAACGAGCCAGAGGTCGCGGGCTTTGATCTTTCCCGTCAGGACGCACCGGAGGGCAGTGTCCTTTGGATCCACGATGACGACCACGGTGATATTGAGGCTGTCATCCGTTTCGTATTGCGCCTTGCCGAAGACCTCGATCTCTCCGGCCTCTGGGGGTTCGAATATGCCAACACTTGCTCGCGTGCACGGCTTGGAGCTTTTGGCGGCGGCGCGCATGTCATCGACCTTGGCAACCGCACCACGACAGGTTGGACCAACACCCAAGAGTGGTTGGCCGCAGCGCTGAACGGGGAGGACGTCGATGCCTGAGGTGATCTGCACGACAGTCTACCAGTTCCCCGAACTCTCTGACGTCGCCAAGGACAAGGCCCGCAGTTGGTATCGCGAACTCGGGCCCCACGACGATTGGTGGGACGCCGTCTACGAGGATTTTGAGCGCATCTGCGATATCCTCGGTATCCGCCTCAAGACCAACCTCGTTCGCCTTATGGGCGGCGGGACAAGGCAGAAACCCTGCATCTGGTTTTCAGGGTTCTGGTCACAGGGGGATGGAGCTTGCTTCGAGGGCTACTTCAGCCACGCCAAGGGCGCGGTCGCCCGCATCCGCAATTATGCCCCGCAGGATCCAACGTTGCACGGCATCGCCGACCGCCTGTTGGCCGTACAGCGGCGGAACTTCTACCAGCTTGTCGCTGAGGCCAGTCACCGCGGCCGCTATTACCACGAATACACCATGTCCGTGGATGTCACCCGGGACAGTCCGAACTGGCAGCCGCCCACCGAGGACGCTGAAGAGATCCTGACCGAGGCACTTCGCGACCTTGCGCGCTGGCTCTACCGCCAGCTTCAGGCCGAGTATGACCACCTCACCTCTGACGAGGCTATCGAGGAGGGGATCATTGTCAATGAATATACCTTCACCAAAGGAGGACGGCGGTTCGGGTGAACCGCCACGCCATCTTGTCTGTCGGAGCGGACGGCTACCTTGCGAGTGACCGCACGAGTGCCACCAAGGGCTCGAAGTCGTGCTGATCGGCGGCTCTGAGTGCTGCGATGTAGGCTGACCGGTGTGCACTTTCGGCGTTCAGCGTTCCACCACCAGACCAGTCGAGGAAGATGTCCGGATTGATCTTCGCCAAGTAGGCGTCCGCCATGATCCGCGCCCAACGTCCATTGCCGTTCGCAAAGGGATGGATCCAGACAAGGCGGTGGTGAAGGCGCGCCGTTGCTTCCAGCGGATCGAAGCTCTTATGGTCACGCCAGTAACGGGCGTCATCGAGACAGGTCCGCAACTCGGTAGAGACGTGCCAGACCGGCACCCCGATGTTCTTGTCGGTCAGACGGAAAACGCCGGCCCAGTCCCAGACTTCCCCGAAAAGACGCTTGTGGATTTCGCGCACCGCGGCATCTGTCAGGACGTCAAACGATTTTGGGCGCCGGTCGAGCCAGGTAAGGCCTGAGATGATGTTCTCCCCTTCGAGTTCGTTCAGCTCGCCGCGCGTCGCAATATGCTTGGCCTTGAGGCCAAGCAACTCGTCGGGCGTCAGGGGGGTGGCGCCGTAAGGTTCGTGAAGCTCGAGCGTCATTGCCAGAAATCCCGTCGACCTTCACGGATAATGTCGGCGGCGAGTTCCTCGATCATCTCGGCTTCGCTGCGCAAACCCTCTGTCTGCTCTTCGAGAGCCATATGCGCCCGCGTGCGCTGGATAATGCGTCGTGCCTTCGCACGGGCTTGGGCCAGAACGATCTCTTCAACGGGGCCTTCGCGCGGGATGATTGCATAGACAAAGCGGCCGCCCATGGCTTCGGCGATCTTCTCCAGTTGGTTCACGGAGATGGTTCCGGCCTGTTCGTTCTGGATCGCGGCATAGATGTTGTTTCGTGAAATTCCGAGGCGTTCAGCAAGGGCCGGGGCATTCATCCCGATCGCTTCCTGGAAGGTGGCGATCCAGCCGCCGATCGGCTTTGCAAGCGACTTCGCCAGGCTGGCAGCCTGGTTGATCCTCTCTTGGGCCTGTCTTTGCTTCGCTCGAGTAACCGACATCTGCCAACCTGTGATCTTGCATTTGCGGCCATACCGCCATGCCACAGTATGGCATAAAGTGAATTTACGCAATGCTATAGATTTTCAACTATATCAATTATGATCTGCCACAGCATGGCGGATAGTCCATGCTTGCAATGCTACGGGATTGCAAGTCTGATGGTCCATCACGGGCCTCAGCTAGAATCGAAACAACTCAGGTACGCTTCCTGCTTCTTCATCCATTAGAATACAGTCACTTGTTCCCGTCGATCCACTTTGACATGAGCCCCTTGTCGCGAAAGCACTCATCCGGCACGGCGCGCCGTTTGATGCGCGCGAGACGCTCGGCGAAGGCGACTTGCTTTGAGGTTGGGCGGTCGTCCTGCGCGACAGGGTTCAGCTTGGCCTGCGCCTCGATCCAGGCGCTGAGGGATCGGCGATCCTGCTGAACATCCCACGGCAGTAGGGTCTGATTGCGCAGTGCCAGTGATCGCGCATAGGCGATCTGCTTTGGCGTCGCGGGCAGGGCATAAATGGTGTTTTCCATCGGGGAATTCCCTTTCTGGCTTTTTTCTAAACATAGAACATAACAGGAACACAATCAAGCTGGCTGTCCAGATCAAGGCGTTTGAGAGAAAGAGGAGGGCCGGGGAAGGTTAGGCCTGAGGGTGCCCGAAAGAGGGTGTCCGGGCCTGATCCTGTCCCTCATCCCGGAGTTTCCAAATGACCCACCTCGCCCCCGTTGCGCCTGCGCGCGCGCTTACGCCCGTCGCCTCAATCCCCTCCCCAGATACTGCTGCAGCGATCATCGCCGTTGCTGAAGCGCTGCAACCCGACCTGGCACAGGGCTTCCAAATCGACGGGCTGCGCCTGCGCCTTGAGATGGAGCACGCCTTTGGCGGCTCAGATGCGACAGGCGCCTGGGACTGGAAGCTGGCCTATGAGGCTTGCGAGGTGGCGCTGGTCCTCTTCTTGCGGAAATTCGGTCGCGCGCTGTTGGCCCGGGCTGGATCGCCTACAGCCTTGCTGCCGATCCTTGCCAAGGTATCAAACCTGTTGCCAACTCATACCCGGCGGTCGGAAGAGATGGAGCGTTTCCAGCAATTCAGCACCCCGCTGCCCATGGGGTTCGCGGCACTTACGGCCGCGCAGATATCCGCGCGCGATCTGGTCTTGGAGCCTTCAGCCGGGACTGGACTTCTGGCCATCTTGGCCACGATCGCAGGCGGCAGCCTCGCGCTCAACGAACTTGCCGAGACCCGCGCCGATCTGCTGCGCCTTCTGTTTCCGGAATCCCCTGTCACCTGCTTTGACGCCGCTCAGATCGACGATTACCTCAACGCGCACCTCCGCCCGAGTGTGATCCTGATGAATCCGCCGTTTTCCGCTCTGGCCAATGTCAATGGCCGCACGACAACGGCGACGGCTCGGCACATCCGTTCAGCTTTGGCGCGGCTTGCCCCAGGTGGGCGACTTGTGGCCATTACTGGCGCAAGTTTCGCGCCCGACGCTCCCGCCTGGGCTGAAGCCTTTGCCCGACTGAGCGAGACCGCGCATCTGGTCTTTACAGGTGCTGTGTCCGGCGCGGCCTTCGCCAAACACGGCACCAGCTTTGAGACGCGGATTTCAGTGTTCGACAAATGCCGCGGTGGTGAGGCAGGTGGCATCACCGCTGATCTGACGCGTCCTATAGGCCCTGATGTGACCAGCCTGCTCTCGCTGATCACAGCCCATGTCCCACCGCGCCTGACGCTGGAAACGCCAGTATTGCGCGCGCAAACTCCTCTTTCCCCCTTTTCGGGAAATTCTGCCCATGCCACGCGAACCGCCAATGGCAGGTCGCACGCTACGTCCGCAACAGCCACCACCAGCACCGCAACACAGATCAAGGCCGAGGATCTTGCCTATACGCTGCGCGATGCGACCGAGGACGGTGCCAATACGCGCTTGTCGGATGCAATTTATGAGACCTTCCGGCTGCAGGCGATCGACATCCCGGGGGCGGAACCGCACCCGACCAAGCTGGTGCAATCGGCGGCCATGGCCTCGGTCGCTCCCCCAAAACCCAGCTATCGCCCCAAGCTGCCCGCTGCCGTACTGTGTGATGGCCTCCTGTCAGACGCGCAGCTTGAGACGGTGATCTACGCGGGCGAAGCGCATGGCACGCATCTCGCCGGGTTTTGGAGTGTGGATGAGACCGGCGATATGGTCTCGGCCGCCAAGGACGACGATCCCGACGCCATCCGTTTTCGGCGCGGGTTCTTCCTTGGCGACGGCACCGGGGCGGGCAAGGGCCGCCAGTCGGCCGGGATTGTGCTCGACAACTGGGCTCAGGGTCGGCGCAAGGCGCTCTGGATCTCGAAGAGCGACAAGCTGCTGGAAGATGCGCAGCGCGACTGGTCCGCACTCGGGCAGGAACGCTTGCTGGTGACGCCGCTGTCGCGCTTTGCGCAAGGCAAGGATATCCCGCTGACCGAGGGCATCCTGTTCACCACCTATGCAACGCTGCGCTCAGAGGAGCGCGGGGCCAGGAAATCCCGCGTCGACCAGATCGTCGACTGGCTGGGGGCGGATTTCGACGGGGTGATCCTGTTTGACGAAAGCCATGCCATGGCCAATGCCGCAGGATCGAAAGGCGAGCGCGGCGATGTCACGGCCTCGCAGCAGGGCAGGGCGGGCCTGCGCCTGCAGCATAAGCTGCCCAATGCCCGCGTGGTCTACGTCTCGGCCACGGGGGCCACTTCGGTTCATAACCTCGCCTATGCGCAGCGCCTCGGTCTTTGGGGCGGCGAGGATTTCCCGTTCGCGACGCGCGCGGAATTCGTCGAGGCGATTGAAGCAGGTGGCGTGGCGGCCATGGAGGTCCTCGCCCGCGACCTGCGGTCCCTTGGCCTCTATACTGCCCGGTCGCTTTCCTACGACGGCGTCGAATACGAGATGCTGGTTCATACGCTGACGCCTGAGCAGCGCGGCATCTACGATGCCTATGCCGGGGCCTTCGCCATCATCCACAACAACCTCGCCGCCGCGATGGAGGCGGCGAACATCACTGGAGATTCTGGCACGCTGAACCGTCAGGCCAAGTCCGCTGCGCGCTCGGCCTTCGAATCCGCCAAGCAGCGCTTCTTCGGCCATCTGCTGACCTCGATGAAAACCCCAACCCTGATCGCTGCCATCGACGCCGATCTCGCCGCGGGCCACGCGGCCGTCATCCAGATCGTCTCGACAGGCGAGGCGCTGATGGAGCGCCGCCTGTCGGACATCCCCACGGACGAGTGGAACGATGTGCGGGTGGATATCACGCCAAGAGAGGCTTGCCTGGACTACCTCGCCCATTCCTTCCCGGTGCAGCTCTATGAGCCGTTCACCGATAGCGAAGGCAACCTGTCCTCGAGGCCCGTCACGCGCGACGGCCAGCCAGTGGAATGTCGTGAAGCGGCGCGCAGGCGCGATGCGCTGATCGAGCATCTGGCCTCGCTGCCGCCGGTGCCCGGCGCGCTGGACCAGATCGTCCAGCGCTTCGGCACTGATCTGGTGGCGGAAGTGACAGGCCGCTCGCGCCGCATCGTGCGCAAGGGCGAAGGGCATGCGGCGCGCCTCGTGGTCGAATCCCGGGCGGGGTCTGCCAATCTCGCGGAAACCGCCGCGTTCATGGATGACCAGAAGCGCATCCTGATCTTCTCGGATGCGGGTGGCACGGGGCGCAGCTATCACGCCGATCTGGGCGCCAAGAACCAGCGCCTGCGGGTCCACTACCTGCTCGAGCCGGGCTGGAAGGCCGATGCCGCGATCCAGGGCCTCGGGCGCACCAACCGCACCAATCAGGCGCAGCCGCCACTGTTCCGCCCCGTCGCCACGAATGTGAAAGCAGAAAAGAGGTTCCTGTCGACCATCGCGCGTCGCCTCGACACGCTCGGGGCGATCACGCGCGGCCAGCGTCAAACCGGCGGGCAGGGGCTGTTCCGGCCCGAGGACAATCTGGAGTCTCCCTATGCCCGCGATGCCTTGCGCCAGCTTTACCGCCGCATCTATCGCGGCGATGTCGCGGGGTGCTCACTTGGCGCTTTCGAGGATGCCACAGGTCTCAGCCTGACCGATGACAATGGGCTGAAGGATGATCTGCCCCCGATCACGACCTTCCTCAATCGCCTGCTGGCGCTGACGATCGACATGCAGGCCGTGCTCTTCGCGGCCTTCGAGGAACTCCTCGACCAGCGAATCGAGGGCGCTATCGCGGCCGGGGTCTATGATCTCGGGCTCGAGACGCTGCGCGCCGAGAGCTTTCAGGTGACGGACGCACGGGTGATCTACACCCATCCCGGCTCCGGCGCGGAAACCCAACTGCTGACCATCGCGGAGAAGCGGCGCAATACGCCGACCTCGCTGGCCGATGCGCTGGACTGGCTCGGTGATCCAAAGGCGCGCCTGCTGGTCAACAGCCGTTCGGGCCGGGCGGCGGTGCAGGTTCCAGCCACTAGCCTGATGTTGGATGACGGCACCATCGAGCCCCGCTTGCGGCTGATCCGGCCAACGGAGGCCAGCACTGTCCCTGCCCGGATGATGGAGGACACCCATTGGCTCGAAGCAGATCGGGCGGCCTTCGCCGCCGCATGGACCGCGGAACTGGCTGAAGTGCCGGAGTTCTCGGAAACCACCCTGCATATCGTGGCGGGGCTTTTGCTGCCGATCTGGAAGCAACTGCCGCAGGACGAGACCCGCGTCTACCGGCTACAAACCGACGATGGTCAGCGCATCATCGGTCGCCGCGTCTCGCCGTCTTGGGTCGCGGCCACGCTGGCCGCTGACGCGCCGCAGCTGACAGCCGCACAGGTTCATGCCCTCGTTCTGGAGGGCAAGACCGTGGTGCGGCTGGCCGAGGGGATGGAGTTGCACCGGTCCCGCGTCATGGGGGTGAACCGGATCGAACTGTCCGGCTTTTTGGGTGCCGCCAAGGACCGGCTGAAGGCAGATGGGTTCTTCTCGGAGATCATCAGCTGGAAACTGCGGCTCTTCTGCCCAACAGACTCGAGCGGCATCGCAGTGCTTGATCGTCTGCTTGCACGTTGTCCTGTGACAGAACTACATGCGCGCGGAGGGTGCTGAGCCATGTATTCTGAGACTGAAGATGTGATCCGCGGTCTGGCGGAGAACGCAGAGAGCGTGTGTCGCGCCTACCTTCCCGCCGGACGGCGGGAAGGGTCCTACTGGATTGTGGGCGATTTGCAGAACAACCCTGGCCGGTCGCTCTTCGTGCGGCTGACTGGGCCTGCGTCAGGGCCGGGTGCTGCCGGCAAGTTCACGGACGGCGCCACGGGTGAGCATGGCGATCTCCTCGATATCATCCGCGAGCGAACCGGGATCTCGCGCTTTCCCGATCTTCTGGCCGAGGCCCGTGCGCATCTAGGCCGTCCCCAGCCGTCCCTCCCGAATACGCCAGTGCCGAAGAAGGCCAAAGCCCCCGGTGGCACGCCAGCGGCGGCGGCGCGATTGTTTGCAGCCTCGGTGCCGGTCGCAGGCACGCTTGCCGACACCTACCTCCGCTCCCGAGGCATCACCCAAGGCGGCACGATGAGCGCGCTGCGCTTCCACCCGAAGTGCTGGCATCGGGATGAGGGTCAGACCCGAAGCATCCCCAGACCGGCGCTGATCGCGGCTGTCACCGATGGGGCAGGGGCCTTGCAGGGCGTGCATCGCACCTGGTTGGCGCCTGACGGACAGGGAAAGGCGGCTGTCGAGACGCAGCGGCGTGCCATGGGTCACCTCCTCGGCAATGCCGTCAGGCTGACCCCGCATGATGACATCCTCGTGATCGGCGAGGGCATCGAGACCATGCTGTCCCTGTCCGAAGCGGCCCCCGGCCTTCCCGTCTGGGCGGCGCTCTCGTCGGGTCACCTCGGGGCGGTCCAGTTGCCGAAGGGGCTGCAGCGCCTTTACATCGCCATCGACCGCGATCCGGCCGGGCAACGCGCGGCAGAGAGGTTGAGCGCCAGAGCAACCGAGGTCGGGATTGCCGTTCGGGTGTTGGAACCGCTGCTCGGAGATTTCAACGATGATCTCCGCGCGAACGGCAAGGAGGCGCTGCGCCAGCATCTGGCAGGGCAGATCGGGCTTGAGGATCGCCAACGCCTGTTGGGCTGAGCCGCATCGCGCAGGGGGCGGTCAGGGGCAGAGGGGGTAGGGGTCCTGCAGTCCTGTCGCGGGTGTGGATCATCACCTTTGCCTCTTCCCGGGTAAATCTCATCCACCCGACACCCGAGCGGCCTTCAAGAGATGGGCAGGCGGCCGTCAAAGGGGACGCCTCATCAAGGGCGGCAGGCAAGCTATTTCCGCCGCGGGGGACGAGCCCCCGCTTTGCATCGCGAAACAAATAGCTTGCCTGCCGCCCTCCTCCACATGCGTTCCGGCCCCGAAGGCGGGGTGAGGGGGCGTCCCCAGTGACAGCTTTCGCAGCCCATGAAGGCCGCGCGGGTTGTCGCGCGGATGAGACAGGCCCGGAGGCAAGAAACTGATGACGATCCACACTCACGACGACACGTATGAACCCGCCCACACCGCATCCCAGACCGCCCATGCGCTCGACGAGTTGCAGCTTTACGGCTACCGCCCCTTTGATGAGCCCGATCCGCGCCCAATGCCCGATGGGCAGCGCCTTGCGGTCGCCGTCGCAGACATTTTCGATGCCCTCGTCGCGACCCTGGAAGACACCCGCATGGAACCCGACCTCGAAGAGGTGCTCTGGGGCCAGGTCAACCTCTTTCACCGCGCCACGGCGAGGATTGAGCGGTCGCTCGACGAGAACGAGCAGGTGCAGCGCCGCCTCCAGCGGGAGCAGGACGGCTCCGAGGTGAAATCCACCGAACTCGAACGCCTGACGGCCGAAGGCCTGACCCTGATCGAACGTCGGAACTGCATGGACATGATGCGCGATCACGCCGCCACCGAGTTCGTCCATCACACTGGATCGACCTGGCGGCCCCGCACCGGCTCGATGGTGAACCGTCAGCACATGACCGCGGCGCTCATCGACAGCCGCGACTTCCTGGCCGCCAAGCGCCGCGCAGAAACCGAGGTGATGTTGCCCGCAGGCCCCAAGGTCGCCCTCACCGGCGGGACCGACTTCAACGATCACCGCCTGATCTGGGGCAAGCTCGATCAGGTCCGCACCAAGTATCCCGATATGGTGCTCTTGCACGGTGGTAGCCCGAAGGGCGCAGAGCTCATCGCCGCCAAATGGGCCGAGGCCCGGGGCGTTACACAGGTGGCCTTCAAGCCCGATTGGACCAAGCACGCCAAGGCCGCGCCCTTCAAGCGCAACGACGCGATGCTGGATGTGCTCCCCGTGGGTGTTCTCGTCTTTCCGGGCACCGGCATCCAGGAGAACCTTGCTGACAAGGCCAAAAAGCTCGGCATCCCGGTCATGAAGTTCGAGAAGGGGGCATGAGCCCCCTTTTCCTCTCGCGGGGAAATCGAGGTGGAAGAGCAGGCTTCCACCTGATATTTTGGAAGAAAGCCTGCTGGATCACGATATGTCTCACTCTGTCGCTCAACTTGAGGTGTTCCCGACCGACCTGCAGATGCGGCGGATCGATCCAGCCTGCAACATGCGGCGGTTTTACCGCATGAGCATTCAGCTCGATCTCTTTGGGGGCGCCAGCTTGGTGCGCGAATGGGGCCGCATTGGCGCGCGCGGGCAGATGATGATTGAGCAGCATCCAGATGAAGGGCGCGCCGTAACCGCGCTGATGAAACTTGCGGCGATAAAGAAGCGGCGGGGTTATGCATGATGCGCGGCCGCGGTTCGAAAAGCGGGCAGACACAGGAAAACGAGGGGGAGATGGCACTCGACACTGACAAGATCGATGATGCGGCTCTCGCGATCCTTAGCCTGACGCTGCATTACGGCGATCAGGTCTGGAAGGGAATCGATTGGGCCATCACCAACCGGCTTTTCGAGAAAGGCCTGATTTTTGATCCCAAAAACAAGGCGAAATCGCTGAGCCTGACCCCAGAAGGGGTCGCGCATGCGCGGGAAATTCTCGCGCGGGAGTTCAGCAAGGCCGAGTGACGGGCGGCTTTGTGGGACCTTCCAGTTGTTCGCTGCTTCTGCGCCGGAGGCTTGGTGCAATGACCTGAGCGGACATTCCTAGGGTCGTCATCATTGTCCTGCGTGCCAGCCACTTGGTGCTGAATTGATCAGAGCTTCACTGCGATGGTTGATCGGGCAACGAGAAACCCATCTCAAGTAAAAAACGTGACGGCTGCTTATTCCATCCCCGATAGTTGTCGGCATAGGAGAGGCAGAGCCACTCTCGCGCACGCGTGATAGCCACGAAGCAGTTGCGTCGCTCCTCTTCCATTTCAGCGCTATTCTCGCCTGCTTTCAGGCTTTGAAAGCTCGGCAAGATGTCCTCCGCCAGTCCGACCACATAAACATGATCGAATTCCTTCCCCTTGGCGCCGTGGATCGTCATAAGGGTCACGGTATTGCTGCCGACTGGGGCCTCCTTTGAGCGGATGGCCAGTTCCTGAAGAAACTGTTCAAGCGGCGCATCGCGGCCGATGGTTTTACCGATACTTCTCACAAGATCGGACCAAGCCGCCCGGTCTTCTGCAATGTCACTGGCTTCATCGTCCTGCGCCGGGATCATCGCGAGGACTGCATCAACAAACTGCCTGAACCGCGCGGGCTCCTTTGCGAAGGTTGCAGCTAGGTCGACGAGAGCGTTGCCATTGACGTCATCTCCAAGCCCGGCTTTGACCGCTACCGCCCATTCATCGAGCAGGGAGCGTTCGGTCAGTTCGGTGGCGGTAACGATGAGATCGACACGGGCGTCAGTGCCAAACCAACGATTGAAAGCGCCGGTCAGGATTTCCAGCGCACGTCGATCAAGCGGACGCAGCCCTTGGCGAAGTACGGCAGCGAGCCATAGGAATTGAGGTGATCTGAAATCATCGCGGCGCTGAGAAATGACCGCGTTGACCTGCTTTTGCGTTAGGGCGGATTGAAGCTTTTCGAGCATGTAGCGCGTGCGGGCCAGTACCGCGACCTCTCCCCATTGAGCGCGGTCGATTTTGGCGATGCCTTCCGCAATCGACGCGGCTTCCACGTCGTCGGTGGAATAGCGTAGGACGCAGATGTGCTGTTCATCGGGATACTTCAGCGAGGTTTTGCCCGCCTCCAGCGGCTGCTTGGCAGTCGTGCGCTGCAGATTGTGGACCACAAGACGGTTGGCGACAGAAACAATTGCAGGTGGACAACGGTAGTTTGTAGGAAGCTGCAATTCCTGCGGGGAAAAGTCGGCCCGGAACCGCTGGATCTGTTGGTAGCTCGCACCGTTCCACTGGTAGATGATCTGGTCATCGTCGGCAACGGCGAAGACATTCCTGAAATCCTCGCCGGCAAGCGCGCGGATTAGTCGGTACTGCCCGTCGGTAGTGTCCTGAAACTCGTCGAACATCCAGTAGGCATAGGTCTTGCGATAGCGTCCAGCAATGCCGGGGAAGGCTGTGACTAGCCGATGAGCTTGGGCGATGAGCGAACCAAAATCTAGGGCGTTGGCTTGGGTGAGCGCCGCCTCGTAAGCGGCGTATACCTGCTCCACGCGTGAGCCATCAGACGGATCACGAAAGTATCGGGCCGAGCCTGCCGGCTGGATGAGCTGCGACTTAAGCTTGTCAATGGTAGACAGCAGCCGAACGTCGTCTGGCCTCAGGCCCGCTTGTTTGATCGCGTCGCGCAGAATTTCCTGACGATCTACGTCGAGCGAGTAGATCGCAAAATCAGGGTTGATGCCAATGTGGGAGCCGTGCTGTTGCAGCATCTGCATGCAGAACGAGTGAAAGGTCCCGATGAGAGCACGGCGCTCCTGTTCAGGTACCAGTGCAGTGACGCGGGCGGACATTTCGTCAGCGGCCTTGTTGGTGAAGGTTAGAGCCAGGACGCGGAACGAACGATCCGGCGTGTCGGCGAGCAATTTGGCGACACGTGTTGTCAACACTCGGGTCTTACCGGAGCCGGGGCCGGCGAGAACGAACATCGGGCCATCGCGCCAAGCGACAGCAACGCTTTGAGCCTCGGTCAGTTCTGACAATGCGACGCTGAGGGAGGAATCGGTCATGTGAGGCCTCTGAGTGCCAGGATTGCATCGCGGAACGGTGCAGGCATGCGCTGAGCCAGCGCCTGGTTCTCGGCGCACTGTTTCGCGAGAACAGCAGCATAGCCACTCTTGTCGTTCTCGAGTGCCGAAATCAACGTTTCATTGTCAAAGTCCGTCGCCGCTGCATTTCCAAAAGAGACGAGGATCGCTTTTAGTTCGTTTTGCAGACCATCTTCTACGAGCTGCTGCTCAAGAAATCCGGCAGGCAAAGAGTAGGTACGTCGTGCGATTTCTGCGGCAGAGAAATTTCTGGCGGTGATCCTGGCGATGTAATCATGCCCTGCGTGGTCTCCGTCTACGACGGCAAGCCATGGATAACCCAGCGCTCGTGCAAGTACCGCAAAAATTTCCGGGCTGCCATTATTCTGAAAATCGATGACGGCGACGCCGTGTTCATCGAGATCATAGCCCAAGCCTTTGGCGATGCCATGAACAAGTTGGTATTCGGATTGCCCTTCAACGAGAAGCCATCGGCGTGCGAAGAAAATTTCGCCGCGGATTCGCCGGGCAAATGTCCCGAGTTTCTCCAATTCTGCGTCAGAGATAAACTCCTGCGATGCATCGCATGCTTTTCGCAGTGCAGCGTGGATGCCCTGCGTGTCGGGGCGTCCGGCATAGGCCACGAGGAGATTGCGATACTGGTTTTCGGGCAACGTGCCGGATAAAACGAGTTCGTTGAGGCTGCGGTCATAGGTGATGATTCCGTCAGAGTCGGCGATGATGGCGTCGATCTGAGGAACATGCGGAACGGGCGCGCGGAATTGCCGAGGGAGTGAGCTCACCGTTGTGCCGTTGGCCTCGACACGGACAACGCGAATATCGCGGAAGGGAACGTGCTGAAGGAAGTACGGCGAATGTGTTGTTACGATCTTCTGGCCTGGCAGTTCACTGATATGACGCCAAAGGCTGCGGGCCGCCTGCGGATGAAGATGTGTCTCCGGCTCCTCCAGCGCCAAGACAGCCGTGCTTTCAGGCCGATACAGGTCGCTAAGGATCAGTTCAACGAATGCTTTGAAGAGGAACATCACAGAAAGGCTCTGCACACCTTGACCGTGCCGCGCCAACGGGAGCCACGGTTTGCCGCCCTCCGTCTGATAGATGACCTCCGCCTTCGAGAGGATATCCCATGTATTGAGGGGCAACAGCCGTAAGTCAGCTTGACCCGGTGCGTCGGAGGCGGCGACACTACTGATATGGGAAAGACCGGTGGCAAGATTGGTCAGAAGCGGATCAGCATCGAGTAGGCGTCGATTCAAGAGATCGAAAATACGCTTTGATCTCTGTTCGAGAGGCTCGGGAATTTGCACCGTCCGAAGCAACTTGCCCCAGAATTGGCTCCTTGAGGAAAATTCGTCTGTGACGTCGCGAAGCGCCTCAAGGTAGAATACAGGCAGAAACTGGAAGAATTCCTGGAGATTGACGGCGCGGGCGCCGCGCCCGGCGAGTGGGTTCCTGTCGACGTTCAGGAATTCCCATCGTGGAACGAAACTCTCTTCGGCCGCGTCCCATGAGCAGCTGACGCGCATGATGATCGACGCACGGCCGGTTACCGGGTCGAGCTGGATGATGTCTTCTAGTTCGCCTTGGAGGTCCTCGGGCCACTCGTTGGCTACAGCCTCCTGGAGCTCGACCTCGATAACAACTGGATCGCCGACTTTTGGATCTGGCCTGCCGTCGCATAGATGCACATCATATTCAGTGAATCCGGTTCCGCGCTGTCCCCACCGTCTGGTCAGCGCGATGCGGATCGCTTCCAGTATTGCCGATTTCCCGGCGTTGTTGGTCCCTATAAGGACTGTAACCGCACCAAACTGAATTTCTGCCTCTTTGATAGAGCGAAAGTTTGATATTTTAAGTCGACTTATTTGCACTATTGAACATCCCTTACGCCCTTGGCCAACGATACCGAGAGAACGGCGCTTTGCACAGCTTGAACCGCACGCATCCGCCGACGGCGGCAGCCGTGTCTTACGGATCGGGTGGTTTTCCGTTCCGCAAGAGTTGGGTGTCCGCTTTCAGGTATATCGCCGGGCGGCACCGACAGGGTTCGGATGTCGGCTATGGGCCGAACACAATACTGCACCTGCGAAATAGGCTTCCATGCTGCGATGTGCGTGACTGTGATGGTGAAGGTTTCGACATGGGCAAGCCCCGCAAGCGGGGTCGGGCTGCTGAGGCTCCGCCCTGAATTCCGACCTTGCTGTCTTCCTGTGCCAATACGTCTTGGTCTGTCTCATCCTGAGCCACCCCAAGCCGTTTGTCACATGGTCGCCATCACGATCCGCTTTCAGCTCTGACGGGTCTGCATCCCTCTTGCAAGGCGGACGCTGCCGCCAGGCGAAGCCGAGGGGCTCTAGTGTTCGCCACTTGGCATATGATTCCGAAGGGCTATGCGTCTGGCTTCTGGTCGAAAAGAATAACATGCGCGCCTTCTTCACTGTCAGGGTTGCCTACCAGCACGAACGGCATATCCGACCCGTACTTCTCGTAGAGACAGCGGTATTTCATCTCGCCGCTGAGCGGATCGCGCACTTGGTCATAGCGAAAGCTGTGCTGAACGCCGTCTTCGATCCAGGCCTTGACGCCATCGGGGGTCACCAGTGCAAGCGGCGCGCCGTCCAGCAAGATTGTCTCGCCAACGTTGAAAATCTCTTTCATCTCATGGGTCTCCTATCGGTCTTCTTTGGCAGCGTTACAAACCGTCGTCGCCTTTGCAACGATCTCTGCCCCGCGTGTTCCCTCTCTCGGTGTCATTGGCCCGGATCACAATCGTGTCCTGCTCCGGTCGCTTGCGAGCATTTTAGGGCTGGAGGCGGTCTATCCCGCGTCCTCATAGGGCTCGTACCTCAGGTTCGCGCCGTCCGCCTGATCAAAGTCATCGGACCATCTGGTACGGCGCATGCCGCAGCTCCATTGGAATACGACGCCGACCTCGACGTCTTCACCGTTTACCGTCGTCCAAATGACTTCGACGGGGTATCCCGCATACTTCTTCATGCTCTTCTCCTGACCTCCATTTGGTCGGAGCCGCAGTAATCAGGTGGCAGGTATCTGCCTGTCCCTATATATGCTTGGCCAACACAAAACGGAGTTTAGTAACTTGCTTTACAGGCCTCTACATATTGCGCTCTTTCTGGGCGCGGCTTCATCGGCTGTCGCTGCCGAGTGGGAGATCGGCTTGTCGCGAGGTCTGGAGACCTATGCTGCGACTGCAAACGACGGGACCTTGCTCTTAGTTTGCGATCCTGACCGTGTCTACAACCCAAACGAGAGCCATGCGTACTTTTTGTCGCGTCACAGCGATGACAAAGCGCCACAACGCATTGTCTTTCTCGCGGCGACCGGAGAGCAGGCTGCCTTTTCAGTGCAGGACGGGATCGCAACGCAACGGGATGCTGATCCTGCCGAATGGGCACAGCTCATCGATATGATCGAGGCGGGCGGTCAGATTGCTGTCGTGACCGCACGCGATGCCTTTACGCTGGATCAGGACGCGCTGCCCGGGCTTCGATGCCGCTGATCTTTTGAGCGAGCTCTTCGATCTCGGAGTGCAGCAGCGCCTTACCGAAGGCGGATAACAGCAGCGTCACCCCATAGACGTTGAGCGGGTCATCAATGCTTGTCTGCAACGCCGCCATATGGGCGGCGTCGAGCCTGATCATCGATTTCATGAAGGGGGCACCAGTGCCTTTGGACTCGGCCAGGCGTGGTCGTGCAGCGGAGGCAACCTCATGCCAGGTCGCGGTGTCGCGCAGGTTTTGCATGCGGGCGCGAACCGCTTTGATCAAGGCACGCCGAACGTAGTCCGGATCAAGGCCAGATCGTTCTGCCAGCGCCTCAATCCGTGCCTGATCCTCAGCTCCGATGCGCACGTAATAGGTTCGAGACTGCCCTTCGGTGCGAGTGCTGCAAGCATCATCCGCCACCGGCTGGGTGGATACCCCTGGGTTGATGCGCGCCGTTTCAGCCGCGGCTGCCTTTTCCCCTTTCCGGGGTTCATTCTTGACCACTGATTTTACCGCTGGGCCTTCTGTCGCGACCGCTTCCGCCGTACTCTGATCGAACGCGGCATATTTCGTGGTGCTCGTGGCGAACTGCCGCGATCGCGCCAGCCTGTCTTCGTTCGAGACAGCGGTCCCGGACCGGCTTGGAATCTTCCTAGCCATTGGCGGAGTCCACCATGGCCTCGATGTCGCAAAGGACATCGCCGCACAGTGTCAGGGCTGAGGAAAGATGCCCCGCCTGCAACCGATGACGAAGATCCTGTTCATAAATGTCCCGCACGTATCCCAGCGGTCCGGTCAACGGCATGCGCTGGATCGCGGCGAGATGGGGCACCGGCGTTGGTAGGAGCGGCAGGGTTGAAATCACCTCGAAGACCTCAAGGTCCTGCCGGTGAACCCTGCGTCTTGCCGCATCACGCTCAAAGTCATCGCCTGCGGTCACGAAATCGATCGCGCGTTTGTCCGCGTTCATCAATACCGCGGAAAACAGCGGGGCGGGGTCATCCGGTCCGAGGGTCTCGATCATGCGCATTACCCATGTCAGGGTTTTCAGGGCCGCCACGAAATCCGATTGTACCGGCACGGCCGGCACCAGGATCATGTCGCAGGCCAGCGCCAGTGTTTCGGTGTCGGGGTGCTCGCCGGGGCGGGTGTCGATCAGAACCAGATCCACACCTTCAGCCTCAAAGCCGTCCAACGCGTGGTAAAGGCCTTCAACGGTCTCGGGGGCATCGGCCACGGTCAAGCCTGTGGGCCATGGAAGGCGTGGCAGATCACCGAAGTCGGCGCGCGCGCTTTTAGATTCCCATTCGAGGATCTGCTTGTCAGCATCCGCATCCATGACATGCACACGGCGGCCGCGTGCGAGCATGGCGGACGCAAGCATCTGTATGAGAGTTGTCTTTCCCGATCCGCCCTTTGCGGAGATGGCCGTCACAACAAGCATTCCTCGACTCCATAACGTATATCTTGCGCCGTTATGGCGATGCCTCGGGATGGCGTCCAGACCTTGCGCGATACAGGCGTTCAACCTTTGGGTCCGACAGATGTGCAGCTGCTGTGGCGATGTGCTGTTTTGGCGATCATCTGTGTACGCGTTCGGTCAATCGGTCAGCAGGTCACTCACGCCGACCCTCATTGCAGCGTCCATTCATTTCGCCATCGCGTCGTTGTGACAATTTCCCAATGCTGCCATCAGCCTTCGAGGTGTCGGGTCACCTGACCATCGACTATCCGTATCAGCGCCGAGGTAATACGCACGGTGCTGCGCAGGCGTTCCAATCCCACAAGGTCTTCTTCTCCTTCCGGGAGAACCCCTTTGAGCATTCAACGCCAATGAAGGGATATCGTGTCGGCTGCGCCGACGTCATTCCCGCGCCTGTTCAGGATCCGGGCCAGTGTCCCGGATCGCGGCGCGGGGGAGGCGGTGTCCCTTCGGTCTGTTAGTTGTCGCGTGGGGTGTACAGCAGGCATGGCCAAGGCCCTGCCTGCTGATCACCGAAGGTGCGACAACGGACCGAAGGGACGTTGACAGGAACGGTATTGTGTATGACAAAACTTGCACGGCGACTCATTAGAGTTTTCGTGTTTACAAAAACTATCTAATGATAAATCTTGCCGCCTATGTCCAAACGCCTCTCCACCATAGCCCGACAAGAGGTTCTCCGGCTCGCTGCTCAAGGGCTTGGCGATGGGGAGATCGCCGTGCGTGTTGGCTGCTCCCGGCCCACTGTCGCCCGCGTGCGGGCGCGCGGTGTGGTGACGGATCGAACCACAAAGGGCCGCGTGCTGCAGGTTCGGGTGTCCGCCCGTGAGGCTGAAGCATTCGAGGCGCTTGTGGCTGAGACGGGCATGACCACGTCGGGTTTGCTCCGGCACATGATCCGTCTGTCATCCGGCATTGTCGCGTTTCGCCGGGACGAGGTCACGGCGCTCAAGGCGTCGGCCAATCAGCTCAATGCCTTGGCGCGCAATCTTGTGCAGATGCTGAAGCTTGCCCATGCGGGCAAGCTGCGGTGGAACGCGCGCGACGCGGCAATGGTCGGTCGGCTTGCGGACCGGGCCGAAGAGGTTGCTCGGGCCGTGCAGGCTTTGCGCGCGGCCTCGCTGCGCGGGTCCTTCGTCCGGGTGTCCGATCTTCGGGACGTTGGGGAGGGGCAGCGCGATGGCTGAAACACGCACCCTCCAGCAGGCGGTATTGGGCGAGATACTGCCTCATGTGGGGCGGCGGTCTGCAGCCATGGCGGGCGAGGCGCGCGTATCGCCGGGCCGTCGGCGTGGCGCGTCCGGCGGGACGGTTGCGGTAATGTCCTGGAACGCGCTGCGGGTGCCGCAAAGCGTGGTGAAGCGGGTCGGCACGGGCGGGTGTCATTCACCCAAAGAGTTACGCCGACAGATGAAATACATCCTGCGCGACGAGGCGCGGATCGCAGCCTGGTCGAACCAGATCGGCATCGATCGTGTCTTTGGCGAGCGCGGCATGGAAAATGTCATTGCCGATTGGAGTGCATCCTGGTGCGGGGCGCCGAAACGGGGTCACACCGATCACATCATCCTGTCCTTTCCCAAGGGAACCGAGGCGGAGTTGGCGGAAGCCATCTCGCGCGAATGGGCGCAGGAGGTGTTCGGCGGGGATTACCGGGATCGATATCGGTATGTGGCGGCCCTCCATTGCAACACAGATCATGTGCATGCCCATGTCCTTGTCGACAAGGTCGGGATGGAGGACGGCAAGTTCCTCTCGATCAGCCGCCATTCCGAGATCAGCTATGACATGATGCGCGAACTGCATGCGCAGATCGCGGGCGAGCACGGGCTGGTGCTGAACGCCTCTTCCCGTCTGTCGCGTGGCATCATGGAAAACGCCCCGCGGGACACTGATTTGCAGGCGGCCCGCAAGGAGGGACGGGAGCCAATGGTTGCCCCGCTGGATCCTGAAAGCCGCGCTCTGCGAGAGGCCGAGATACGCAGGCACGCCGAGGGGTATCGTCAGCTGGCGCAACTTGCCGGGATGCGCCTGGAGGCCAACACCCCTCCGGATGGATGGATGGGGCGCATCGCGGAGAGCGCAGAGCTTGCCGCCACCAACTTGATGAAAGGAATGCCGGTGAAAGAAGGGTTTGCCGAAGGGGTTGATATCCCCGCTGCCGGAGCGGATGTAATCGGTCGTCTGATCGCCGCCCGCGAGACATTGCAAGCGGAAGCCGACACCGCCTGGAGCGCCATTCAGGACATGGCGCCCGGTGCCGAAAAGGTCGAACTGGAACAGCTCTTTGCGGGGCAGGCCCGCGAAATGGGCACGCTTCTGGGCCGCGACTTTCTTGCGGATCATTCTTCATCGGTGTCGCCCGAGCGCGATCCCTACAGTGTTCAGGGGATTGCGGGGCTGGCTGCACGGGCAGCAGAGGAGGGCAATCCGCTCGTCGCCGAGGCCGATGCTGCATTGGGTCAATTCAGAGCGGAGTTGGCGCGCGTTCTGGCACCGATGGAGGCACGACTCGAGGAGGCGGGCAGCAGTATCGAAGAAGTTGCTGCCCGTTTCACCGCACCCCATCGCAGCGAGGCGCAACTCGAAGCCTCACGCCCAGTGGACGCCCAGGAGCGCTCGGACTGGCTTGGGCTCGAACGCGACCTGCAGGCGCGCGCGCGTGATGTTTTTGCGGGGCTGCACATGGATCGTGATCTTTTGGCGGATCTGGCGCGTCAGGATATTCTTGACGCGGGGCAGGGCAGTCGCCTTGCCGACATCGCCACGCTGGACAAGCTGATCTCCGACGTGCGGCAAGACCTGCGCGACGGGGATATGGATCAGCTGGCCGCTGGCCGGATCGATCCGCTCATGGACCGCATCGAAGACCCCGGTCTGCGACAAGCCGTGTTCTCGGAGCTAAAGGCCATCGCCGCAGTGGATGCGGGTGATGACATTACCGGGCGCGACAGCGAACCCGCCGCCACCTACCGGACCCGGATCGAGGCTTTCGAGCGCGCCGAGGAGCGGGGGCGCGACCGGGACGATACCAGTGGCGATTACGGCCTCTAGAGGATTCAAAACATGCTGCATGCAATGGAAAGCCGTTGGCGGTATCCGATCGCCATCCTGCTCGGTCTCGGTGTTGGCACCTGGATCGGTGCCGCGATCGCCACGCTCTATCTGATGGTGCGATTTGGCGAAGACCTGGGTGGGTTCGATATTTTCGAACTTTGGCTGCTCAATCTGTCTGATCCACGGATCAAGGCAAACCCTGCGGTGGAACATACTGCGTGGCTCATCACGGCACTTCCTGCCCTGCTTCTGGCGGCGACAGGAGCGACATCCGTTCATCGCGGGTCGCTCACCGATTATGATGATGCGCATTTCCAGTCGCGTCCCGAGCTCCGCCGCAACCGTATGTCGGCGTCTCTTTCCCAGAACGGCTTTCTGTTCGGCAAGCTCGGGTCACCTGCGTCCCCTGCGCCTTTCGTGTCTGCCACGCCAGATCGCTTCCCACACGCTATGATGATCGCGCCAACGGGCCGGGGCAAAGGGGTAGGCTTCGTTTTACCGAACCTTTTGCACTTCCAGGGCAGTGCCGTGATCCTCGACGTTAAGGGCGAGAATTTCGAGAAGACATCCATCCACCGCAAAAAGGCGCTGAACAATCAGGTCTGGTACTTTTCGCCCTATGACTACGTTCAGCCCGAGGGCAAGAACGGGCCCGTCCTGACCCGCACGCACCGGTTCAATCCTCTCCAGCGCATTGCCGATCTGCCCAGCCCCGAGCAGCAATACACCGCCGTCAACACCATGGCGGACTTGTTCCTCATCGTCGAAAGCGTGAACGCGCAGAGCTTTTTCCAGGCCGGACGCAGCCTGTTCGTGGCGTCTTGCCTCTATGCCATCGAGACCGGCAAGCCGACGATCGGTGAGGCGCTGCGGATCATGACTGGCGGCGGCAATAAAAAGGAATTCTACAAACGGGCCGCCATGCAGACCGCGAACCCGGTGGTGGCAGAGATTTTCCTGAGCATGGCAGACGAAGTGGACAAGATTCTCGATTCCTATGTCAGTGTGATCCGCGGTGCCGGATTGGAGCTCTGGCTCGATCCGGCGGTGGACCGAGCGACACAGGCAAGCGATTTCGACTTCGGGACGTTCCGACGAAAGCCACAGTCGCTCTATATTGTCGTGCAGCCGGAGCACCTGAAAACACTGGCCCCCCTGATCCGGCTCCTGTTCGCCGATGCCATCGCATGTCTGCAGCGCGCGCATCCCGGACCGGACGAGCCACATCCCGTCATGTTCCTGATGGATGAATTCGACCAACTGGGCAAACAACCCCTGGTCTTGCAGAGCATCAAGACGATCCGTTCCTATGGCGGGCGGCTCTTTATCATCTCGCAGTCGATCCCCGGTCTTGAGGGCATCTACGGCGAAACCGACCGCCGCGCGCTGCAGGCCGGTGCGGGTGTACAGATCTACATGACCCCGCAAGATGATCGCACTGCCGACGTGCTGTCCGCAGCCCTCGGCAAACGCACGATCGTGGGCAAGACCAGATCACAGGCAACCGTGCGCAAGCTCTCGGAAAGCGCAAATATCAGCCGTCGCTCGGAAGAACGGGCGCTGGTATCCCCCGCTGAATTGCTGCGTTTCCCGCTCGACAAGGTCCTTGTCCTGCCCGAGGGGCAATATCCCATCAAGGCGGATCACATCCGCTACTATGCGGACCGGCATTTTGAGGAGATCGACAAAGCACGGCAAGGGCATGCCTTGCCCTATCCTCCTGCTGCAGCGCCAGTCTCGAACAGGCCGAAGAAAATCACCCTCGAGCAACCAGAACCCGCAGCACCCGCGGCGATCTCCATGGGCGACAAGGAATTCGAGACTGCGGTCCAGACCTATACAGGCGCGCTACAGGGATACGCAGAAGCCGCCAGGGCAAAGCCAAAGAAAACACGATCTGGTCGTAGGCAACGGAGCTCAGGCTTGGCCGGAACTAGTACAGCCTGACCACTTCTAAATCATTAAACAAATAAAAACCAAGGCTTAAGAAGCGCTTACGATCCTAGTCTGGGCTTAGGTAGTGGATTAAGGTGATGGGGTGGCCGATGGCCGAATGCTTGGAGAAGGGCTGACGCTTGGCTTCGCCCAAGGCTCCGAGTTATTCTTTTTGGCAGTGTAAACAGCTTTGCGCATTTATTTTCAAAGCGTTGCACATTCTGCCGCGAGAGTTAGTGTGACATCATTTCCGAACATATGACCTATGGGGGAACTTTTGCGGATTGTCGACAACACAACCACGCTGCTGGGAGATGATCTGAAAAGCGAGCTGTCCGGCGCGTCGAAATTTCGGGTCGCCGCCGCGTGCTTCTCTATTTACGCATTCGATGCCCTGAAAACGGAATTGAGTGAACTAAAAGAGTTCGAGTTCATTTTTACCACACCGACGTTTACCCCAAACGGTGCGATCGACCGCATCAAGAAGGAGAAGCGTGAGTTTTTCATTCCCAAAGGGCGAGCGGCAGAAACGCTTTCAGGCAGCGAGTTTGAGATTCAGCTTCGGAACAAGATGACTCAACGGGCGGTCGCGCGGGAATGTGCCGACTGGATCCGCAAAAAGGCGCGCTTCAAGTCGAACGTCACATCAGCACCGATGCAGCAGTTCGGACATGTGCAGCGGTCCGAGACCGGTGCGGCCTATATGCCGCTGTCAGGGTTTACCGCTGTTGACCTCGGGTATCAGCGCGGGGATGCGGTCTCAAGCTACACACAGGTCATGGATGAGCCCCAGTTTGCGCAGACCTACCTGAACCTCTTTGACCAGATCTGGAATGATGAGGAAAAGCTGCGAGATGTCACGGCCGAAGTCCTTGAGCACATCGAGTCCGTGTACCAGGAGAATCCTGCCGAACGGGTCTACTTCATGATTCTGTTCAACCTGTTCAGCGACTTCCTGAGCGAGATCGATGAGGACGTTCTGCCTAAGGATCGAACCGGTTATCTTGAAAGTCTTGTTTGGCAGAAGCTCTTCAATTTCCAGCGAGATGCCGCCGTCGGCGTTATCAACAAGCTGGAAACTTATAACGGGTGCATTCTGGCCGACAGTGTGGGGCTGGGCAAAACTTTCACGGCTCTGGCGGTGGTGAAGTATTACGAATTGCGCAACAAGGACGTTCTGGTCCTGTGCCCGAAAAAGCTAGCAGACAACTGGCGCAACTATAATGCAAACCTGACCACCAACATTTTCGCCAAGGACCGGTTTCGATACGACGTGTTGTGCCATACGGACCTTTCACGAACGTCTGGCGAGTCATTCGGGATGCGGCTCGATCGTGTGAACTGGGGCAATTACGATCTGGTCGTCATCGATGAATCCCACAACTTCCGGAACAACGATGTCTACAAGGACCGCGAAACCCGTTACCAACGTCTGATGAACCAGGTGATCAAGGCCGGGGTCAAGACCAAGGTCCTGATGTTGTCGGCGACGCCGGTTAACAATCGTTTCACAGATCTGAGAAACCAACTGGCGCTTGCCTATGAAGGGCATTCAGATGCCCTGAGCAAGAACCTGAAAACCAAGACCAGCGTGGAAGAGATATTTCGTCGCGCGCAGACTGCGTTTAACGTCTGGTCCAACTTACCCCCGGATCAAAGGACGCCAGCCTCCATCCTAAGGGCACTGGATTTCGATTTCTTCGAGCTGCTCGATGCGGTGACGATCGCGCGATCCCGCAAGCATATCGAAACCTTCTACGACACGGCGGACATCGGCAAGTTTCCAACGCGACTGAAGCCGTTGTCACATCATCTGCCGATCACGCACCGTGACGACGTCATCGGCTTCAATGAGATATTCGCCCAGCTGAGCGACCTGAAAATGGCCGTCTATGCACCGGTCAACTATATCCAGCCCAGTCGTTTGAAAAAATACGAAGACCTCTATGACACCAAGACGGAGGGCGGCAAAGGCACGCTGAAACAGGCTGACCGCGAGAAGAGCCTGCAAGCCTTGATGACGACCAACCTGCTCAAGCGGTTGGAAAGCTCTGTCCATGCATTCCGCAAGACCCTTGGCGCGCTGTCCGGCAATATCGGCCGGACGCTGGATGCCATTGCCCAGTTCGAGGCTTCCGGCGGTGCAGCGACGGTCGAGGATTTGGACATCGACCTGGAAGCTGTTGCGGACGAGGATGACGACTTCGCCGATTTCTCTGTAGGTAAGAAGATCAAGATTGATCTGGCAGATATGGACGTCACGGCCTGGAAGCAGGAGTTGTCGGTCGACAAGATCATCATCGATGGCCTGATTGCCGAGATGGAGAAGGTCACGCCCGAAGACGACGCGAAGCTTCAGCATCTAATTGCCGAGATCGCCGGAAAGATGGCCAACCCTCTGAACCCCGGCAACCGCAAGGTGGTCGTTTTCACCGCCTATGCCGATACCGCGAACTACCTGTTCGATCAGCTCGCGCCACATTTCGCCGATGCACAGAACATTCACAGCGGCATTGTCACCGGATCGGGCAATCCGCGAACCACGCTCAAGAAATACTATGACTTCCAATCCGTCCTGACGCTCTTTGCCCCCCGCGCCAAGGAGAAGGACAAGATCATGCCCGATGATCCGGCTGAGCTGGACATCCTGATCGGCACCGACTGCATATCCGAGGGACAGAACCTTCAGGATTGCGACTACCTGATCAACTATGACATCCACTGGAATCCTGTTCGCATCGTCCAGCGGTTCGGCCGGATCGACCGCATCGGCTCGCCCAACACCCAGATCCAGCTGTCCAACTACTGGCCCGACATCAGCCTGGACGAATACATCAACCTCAAGGAACGCGTCGAGAACCGGATGCATATCGTCGACATGGCGGGCACCGGCGAGGATAACGTGCTCACCTCCAAAAGCTCGGACGTCGCCTACCGCAAGGACCAACTTCAGCGCCTTCAGAACGAGGTGATCGAGCTTGAGGACGTGAAGACCGGCATTTCCATCACCGACCTGGGCCTGAACGACTTCCGGATGGACCTGCTCAACTACCTCAAGACCCATGAAGACCTGCCGCGCATGCCGCATGGGTTGCACACGGTCATCCCGTCGGACCCCAAGCGCGGCCTGCACCCCGGCGTGATCTTCACGCTGCGCAACATCCATGACAGCGTGAACGTGGGCCAGCAGAACCGCCTGCATCCCTATTACCTGATCTACATCGGTCAGGACGGCCAGATCATCGCGGACCAGACGCAAGTCAAACGCCTGCTCGATCTGATCCGGTCGGGCTGCAAGGGCGTCACACAGCCCATTCGCGACTTGTGCACAGCCTTCAACGCGGAAACGCAGGACGGGCGCAAGATGGGCACCTACTCAAACCTGCTCAACGACGCCATCCGCTCGATGATCGAGGTCAAGGAGGAACGTGACATCGACAGCCTGTTCTCGGGCGGGCATACCACGGCGCTGACCCAGACCATCGCGGGGCTGGAGGATTTCGAACTCATCGCCTTCATCGTGGTGCGCGACCCATGACGCTGTATCAATACCCGCCCCAAACTGCCTTGAAACGTGTGATCCCCAAGACCCGCATCTATGACGGGGCCGCCGCCAGCACGGCCCTGCGCGAGCGTTTCGTGCGCGAGGTGGATCAGATCACATGGGCGCACAAGCTCGCCCCCGAAACGCTGAACCTGCCCGCCACGCCTGCGGTGCCGGAAATTCAGGTGTTCCGCGTCACGCTCAAGGGCGACACGCTGCATGACGACATCCTGCGCGCCATGGATCGCGCCATTCCCTTCCCGCTGATGTTCGAGCTGGTGGCGGGGGACCGCATCCAACCCGCCGCCGCCTATAAACGCCCGTCCGAGGCGGAGCGCGGCAAATGGGTGCTGTCCGATCCCTTGCGGGGGGAGTGGACCGCGCATGACGCCCCCCGCGCGCCCTTGCCGGTGGCGGTCAACCTGGGTGTGCTCTATGAGCGGATGCTGTCCGCGCTTATGCCGGTTGCGCCGGTGCCGGGCGAGGATGTGGAGAGCCGCCTTGCGCGACTGACGGCAATCAGGGCAAAAGAGCGTGAGATTGCGCAGCTTCAGTCGAAGTTGAAACGCGAAAGCCAGTTTAATATCAAAGTGACGCTGCACGGCCAATTGGCCGAGGCACAGGCGGCCATTGACCATATGAAAGACCCGGGAAAAACGGGCGGGGGAAACCATGAGTGACGAGATTGAAAAGCTGAAAATGCACAGCCCCGACCTGACCGCGCAGAATGTGGAGCGGATCGCTGCGCTGTTTCCGGGTTGTGTGACGGAAAGCACCGGCCCGGACGGGACGCTGCGCCGCGCGGTGGATTTTGACCTGCTGCGGCAGGAACTGTCGGACAGCATCGTGGAGGGCCCGCAAGAGCGGTATCATCTGGACTGGCCGGGCAAGCGGCAGGCGCTGGTCACGGCCAATGCGCCGATTGCCAAAACCCTGCGGCCTGTGCGGGCGGAGTCGGTGGAGTTCGACACCACCCGGAATTTGTTCATCGAGGGCGATAATCTAGAGGCGCTGAAACTGCTGCAAGAGACCTATTTGGGCAAGGTCAAGATGATCTATATCGACCCGCCCTATAATACGGGGAATGATTTTGTCTATGACGATGACTTTGCCGAAGGCACGGCAGAGTTTCTGGCCAAGTCAAATCAGGTGGATGAGGCAGGCAATCGGCTGGTGGCAAACCAGACTGCCAATGGTCGGTTTCATTCGGACTGGCTTTCAATGATTTATGCTCGATTGAAGCTTGCAAGAAACCTCTTGTCTGATGATGGAATGATCTTTGTTAGTATTGATGACAACGAACAAGGCAACCTGCGCGGACTCTGCGATGAAGTTTTTGGGCACGAAAATTTCGTTGAGTGCTTTGTATGGAAGAAAAGCTATGGAGGGGGGCCGAAAGAAAAATATGCTGTGACGCAGCACGAATACATACTCATGTATGCGCGTAGTATGGCAGATCTATCGCCTTTTGCGTTGCCTTATGATCCTAAGAAGGTTGAACGATATTATAGTGGTCGTGATGAGCACTTTGAGAAACGGGGGCCGTATCGTCTAAAGCCACTCGAAGCAACCAAGAGCATGGATGCAAGGCCAAATTTGGTCTACGAAATTCCGCTTGCTGATGGTGAAATCGTTCGGCCACAGCGACAATGGCTCTGGGGCCGTGATCGTGTATTGGAAGCATTAGAAAACAACCATGTGATTGTTGTGCGCAACAAGGATCGAGTGACGCTAAACTATAAGCAATATCTACGTGATGAGGATGGCGTCGAAAGGGGGGAGAAGCCATTCAGTGTAATTGATGGCATTTATACCCAGCATGGAACAGCTGATCTTTCAGCTCATTTCCCTGAGGCAGTTGTCGTTCAGTTCCCTAAACCAGTTGCCCTGATAAAGCAGTTTATCCAAATAGCACTTTCCAGTGACCCAAATGCAATTATTCTCGATTTCTTTGCAGGAAGTGCGACAACGGCTGAGGCTGTCTTCTCATTGCCAATTGAAGTGCAGAAGAACGTTCAGTTTATCCTTGTGCAAATACCAGAGGACGTTCCAGAAGGAGCACCGGCGCGCAAGGCAGGATTTCAACGGATTACAGATATCTCCAAAGAACGCATCCGCCGCTCGGGGGCAAAAATCCTCGAAGGGGAGTGTCACCCCGACTGGAACCGCGATGTGGGCTTTCGCGTGCTGAAAATCGACAGCTCGAACATGGCCGATGTCTATTACACCCCCGACGCCACCACTCAGGCCGACCTGCTGACCCGCGTGGACAACATCAAACCCGACCGCAGCCCCGAAGACCTGCTGTTTCAGGTGCTGCTGGACTGGGGCGTTGACCTGACCCTGCCCATCACCCGCGAGAGCGTCGCGGGCAAGACCGTCTTCACCGTCGCCGGCACCGCCCTGATCGCCTGTTTCGACAACGGCGTGGATGAAACCCTCGTCAAAACCCTCGCCACCCGCCATCCCCTGCGCGTGGTGTTCAAGGACACGGGCTTCAAGGACGACGCGACAAAGATCAACGTCAAACAGATCTTCAAATCCCTGTCGCCCGACACAGACGTCAAAGCCATCTGATGACCCCCGCCGAGCTGCGCCTCAAACTGACTGACCTGATCGCCACCTGGGAAAACGAGGTGGTCGAGTTCAAGGAGGCGTCCAATTCCTATTCCACAGGGGATATCGGGAAATACTTTTCGGCCCTCTCGAATGAGGCAAACCTGAAGGACGTCGACGCGGGCTGGCTTGTGTTCGGGGTGAATAACAAAAGCAGGACTGTCGTGGGGACGGATTATCGGCCCGCCCCCGAGCATCTGCAAAGCCTGAAACAACAAATTGCCGAAGGTGCAGACCCGAAAATCACGTTCCGGCAAATCCACGAGGTAGATGTGGATGGCAAGCGGGTTGTCATGCTGGAAATCCCGCCCGCCCCAAGGGGTATTCCCATTGCGTGGCAGGGTCAGACCTATGCGCGGGCAGGTGAAAGCCTGAGCGCACTTGGCTTTGCGAAACAGGATGAAATCCGCAACCAAACCCTGCACGGCGATTGGAGCGCGCAGGTGGTGGACGGCGCCACGCTGGACGATCTGGACCCGAATGCGGTGGAGCGCGCGCGCAGTGACTTTGCCCTGAAGCATCAAAATCGGATCGACGCGGATGAGGTGCGCGGTTGGCCGGTGGCGACCCTGCTGGACCGCGCGAAGGTAACCCAACGCGGACAGGTGACCCGCACGGCGCTGTTGCTCTTGGGGCGTGCGGAAAGCGCCTACCTGCTGTCCCCCCATCCCGCACAGATGACATGGAAGCTGGTCGGGCCGGAATCGGCCTATGAACATTTCGGCCCGCCATTCCTGCTGGCGACCTCGCAGCTGTATCAACGTATCCGCAACATCCAGCTGCGGCTGCTGCCCGATGACGAGCTTTTGCCGCATGAGGTGTCGAAATACGATCAGAAGGTGGTGCTGGAGGCGCTGCACAACTGCATCGCCCATCAGGATTACCGCCAGAACCAGCGGATCATCGTGACCGAGCGGCCGGATCGCTTGGTGTTGGAAAACGCAGGGCGGTTCTTTGAGGGCGCCCCCGAGGATTATGTGCGCGGCGACAAGACGCCGAGGGGCTATCGCAACCCCTATCTGGTGCAGGCCATGGTCGAGCTGAACATGATCGACCAGATGGGCTATGGCATTCAGCGGATGTATGAAACGCAGCGTCGGCGCTACCTTCCGATGCCGGATTACGAGGTGTCGGGCGATGCAGTGGTGATGACGGTCTATGGTGGGGTGGTCGATCCGGCCTATACACGCGTTCTGATGGAAAACGGCGGCTTGAAGCTGACCGACGTGCTGGCGCTGGACCGGGTGCAGAAAAGGTTGGAGGTGCCGGATGCGGCGATCCAGGCTCTGAAGCGCAAGGGGCTGGTTGAGGGGCGTAAACCTCGGTTCCGCGTCTCGGCTGCTGTCGCGGCTGCATCGTCCAAGAAGGCCGAATACATCAAGACCCGTGCGTTTGACGATCAGCATTACGCGGACATGGTGGTTGAGTTTTTACGAAAGTTCGGCAGCGCTTCACGAAAGGACGTTGATGACCTGCTCTGGGACAAGTTAAGCGACGCCTTGGATGACACGCAGAAGAGAAACAAAATCGGAAACCTTCTCAGCGGCTTACGGCGCAAAGACGTGATTTTTAACGCTGGCTCCAAACCTGCCCCACAATGGAAGCTGTGCGAATGAAACAAGAACATCCTACGAAAGAAATTACGAAAGAAGCGCTGGATTTAAGAAAGCGACAGTCATGAAAATCAAGTTCAAGTCGCAACCCTATCAGACCGATGCCGTCGATGCGGTGGTCGATTGCTTTGAGGGCCAGCCCCGGCAGGATGTTCTGAAATACACCATCGACCCCGGCGCCGACCGGCAGGCCAAGATGGAGGTGGAGGGTTTTGGCAACGCCCCTGTCAAGCTGCCCGAGGACGTCTTGTTGGAGAACATCCGCAAGGTGCAGCGCGGCGCGATGCTGCCCCCGTCGGACAGCCTGACGCATCACACCGATGACAAGGGCAAGACCAAGCCCGCCAGCTACAAGCCCGGCGCGCAGATCAACCTCGACGTCGAGATGGAGACAGGCACGGGCAAGACCTATGTCTACATCAAGACCATGTTCGAGATGCACAAACGCTATGGCTGGTCCAAGTTCATCATCATGGTGCCCAGCGTGGCGATCCGCGAAGGGGTGGCCAAGTCGATCCAGATGACGGCTGAGCATTTCCAGCAAGAATACGGCAAGAAGGTCCGGGCGTTCGTCTATAATTCAAAGCGGCTGCACGAGCTGGAGAGCTTTTCGTCGGACGCGGGCATCAACGTGATGGTGATCAACGTTCAGGCCTTTAACGCGTCAGGGGCGGATAACCGGCGGATCTATGACGAGCTGGACGATTTCCAGTCGCGCAAGCCCATCGACGTGATCGCCAAGAACCGCCCCATCCTGATCCTGGACGAGCCGCAGAAAATGGAAGGGCCGGCGACGCAAAAAAGCTTACCGCTGTTCAACCCGCTGTTCATCCTGCGCTATTCGGCGACGCACAGAACCGTCCACAACAAGGTGCATCGTCTGGATGCGGTGGATGCCTTCAACAGGAAGCTGGTCAAGAAAATCAAGGTGCGCGGTGTGGAAACCAAAGGCCTGAGCGGGACGAACCCCTATCTGTTCCTGCACCGGATCGAGACCTCAAGCGCCGCGCCGGTCGCCTGGGTGGATATCGAGGTCAAGATGCAGAGCGGGATCAAACGTGTCGCCCGCAAACTGGAACAGGGGCGCAACCTGTTCGATCTGTCCAAGGGGCTGGAGGTCTACAAGGATTTCGTTGTCAGCAATATCGACGCCCGCGATGACACGGTGCATTTCACCAATGGTGATGTACTGCACGCGGGTGAGGCGTCGGGCGATGTGACGGAACGCGACATCCGGCGCATTCAGATCCGCGAAACGATCTCGGCCCATCTGGAACGCGAACAGGCGCTGTTCGCGCGTGGGATCAAGGTGCTGTCGCTGTTTTTCATCGACGAGGTGGTGAAGTATCGTGACTACGACCAGGCTGACGAGCAGGGCGAATATGCCAGGGTGTTCGAGGAAGAATACGCGCAGGCGGTTGACGAGCTACTTGCTGAGTTGCCGCTGGAGAATGTGGAGTATCGCGACTATCTGACCGGGATCGAGGTGGGCAAGACCCATCGCGGTTATTTCTCGATCGACAAGAAGGGGCGGATAACAGACCCCAAGGCTGCCGCCCGTGGCGAGTTGGCGGGCCAATCGACAGAACCCAGTGATTACGATCTGATCCTGAAGGACAAGGAGCGGCTGTTGTCCTTTGAGGAACCCACGCGTTTCATCTTTTCCCACTCAGCCCTGCGAGAAGGTTGGGACAACCCCAATGTCTTCGTGATGTGCATGCTCAAGCACAATGAAAGCCAGAACACCATCTCACGGCGTCAGGAAGTCGGGCGCGGTCTGCGGATCGCGGTCAATCTCAATGGCGAGAGGATGGATCATCCGGTGACCGTGCATGACATCAACGTGCTGACCGTAGTCGCATCGGAGAGCTACAAGGGGTTTGTGACAGCCCTGCAGAAAGAGATCGTCGAGAACCTGTCGGCTCGGCCCAAGCAGGCGGATGCCGAGTATTTTGATGGCAAGACGTTGAAAACCGGCGATCTGGAGTTGGTCTTGGACAAATCGCTTGCCAAAAAGTTGGAGCGCTTCCTGATCAAGAGCGACTATGTCGATGAAGATGGCCACATCACCGCCGCCTATCACGAGGCCCGTAAGTCGGAGGCACTGGCAGAGCTTCCCGAGGAGCTGGAAGCCCATCGCAATGCCGTCTTCGCGCTGATTGACACCGTTTTCAATGGCAGGGCCATCGACGACATGTTCAGCGACGGGCGCACCCCAAAGAGAAACCGGCTGAATGAAAATTTCCAGCGCAAGGAGTTTCAAGAGCTTTGGCGCCGGATAAACCGAAAGGCCGTCTATCAGGTCGAGTTCGACAGCGTCGCACTGGTCCAAAGCTGTATTAACCGGTTGGAAAGCGAACTGCAGGTTGCGCCGCTGCAATATCTGGTGACGGAGGGTGCCTTGTCCGATGACGTGACCGATGAAAACCTTCGGGATGGCAGTGCCTTCGTGCAGGGGAAAATTCGGTCTGAGAGCGGCAAGAGTGCACATTCACGCGTGTCATACGATGTCATCGGATCAATTGCTCAGAATACTGATTTGACACGCAAGACCGTGGGCGAAATCCTGGCCGGGATCCAACCGGCAAAATTTGGTGAGTTTGCCAAGAACCCTGAACAATTCATCGCTGATGCCTCGCACTTGATCCAAGAGCAAAAAGCAACCGCGATCATCGAAAAGCTGACCTACGATGCGGTCGAAGAGCGCTATGATTCCGAGCTGTTCACGGCGGGCGAAACGGGCAACGACTTCAAGAAGGCGACTGAGAAGCTGAAGAACCACGTTTATGATTATGCGATCGTGGATTCAAAGGTAGAGCGCGACTTTGTCAGGGATCTCGATACAAGCGCAGAGGTTGTCGTTTACTCCAAACTACCACGCGGCTTCCTGATCCCGACACCCGTTGGTGACTACAACCCGGATTGGGCGATCGCGTTCAAAGAAGGTGGTATCAAGCATCTCTACTTTGTCGCAGAGACCAAGTCTGACCTCCCCTCGATGAAGATGCGTGAACTGGAACAGACCAAGATCAAATGTGCCCGAAAGTTCTTTGACGAAATCGGTCGACGGATCAATGACAACAGCGTCAAATATGATGTGGTCACCAGCTACTCTGAACTTATGACGCTGGTGAAAGATGTGGGGTGAAGAAACCGCGGTATCTCCCTCGAGTTTCCTGTTGACGCCAAACAGACCATTTTCCGCTTGCAGATCAGGGTGCCCCGTTAAGCATCATCGCTGTGTGCAGGCCCTCTGTGGCGGACTAGCAGATCCCCTCAAGGATTTGAGCTGCCCGGCAGCCACACCTGTTCGACCCCGCGTCTTCCGTCCTTCCGACCAAGCTGCACCACGACATCGATGCTGGACGCGGCATAGCGCCTTACCTCCTCAAAGCTCATATTGATGCCCACCGACATGACCATGAGGGCAAGGCGGTCGAGCGCCTTCTGCGCGGTATCGGCGTGAATTGTGGTGAAAGAGCCTGAATGGCCGGTGTTGATCGCGTCGAGGAAGGTCTTGCACTCATCGCCGCGCAACTCGCCAAGAATGATCCGGTCAGGACGCATGCGCAAAGAGGTCTCCAGCAATTTGGCCGCGGTGCGCTCACTTGAGGGGACACGGTCAGCCTTGAGCATCGCGCGATTGGGCTGCGGAGGAAAGAGCTCGAATGCGTCCTCGATGGTCACGATACGCTCCGTCTTGGTCACCAGCGCGAGAAGCGCCCGGGCAAAAGTCGTTTTGCCCGTGGACGTCCCGCCGCTGATCATGATGTTCAACCGCTCATCGATGCAGAGTTTCATGGCGGCTCGAATATCCCCCGCCTCGGTCAGTGCGATGACCTGTTCGGCTTTTGCCTGTCGTTCGGCACCCAAATCCACCAGTCCACCGTGCAACAGACCGATGTCGCCCAAGGTGAGTTGGTCTTCACTGTAGCGGCGCAAAGTGATCGAGGGCCCGCCATCCACGACGGGCGGATAGACGACCTGTGCCCGGATCGGCTTGCCGTTCATCTCGATCTTGCCGGAGACGAGCGGCTTTTTCTCGCTGATCTGTCCGTGGGTGGCGCTGGCAATGGATGTTGCAAGGTCCCGAGCTTGGGAAGGGGAGTAAAACACACCTTCGAGGCCGACCATATGCTCAGCCCCCCGGGTTTCCACCCAGACCTTTCCATCGGGATTGACCGCTATTTCGACCACGCAGGGATCGGCGAGCGGTGCAGCCAGAGGTTTTAGATAGGTCGAAAGAAAACTGGCTTTTTCTGCCGCCTGGTTCATGGGTGGCCGCCTGTGCGTTTCAGGTTTGTGTTGCTTTGAGACACGCGGCCTCTCCCTTCGGTCGAACGCGTGTTTCGACACCTGATTGTTTTGCCGAACCCGAAACGCACTTAATAGAACTCAAGATCACGGTCGACGATCACACTGATCGCAGCGCCCGGCTGGACCGAGATAACCGGAGGCAGGGTGGCAAATTCGCCGATCACCGCATCGGTGGCCTGCGCAAAACTGCCCGCGACATCCTCGGCAATTTCTGATCTGGTCTCGGAGCTGGCCTCGGATGCGGCGATTGCCGGTCCTGCGCCGATGATCGAGAGCAATGCGGCTGTGCCAAAGCGCAGCCCAAAGCGGGAGTTCACGGAGCCCGTCACGCCCGAGCGGCCCTGATCGTCCGCGCCAAATGCGGCGAGCTGAACCGATTGCCCCTCGGGTGTGACGATGCGTGACCAGCCAACCAGAATGCGGGCCTGGCCCAAAGAGACATTCGAATTGTAGGTCCCGAAGAGGCGGGAGCCTGCGGGAATGAGAACGCGGGACTGATCGAAACTCCAGACCGGGTAGTTCACGATGGCGGTAATCTGTCCGGGCAATGTGGATTCGATGGCGGTTTCCAGTGACGCTTGAATGAGCGTGCCCTGCAGCACCGTATTGGAAGGATTGGCGATAACCTCCGCTGTCGCGACTTGAACGGGCTGGGCACCGTCCAACACGAAGGCGCGCGCCGCCGCATCTCCGACCGCAGGTCCCCTCTCAGGGTCAGATGCCGGACTGCCCGTCTGGCCGCCCGCATCAAAGATCACCCCTTCGGACCGAATTTGTGTGTCGCGCAGTGCCGCCGCCTCGGCACGCCGACGGTCCAGTTCAGCCCGCCGCGCGGCTTCCTCGGCGGCGAGCTGATCCCTCTCGGTTTGCGCGCGTAGAGCGTCACTCATACCGTCATCGATCTGCTGTTGCAGGGCGTCGTTCTGGCGCTGCAGTCCGAGCATTTGCTCCATCAACTGCTCCATCCGGCCATCGGCAACACGCGCGCGTGCGGCAACCTCATCAGCGATACGCTTTTGCGCTTCAAGATCGGCTTCTGCCAACCGGGTGTCCATCTCGCTTTGCATCTGGGCGATGAGCGCCGTGTTCTGTTCCTGGACCGAGCGCAGCGCTTCGGCCAGCTCGGCGGAATTGTCGGGGGCAGGGGCCTCGGCCAGTCTTGCCAACTGGGCTTGTAGGGCGACCACGTCGCTCGCAAGCTTGGCGTTCTGTTCCTCGAGAGCTTGGCGCTGCGCCGCGAGTTCATCCTCGATTGGTCCGGGATCGAACCTCGGCTCTGATCTTTGTTCGGTCGGTTCAGCGTCGGCTGTCATGCGGCCAAACCCGTCACCGTCAACTTGATCCTGAAAGTCGTCGGCTTTCGATGTTTCAACGGCAGAAGTGATGCCGCTGCCTTGCACAAGCGGGTAGGCAATGATGGCGGTCCCTGCCACAAGCAATGCACCCAAACCAAGCCTGAGCCCGAGAGATGCGCGCCGCTTGGGTGCGAAGCTGTATTCCTTTTCCCCGGTTTTCTCGTCGCTCATGATCAGAACTCCCGTCCACGCAGGGCGGCCACGGCAGCAGCCTCGGTCGTGAACCCACCAGTCTCACGGGTAATGCAGATATGATCGTCGCCCATGCGGATCGTGTAGGCGTCCCGCACGCCGGTGACCCGCACGACCGCACCTTGCGTCTGGCTGTTCTGGGTGATCTCGTAGCCCTGGGCGTTCAAGCCGAAGATCGAGGGCCGCACGCCGGGCCGGAATTCAAAGAAGGTCGAGCGCCCATCATTCCAGACCCTCACCGGGCGGATCGCACCGCTGCCCGCGAACTGATAGCCGGTATCTCGGCCTCCAGCCGCAAGCTGGCGCCCGGCGGGGCGCTCGTCGGGAAAGTTTACGACGACCCGGAAAGACTGTGTCCGCGAGCGTCCCTCTGTCAGATAGAAGGCGACAGCGCGGCGGTTGGTAAAGATCGTCAGGTTTGTCGTGGCCCGAGCCTCGACAGGCTTGATCGAGATCGTATTGCGGTTTGACAGAACCTCCACTTCATAGGACGCGGAGTCACCGATCAGGACTTGATTGATCCGTTCGCCGGGACCGAGTTCGATTGACGTGTTTACCCGAAGGTGGGTGTCGATCCGGATCACATCCGTAGGGTTGAAGGTCACGTGGCGAACGCGGGCGTCCTGACCCATGGTGACCGGTGCGCGCTCGGCCAAGGCGGGCGTTCCGAGCAACCCGCCGACCGTTGCGATGGCAATTATGAAGGTTTTCATGAACTATTCTCGTGTCAGTGTTTCGGCATCGACCCGGTAAGCGGTCACCGAGAAGCCAAGGGGATTTTCCCAAACGCGTGTCAGGGAGCGTTCGCGGCGGGGGGCAAATTCAAACCCTACGGTGGCGATGAATGTTTGCGTGACGGGGGTCTGGTTGGGTCGGGTGAGGCGTTTGTCGAACCGGATCTGAGCCACTTCGTCCTGCAGGAAGGTGATCGCCCGCACGCGGACATCGACCTGCGCATTCGCGCCGTAGCTGCGCGGTGGATAATTCTCGGCCCCCGCGGTCCAGAGTTCTATCAGCGAGGCGCGGGCGGGCCCGCTGGAGCGCCGCTGGACACTTTCGAGCCGTTCTTGAATGCCGTTCCTGAAATAGCTTTCGCGGTCGCTGATATAACTGACAAGCAGGGATTCCTTGATCGCTTCCTCATCGGTGATACCAGTCGGCTGAACCTGATAGATGCGTTCTGCTGCACCCGACGTGCTGTCGACGAGGACGGTAAACACTTCGGTTTCGCGCAGGGGCAACATAACCGTAATGGTCAGGGCCAACAGCACGGATACGGCGCAGGAACAGCCCGCAACGATCCATGCGGCGCGCGCTGCCCGGCGCGGACCCATCACCAAATCGATATCGAAATCACTCATGACTATCCCTTCTTCATCTTTCCGGCGAGCTTGACCGCACCGCCCGCATAGCTCCCGGCACGGGCCGCGCTGGACGATCGGTCGGAGACGCCTTGTCCCTGAAGTCCTGCATTGAAGCCCCGTCGCATGTCATCTCCGCCCCGGATCGCGGCACCGGTATTGCGCCACGCGTTCCCGGGCATCCGCGCGGCATTTGCACCGATCGAGGCGAGGCCGATGTTCGTGGCGGCAAGCCCTTGCGCGAAAGTTGGCACGAGCAACATCAGGCCAGCGCCGATCATCATCACCACGACGAACGAAATCGCGTCCCCGAGTGTTTCGACGCTGTCGAGGCTATCAGGTGCGACAGCTTCACCCGTCGCTATGGTGAAGCCAGCCATGGCAGCTACTAACAGCGGCACAAAGGAAAAACCGATGGCGAGTTTGACCCATGCCTCGAACAGCGGCGCCGATTGTTTGAATAATGTGCAAGCCACGACCACAGGTGCGATGGCGATCAATACCGCCAACATGATCTTGGCGGCCGACAGAACGATGATGGTGATCGTCGCCATGGCGGCGGCCACAAGAAACATGACCACGCTGGTCATGGCACCGGCCAGCCAGCCTCCATTCTGGCTGATCGCCTGCCCGACATTCAGGGCTTGGGAGTAGAGATCGTCTATGCCGTCATAAAGGTTTGTGACATCACCACCTGAGAGGGAGTTGAGAATACCTGCACCAAGTTCGGCAGGAGCATTTGTCAGCGCATCGTACGGAACAGAAAGGTTTGCGTAGATCAAAAACACATTGACCAGCACAATGCGCAGCCCTACCGACACGACTGTGGAAACCGAGAGCGGCACGGCTTGCAGACCCACATTTGCGCCTACAAGAACGACCACCAACACAGATGCGGTCTGTACAACCGGGCGTACTGCGGCAACCGTATCAGCATACGTGTCAGCTGCCACGCCCGCGACAGTGGCATCTACCAATGCCAGAACCTCAGCGATTATGGCCATCCTTAACTACCACACCGCTCCAATTGGAAGTTCTGATAGCGCTCGTTTACATCTGACCAATCGCTGCGACGGTATTTGCGAAAGACGCTGAAATCGCTGGTAGTTGCATCCTGCGCCGCTTTGCCAATCCGTTCCTGCGTAAACGCATCGAGCGACCCGAGATCATAGATGCAGCCGCAGAAGCCCTGCGACATTGCAAGCTCTCTCAGGTCGGTGCCGAAGCCCCACCGAACCGCTCCTCGAAAAATCTCGTTGCCGAAAAACTCAGTGTCCGGATAGCTGAAGGTGCAGGTTTGCGGCTTCGGGAACATCAAGAGCCCTCTTGCCTGTACCTCGCGCATGAGATCGAGGAGGCGCTCTTCCTCCCCATTTTCGGTGGCAGTGACGACCTCCCCGAGCAACGTATCGTCGGGCAGGTCTTGCAAGTCTTCCGCCCAGGCACTGCCTGCTAGGGCGATGAAAACTGCAAGTGCTTTGAGTGATGTATTCAAGGGTCAGTCCTCGGCGCCGGAAAAATCAAAGAAGGAGCGTGTGCGGGCCTGCTCGGCCGCGAAATCAATGCCGTTTTGACCTTGCGCCAAGCCTTGGGCGGCATTCAGGCGCCACATCTGGCCCAGCATGTAATTCGTCTCCGCGGCCATACGCGTGTTGAGATCAATCGATTCCTTGAGCGTTTCCTGTTCGCCAATCGCTTCCACCAGCCCATCGATACGCTCGATGCTCTGGGCGGCTTCCTCGTAGGAAATTTGGGCTTGCCCGATAACCATGGCATTGGCAGCCGCCAGATCGGCTATGGCAGCGCCTTGCGGGTTCCCGGCGTCGTTCAGCTCGGTGAGTTTTTCCGAGGTGAACCCCGCACTGGCCATAGTCTCGCGCATGGCATCTGCGGCGCGGCGCTCACCCATGGTGACGTCGCCATCGAGCAGATTGTCCAGCAGGCTGTCAAAATCCCCGAGTGACAGGTTGTCCATGAAACCCGATAGATCGGTGATCTTCTGGGCGCGGGCACGCAGGTCCTCCACATCGTTGTAGAGGGCTGCGATTTCATTCAGGCCGGTAATTGAACCCAGGACGTCATCAAGAAGGCCCTGAATATCAGTGAGGCGTTCGATCTGGGTACGCAATTCCTCGATTTGCTGGAGCTGGTTTTCCGCATCGCGCAGCGCGGCCTGCAGCTGCTCGATATTCTGCGCGAGGTTCGATCCATCGATCACAGGCACACCCTGAGCGAAGGCTGGGGGCGGGTGTGCCGCCATGAGCGTGCCCGCGACAATAATTGCGGCAATGCGGGTGTCAGCCCTCATCGGAATACCTCCAGAAAGTGGATTGCTCTAGGTGATCGGCGGCCTCGGTCAAACCTTGTGCCGCTTCGACTTTCACGTGGGCCGCGCGCAGACGCAGCGTCAGCGCCATGAGCCGCGCCCGTTCAGCAAGCATATAGGTGGAGCGGTCCAGCGCCTCTTTTGCGTTACCGGGCGGATCTTCACGCAAAAGCGCCGCGATCCTCGTCATGGCCTGATCGATCTGGGTGCCCATGTAGGCGCCATAGCCGACCGAGGCATCCGCCCAGTTGCCCCAGGCGGCCGAGGCACCATCGAAGCCCGCCAGTGACCCTGTCATGTCGACGCCGGTGATGGTGCCAAGATAGTCGTTGTAATAGCCGTTGATACGCCGGACGTAGGTCTGGGTTTCCTCGAAAGGAGGCACACCACCATATTCGAGAACACGGCCGGGGCCTGCATTATAGGCCGCCAGAGCGTGATCAATCCGACCGAAGCGGTTCAGTTGCGTGAGAATGTAGCGTGCGCCACCGTCCAGGTTTTCCCAAGGATCATACGGGTTCACACCGAGATCCGATGCTGTGCCCGGCATCAGCTGGCAAAAACCGCGCGCACCCACGTGGGAGACGGCTGCATTGTTGAAACGACTTTCCTGCTTGATCAGTGACTGAAACAGGATACGCCATGTCAGTGGCGTCAGACCGGCGGCCGCAACACCGGGATGACCCTCATAGCGCCGCGCCACCGTGATGATCATGCGCTCCACGTCGCTTGGCTCACCGAAGAGGCGATCGGCATCAGGATGATCTTCCTGGGCTGGGTAAGTCTCTGCAGCGCTCGCCCAGCCGGGCCCACCAGCCTCGAACCCACTCAGGTCGGTGACACCGGTGGTCTCCGCAAGGAAACGTTCGTAGGCTTCAAGCTGCTCTTGATAGATGTCCGCTTGATCCTGGCGGGCGTCGCGCTTCTGGCCCTGCCGCAAGGCGTCGCGTGCGAGCTCTTCGACGCGCGACACAGCGCGGGCAAGGTTGGAGCCATCGATCACTGGCACGCCCTGCGCGGAGGCAAGCGAGCCAAGACCCAAGGCCACCGGAATCGCCATTCTAGAAGCTCTGGAAATCACAATGCGCATTCCGTGAAACAAGGTCGGGAGCAGGGGCCAAGAACGCCATCGCGGGCCGCTCGAAACAGGGCGATCGCACGCCTGTTGATGCACCTTCGCAAGCGCTCAGGGCCGTCATGGCGACGAACAGAAAAAATCGTGCTTTCACATCATGTCCTTCCAAAATTCTTCTTTCTTGCGCCAATCGGCAGGAGCCTTTTCCTCGCCGGTCTTGCCACCACCAAGAACAGTAACCAGGCCGCCCAAGCCTGCGAGGTCGGTATTGACGAACACGCTGTCGGCGCCAGAACGGATCAATGCCAGCCGCAACCCGGCTGTCGGGCTGGAAAGAAAATCCGCCTCGCGCGCATTCAGGCGCAGGATGCTGTAATCCTCCGGATTTGCCCGTGGATTGGGAAACAGGATCTGGGTTGCCACACTTTCTGCGATGATCTGGCCGACCGAACTTTGGTCCAGATGGCCCGGTGTCTGGGTCAACATCATCACCACGCAGTTGCGCTTGCGCATGGTAACCAGCCAGTCATGGAGGCGCTTGACGAAGATATCGTCAGCCAACATCTTCCACGCCTCGTCGATCACAATGATCGTTGGTCTACGATCCTCGATCACGCGCTCGATACGGCGGAAGAGATAGGCGAGCAGGGCTGAGCGTTCTGCGTCCTGGTCCAGAAGTTCGGTCATATCGAGACCAAGGACATCCTCGCCAATGGCAATCGCCTGGGCACTGGGCCTTGAGAAAAGCCAACCGTACCGGCCGACTTCTGTCCATTCCCGCACGCGGGACACCAGGTCGCCATCATCATCGGTGGAGGCCACGAGACTTGCCAAACCGTCGAAGGTTCTGAGGCCCGGCTCCGCGGCGGCGATCTGACGAACCGCCTCGTTCAGCGCGACAGTCTGGACCGTTTCGAGTGGACGGTGACGGGCCAGAATGTCGCCGAGCCAATCTGTCAGCCAGGCGGCCCCCCGCGCATCGGTCTCCGTGGTCATCGGGTTAAAGCCGGTGGGCTGGCCCACCTTGATTTCGCTGTAGCTGCCACCCAAAGCGCGGATCGCCATCTCCAACCCCTGATCCTTGTCGAAAACGATGACTCGCGCACCCACTCTTCGGGCCTGTGCCATGAGAAAAGCCGTGCCGAGTGTCTTGCCGGACCCGGTGCGGCCCAGAACAAGCGTGTGCCCGACGCTTGGTTCATCGGTCCGGCGCCCCGCTTCGTGAAAGTTGAACCGGTAGAGGCTGGAGGTCACGGTCGGGAAGGCCGTGATCGTCTTGCCCCATGGGCTGGCCTCAGGTCCGCGCCCTGGCCGTGTCTTGTGAAAGGCCGCCAGTTCCGCGAAATTGTGCGACGAAACGATCCCGTCACGGATCCGGTAGGCCCAGTTTCCAGGCGCTTGCGCGAAATAGAGTGCCTTTGCGGCCCAGGATTCCCGGACCAGAACGGCACCGGTCTCTTGCCCCGCCCGCCAGATCTCGGAAGCTGCCTGTTCCAGTTCCTCGGCGCTGTCACAGAAAACCTGCACGGAGGCGTGATGTGTCCCAAAGGTCGACCGGCCGGATGCCACGGCGTCGGCGGCTTCGATCAATTGCTCTGTCAGGCTGACACCAGCATCCTCGGAGGCACCCCGCTGGCGAAAGGTGCGTTGAATGCGCTCAACCATCTCATTGGCGCGCCGCGGCGTGAAAGAGTTGGTGATCGTGATGTCATAGGGCAGTTCCAACGCGTCAAGCATGGTTGGCCAGGTGCGACTGGGATAGGATTTTATCCCGAAAATCGCGCCGTATCGTGCGCTGTCGCCGCTTTCCAGCCGCATGGTTTTGCCTTGAAAGCTGACGTCGAAATTGCTCATCGTGTCAGCCAACAGTTGCCCGGGGGCCGCGATGATTTTGCCGTAGCTCTGTCCGTGAACCGCGGCCAACACTGCAAGCCAGTCCCCGCTCGAGACTGTCAGGCGCGCTGCACCTGCGTCGGAATACATCGCCATGAGCAGCGTCATGGCCTCTTCCAGGGCAACAATTCGCGTATCGATGTCTTTCTGGAAATCGCGGCCGCCGCCAAGGGCGCCCAGAACCTTCGAGAATGCCTGCGGCATCGACGGACGCATCAATACTGTCAGCATCAAGGTGCGGGCTTTCAGGTCACGTGCGCGCAGGCTTCTCTGCCACGCCGCGTCTACCGCATTTGCAAAAGGCATACCGTCAGGCGCAGCAAGGTCCGCGACATCCGGGCGTGATACCTTGTTGATGTGGAAACCGAAACGCTCGCCCAACTGACTGACGATCCGGGCAAAGCCTTCACTGATCTCATCGATCCGGGCGTCATCACTGGTGAAGCTGTCGATCCCGCCAAGCGTGACCGACGCCATCAGATCACCCTGCCGCGTCAGGATGACATTGTCTCGCACCGCAGCAATGTAAGGTAGGTGCCGCCCAAGACGCTCGGCTTTCAAAACCTTGTCCCCAAGTGCATCCCGAACAGCGCTGCTGGCAATTAACCCCCGAAACTCACGCGACATAGAGATCGCCCCCATTACAGGATCGCACACTCGTTCGCGGGGTGCGCGACATCACCACGTTCAAAATCTGAAACAGATGTGGATTGCGGTCTGCGACCAGCCAAAGCGGTGGGTAGCCCGCGAGGAAAACCAGCAGGAACCGCATGTCGTCAACCAGAATGAAAGGGATCACGGATGCGAAGACCAGCGCCACAAAATATCCGATCGGGAGACCGAATATCCGTGGCGGCTTGGTCAGCCCCAGAAAGAGTGGTGTGTCGCGCATGGAGGTCTCTGCGGTCGGTCAGATCAAGGAGCCGCAAAGCCGTCGATGATGGTCTCGGCCGAAAAGATCAGCACCACGCCGACAAACACGGCGACGAAGATCGGCCAGTTGAGGCGCCCGAAAAACATCATGACACCCGATCCCACGAGAGCGAGCACACCGAGGCCACGACCGATCGGACCCGTCACCGCGTCGATGATGTTGTCGATCATGTCAGAGACCGGGCTAAGGTCTTGTGCGAGCGCCGGGGCTGCGGCCACTATCAGCAACGCGGCCAATGCCGCCCGGGTATAGTCGATGCGTTTCATATCTGGTCTCCGATGGATTGGGCATAGACGGCCATGACCTTGCGGACATGGCCTTGGGTTTCGCGGTAGGGGGGAATCCCGCCATGGCGCGCCACGGCTTCGGGGCCGGCGTTGTAGGCCGCGAGCGCAAGCTGCGGCGTGCCAAAACGATCAAGTTGTGTCAGCAAGTAGCGGGCGGATCCATGCAGGTTTTGCTCAGGATCATGCGGATCGACGCCAAGCACGCGTGCAGTGTCCGGCATCAACTGCCCAAGCCCGATTGCGCCGACATGCGACCGCGCGCCTGGATCAAATGCGCTTTCAATAGCGATGTTGGCGCGAAAGAATGCGAGCCAGTCGCGAGAGGACATCCCGGCCCTGCGCAGGGCCGGGTGGTCCGCGTAGACCGAACCCACATCAAGGATCATAGTCTCGACCGCAGGGCGGCCCGATGGGACCCGAGGCGGAGAAAGGCGTGGTGAGTCAAGAGGGACGACCTCAGACCGTGCGACAATGTCGCCTTGCTCGGGTTGGGGTCTTGCAAAGTCGAGAACGCTACTGGTCAGTCGACCAACACGGTCTGGAGCATCGAGATCGATAACGGATTGTGCATAAGTGGAAGGGCCTGAAAGCCCCCAGAGAACGAGGCTAGCCGCTGGTAGGATACCTTGTCGTCTCAAACTCCCACGTGCCTCTCTCACCTTCTCGGAGAGGGCAGCTGAATACCTTTGCGTCGAGCTCCAGGCAGAAGCTCATGAGCCCTGCTGCGGTCTTGAAGACGCGTGGTTTAAGATCCCGGTTGGTCACATAGACCGACCGGTGCACACCGCCTTGACCGTCATTGGAGCAGACGAAAACCGTCCAGCCACCCCTATGCGTGTTGCCGCCCTTTTCCGGGGCTTCAACGCATTCCACCTCGATCCATGCCCCACCCTCGATCGCCTCTTGCATGTGCGATGTTAGGATCACGGGGTATTTTGTTCCTGCCATTTTGCCTCCGAAGGAAAGAAGTTCCTACGGAAGTAACCTGCTTTTGCACCGCTTCAAACAGTGCATGTCACAAGATATGCGGCGACGTAGCGGAAAACCCTTTAGATGGTCAATAGATATCTTTTGATTGATTAAGATATTTTTTCAGTGATAGGTCCGACACACGATTCGCCCCCAGATTGTCGGGAGACCACCAGATGTCGCGGTTGCTGGCATGTAGCACATTCATCGCCCTAGCGATCCCAGCAACCGCCGAGACGCTGGCGATGGACTGCGTGGCGCCGTTGCGGCCGGAGCTGGCGGCCTCGCCTGCGCTCCTGAACGAGTACGGCGACGACATCAGAGCCGAGTTCAACACCTACTTCGATGAGGCACAAACCTATCTGAATTGCCTCGCCGCAGCATCAGCTTCCGCGCAGGCCGAAGTCCGTCTTGTGCTTGACGCTTACCAGGAGATGTTCCAATGAAACGACGCGCAAAATATGTCAGTAAATATGACACAATTAACATAAGTCTTATTATACGACAACGCTTTAGCGGCGGCGCTCTGTCATGAGGCGGCTTCTGTCAACTGCCGCGATCATCGCGATCGGGCTTACACCGCTTGCTGCCAAACCTGCCGCCGCACAAGGCTACCAGATCGATTGTGCGATCCTCCTGTGCCTCGCAGGCGGTTGGCCGCCTTCGGTCCCATGTGCCCGGGCGCGCGCGGAGTTTATCCGCCGGATCACGCCCTGGCCAGTCGAACCACCGCTGCAGATCTGGCGTTGTCCAATGCGTGCTGAGTTCGAAGCGCCGAACCCGGTTGAGCGCCTCTACAGGTTGGCGGGGTTCAATCCGGGTCCAGCAGTCTCCCTGCCCCGAGAGCGAGAAACGCTCCAACTCGCCCAAGCTGTCGGGCGTGCCGCCGATATCGATGTGACGGACCCTGCTTTTAATTTCATCCGCTCCATAGATGTCTTTCAGGTTACGGCACGTCAGAGGGAGGGCCGTGACGATTGCAACAGATATGCTTCCGTGCGGCGTGGCACATATGATCAGGACGGCCAATTTCGGTGGCAAAACAGCTCGATAAGTGCCCTTCCTCCAGCCTTCCGAGGGGCCGAGCGATACGGCCAGAACTGCCCCGATATCTGGGTCCGTGCTGTGTTCGTCGATTGGGAGGATTTTGAGGGCACCTATGGCTTCGAACAAGTCAACTACTGATCTCAAACAGTCACAGGCAAACGATAAAAAAGAAGAAACCCCCGCAAGGCGGCAACCAAGCGAGGGGCTCAAAGAACAACGGAATTGGCGTTCCGTCAGATCAAATCAAACTGTGATCTCGTTCTAGCAGTCCCGACAGTCAAGGCAATGAAAAAACGTGTCGCTCGCTGGGACACGGATTCCCTGTTGCAGCCTTGTCCCAATTCACAAGGAGTAGACATTGAACGTGATCCAAACCCATCTCACCCTGCCGGAAGGCTGGACCAAAGGTGCTGTTATGGCACTAATTTCAGAGGTTGCCCCGCATATAGGCTTGCGCCCGGCGCGCCTCGCAGTTCTGAACTACATCATCGGGCGGACTCGCGCATCCGACTGGACCTCTCCCCATCGTGAACCGGTGTTTTTTGGCGCGCAAGATCTCGCAGCGGTCGAACTTGGCAAGACGTCGCGCCAGTTGCGAACGGATGAGGCCGCGCTGGCCAAGCTTGGGCTGATCGTGAAACGTGTCGCGGCGAATGGGGCCCGCTATGGTCGCGCTGGCCTAGGCTTGATACTGACCCCGCTGATCGCGCGACTGGAAGAGTTCATAGCCCTTCGCGATCGGCTCCGTGCGGAACGGAGGCATTTGCGCGCTTTGAAGGATCTTCGGTCCCTTCGTTTGCGTCACATGAAACGGTGCATCGCCGCCCTGCCCTCCTCGGCTATCAAAGATCCTGAGATCGTCAAGATTCTCGCCAGTTTCGATAAATGGCCACGCAGCGATGCTTTAAGCCGTCTCGGTCTGGAGCGGCTCAACGCCCATTTGAAGGCCAGTTCCGATCTGTGCAGCAGCCTTGATGACTGGCTTGAAAAACGTGGGCTTTCTTCCGACCAGCCAGCGGAAAACTTCCGGCCCTTTACACAAAACACCAGAGAAGAAACTCAAACTGTAAAGACGCCGCCCGCTGTGGATAACTCTGAAAGACACGCGGAAATCGCACAGAGTGAATCGCCATCATCAATTCCCTGCCCCGCGCCACCCGCTCTGACGCCAGAGAATCTATATCGCATTGCCGGCGACGGCTTGCGCATGATGCTTGACGCGAGCAGAGATCAAAACCGACCTCTCAAAGAGCGCGACATCATCGAGGCGGCCTGGGCGTTGCTGCCGATGCTCGACATCCATACTTCAGTTTGGCACGAGGGCCAGAGCACCTTGGGCGACCACGGGTTGGCTTTCTGCCTACTATTGGTTGATGCGCAGCGAGATCACCCGAGTTACCCTGTTCGCAATCCTGGCGGTTTGATGCGCGAACTGATCCGTCGAGCCAAGGCAGGAAGGCTGGACTTTGATGCAAGCGTTGCGGCTCTGCAAAAACGGCGCAATGGGGTGAGGTAGAGTTTCCAACCCGCAACTGAACTTGCCCAAAAACGCGCTGAAAATCTGGTAATGAAGTTTATGTTAAATACCATGATTGCTGGTCTGGGAGAGTACCGTAAAGTGTGGGGCAGTTGAATTTTGGGA
>NZ_JBMPIX010000021.1:0-73914 GCF_049341065.1 Pacificoceanicola algae | reverse complement strand
TCCCAAAATTCAACTGCCCCACACTTTACGGTACTCTCCCAGACCAGCAATCATGGTATTTAACATAAACTTCATTATGCGTCTTTATACTTCGTGTTGCGATAGTATATTATCGTATGTATGCTGGACTCCTGTCACGGAGGTTCCTCAGCATGCGCCATTTACTCAAGAAGCTCCTCCCCTCGGTCGCAGTCGCTTTGACCGTGACAGGTTTTTCGCTGCCGGTACCCGCCCGCGCGCAGACATACCCGATCGATTGCGCGATCCTCCTGTGCCTATCTGGCGGCTGGCCTGCTTCCGTCCCTTGCGCCCGAGCCCGCGCCGAATTCATCCGGCGGATTACGCCTTGGCCGGTGGAACCCCCACTGCAGATCTGGCGCTGTCCCATGGGCGCGTCCTATGAGAGCGATCGGCAATCAAACAACGCTGACCGCATCTTTGAAGCCTTGTTCAAGACCGGCAGCCGTCGACCGCTCCAATCCTTGCCAGTAGATAATCTCGTTCCTAAAGGCTTCACCTTGCGACTTGTTCAGGACCGCGCGGACATTGATATCAGCGGACCTGAGTTCAATTTCGTGCGGTCCATTCGCGTCTTCGATGTACGGTATGCACGACAGCACGAGTCCGGGCGCGATGGTGACTGCAACCGAAGCGCGACCGTAGTTCTCGGCACCTATGGAACCCAAGGTGACTTCGCCTGGCAAAGGTCTTCCGTCTCCGCCCTTCCCGCCGCTCACGTTGGTCTCGAACGATGGGGAGAGCATTGTCCAGGCATCTTCCACCGATCAGTCTTCGTCGAGTGGCGTGACTACGAGGGCAACTACGGGTTCGAACAAGTCAACTACTGAGCCGGTTTGATACAAAGCGCCCTTGCATGCCAGGCTCAGACCGCAATCTGAATGCTCTCGAAGTGATCAGAAATCTCAGAGATCACCGTCTCACGGATTTTCGGGACCTCTAACAACAGCGCATGCCGTGCCCCTGGCATCAACTCAAAGCGTCCATTGGGCCACGCATTCATACGATCTCGGATCACCTCAATGTCCACAACGCCATCCTGCTCTCCACAAAAGGCGATGCAAGGGACATCTGGAGGATGTGTCTTTGAAAGGTGACCACACTCCAGCAAACTCTGATGAAGCCACTGCATGCTTGAGCCGGCCGTTTGAAGGCATGGTTTGGATCGCGCTTGCGAGACCCAATATTCGTAGTTTGTGGGATCACGTGTGATCCTGTTCCCCTCGAACGGATTGCTCAGTGCATAATTGTTCCCATCATGGCCGGGCACGTAACGTTCTCCTTGCCCGATTACCTGCGCGGCCCAGGAAACCGGCCGAGCAACAACACTTTGAACCCGCGACATCCTGAGGCCCCACATCGGTGCCGTGAAGGCGCATGCTGAAAAAGATACGCCGCTAAGCAATGCTCTCAATCCAATACATCCACCCATGGAATTCCCGAGGAGAAACCAGGGCTTCGGCATGTCGACTGCCGATGCCGCCGCTATGATTGCCGCCACATCGTACTGGTAGTCGGAAAAGCGGTTCACGTGGAGAGTGACGGGATTGGAAAGAACGCGATCTGAAAGCCCGTGACCGCGCCAGTCAATCGTGCATATCGAGAACCCCCGGTCTGCAAAGCTTTTGGCTGTGCGCCCTTGGAGCTCAACATACTCGGTTCGCCCAGGAAAAAGAAAAATGGTTCCTTTCGTCCTCCCCGTCGCCTTCCAATATCCAACGCGCAAGCGCAAGCCGTCGCCGGTTCCAACCCAAAAACAGCTCCCATTATCAGGTCCCTCTGCAATCTCCGGGTAGAATGGAGCTGGCGCCATCATTTTTGTGTCCCTAGCATTGTGGCCCGGTTGTTGATGAAGACACCGCGTCGGATCAGGCTGAATAAAGCAAAGGCAACGCTGAAACACAGCAGCACCGAGAAGCCATCGAACTGGCCCAACGACCAGAAGTTTATCACCAGAAGAACAATGATCGCATTGAACTCCCACCAAGGGATGTTTGCCTCTTCAAGACTTTCTTGCGTGGCAAGCATACCCAATGTGCCGCGTATGCGAATGGCGCATATTGCGTAAACGAAGCACGGCACGAACAGCACAAAGAAGCTCGTGATGGAAGCGGACGGGGCCTTGTCGAGCCAGTTCCACTCAAATGTCCGGAAACCGAAGAAGGCCGATGCGTCTCCTACCAGCCACGAAACGATGTGGCTGGTGTCAGTCATCAGGTAGAGTGCAACCAACTTGATCTGCGTCGCAATCAAGATGGCCATCACAGAATAGCAGAAGACGCGCCTTGCTATCCTTGCGCCGACTTTGGTCGCATGACGGATGACATCGTTGTTGTGCGGGCGATCTTGCACCCGGCAAATTGCGGCGAAGTCGCTCACGAGAATGAAAATCATCAATAGCCCTGTGAACAGGAGCCAATACGCGCCTCCGGACACCAGATTGGCAAAGCCAGAGACAACGATCGCTTCTGAGATCTCCACGGCCTCTGGTCGCACGGTCGCAACCAGCAACCAGTCCACAACCCGGTCACCAACGTCATTCCTCAGCAAGGGCCGCAAGTACGCCCCGTACCATTGAACAAGAAACACAATGCCCACGCTGGCAATCAAGATGGCCCAGAACGCCGTCCCATATGCTTCAAGCTTGCGTGCCCAATCCGTATTCGAATCCAGTTGCTCTTGCTGAACGGCCAGAGCCGGGCGCCATTCATCGCGCCACCGCTGAATCAGATCGGAAGCCAAGAGGATCATGATCGGCAGCCAAAGCAGTCTGTCCAGAAGCCAATTTGGAGACCAAAGGAGACCCACCTGCTTTGAGGCACCATCAACTGGGCTGTACGTTACGATGTGCGATCCAACGATGTAACTCGCGAAAATGAGCAAAGCCTGACAAGCCCAGAGAACCACAATCGCGCAGAGTGGATTGCCGCCTAGAAACATGGATTCCGACAGATGCACGATGCCAGACCTCCGCACCTGTTCGGGTGCGGCGACATGACCGTCTGAGGGCAAAACTTCATTGCATCCAGTCGACACGGTATCATCCGGTTTGTGTCGCCGCTTCCGTCTTTCGACGACCAATCTGTTCTGAGCAGCGCCCAACGCGACTTGCCATCTACTTGTCGCATCCGGGTCACCACATCCGAATATCCGCGCAAGCCAGCGGATGTTGGACGCGCTGATCCCCTTCACATTGTCTTGGAACCAAAGCTGTACGGTGCGGAGATCGACACCCGAACAATTCGCATCGAGCATGGAAATCTCCTCGGCGAGCAATTGGGGTGTCCACGGGCCATCAGGAAGACCATCCTTGTCCACCGGTCGCCCCGTCCCAAACGAAACCGCCTGTCGGAACAGCTCTTTAAGTCCCAAATCTAAATCGGGCGGAGGTAAATATTTTTTACCATTCAAAATCAATGCCTTGCATCCGCCTAGTTCATTCCATTTCGTTCGCTTGCGCCCGGTTTCACTTCATTTCTTTAGCAAGAAAACAGATGACTATACACCCGTTTTGGTTGTGCTTCGCGATTTCTTGCCGGAGCGGTTTTGACAAGGAACGAACCCATGGACGCAGAAAACGCAGAAAAATCACAGGACGAGGAACCGCGTGAAGCGCACGCCATCGCAAAGATGATCTGCGTCGCCACCGGGAAGACCATTGGTGTCGAGTATCTTTGGGATACCGGTCAAACTGCTGTTTTGTGGCACGACCTACCTCGAAACAACGTTCATCGGTTAGCTTTGACACCGCGGCCGTCTTCCGCAGATCGCGGCTAGTCATTTTCGACCCTACGCAGGAAGTGCGCATACTCCTCGCTAACCTCCCCTGCCTCGTCAAATAGACGCGCCCGCTCTGCGTCGAGGCACCGGAAGTACTTCTGGACGTTTGAGAAATAGTCCTCGAATTCCGCCCGAATGATTTCAGCATATTCACGTGCTATGCTTGGGTCGACTGGAACGAATGGACGGGCAGGCGCGAGACAGGCCTGCGCACCAGATGCGATTACGCTGAATGCGAGCAGAGCCCATAGTTGCAGCCAGAGCGAGCGTGTCGACCTTACACTTCTCAAACCCAACCTTTCGTTGCTATACGACAGCGAGCGCTCGCATGTCTGTGTGAGCAATATATCGCCGTATCATCCGTAATATATCTTGCGGTTGATAATATACTATCGTAACTCTGGGCTTCAAGTAGGAATGCCTGGGGTCGCGCCATTGGAGAAAGCGTGAGCCGGGCCATGAACTGGGACATCGAAGCACCAAATGTGGTTACGGAAGCCAGGTTCCGCGAGCTCGTGGAAAGCGGCTATAGCGCTGAAATCCTGTGCCAGGAGTCGGCACATAAGAAAGGCCCCAGCTATTACGGGGTCTGGATCATGCGTGTTGTCTCTGATGACGGGGTGGAAAAGCTCCTCGTCACCGCCCGCACGCGGACGACCTACAACGATATCAAGATCCGTGAGTTCAAGACGATCTCTGGCGTGGTGTCATTCTTCATTGGCCTTGGCTTTGCGCATGTCGACCTGCCGCTTGAGGCGGGTACAAGCCGTACGCACAAACTTGCGCCGTCAGACAAAGCCCCATCAGACAAGGGCGCTGACACCTAGCCTCGTATGCCTCTGGCTCGTCGCCGCGCCAGCCTCAGCGCAAATGGTGCTGGTCATGGAGAGCGACGGCTCTCTGACCCCATCCCGGTCTCAGAGCGGTTTTGCCCGGAACTACAATGACGGGATTGGTCAGGGATCGGCCTCCGATGGGATCGCGATCTTCGGCGAGGTAGAGGCCGAGCAAGAGGGCGTCCAAGTCGCGGCCCTTGCCCGCCTGACTCCCCTGCCCCGCGCCGATGTCCTCTCCGGGATTCAGACCACGGCCTTGCGCTATGCCGGCCATCCCGGCCTGCGTCGCGCGGGGCTTTCCGTGACGGATTGGCTGGCTCTCTATCGGGCGAATATCGAGGTTGAGAGCGCCTATCGGCAGGATGCGATCTCACATGCGGGCGCCATTGGCCTTGGTCAGCTGATGCCCGACACCGCGCGCGACCTCGGCGTCGACCCGCGTGATCCGCTGCAGAACCTCGACGGCTCCGCCCGCTACCTCGCGATGATGCTGGAGACGTTCGGCGATCCGCACCTGGCGCTGGCTGCCTACAACGCCGGACCCGATGCGGTCCGCCAGTATGGCGGCGTCCCCCCCTACCGAGAAACCCAGAACCATGTGGCCCGCGTCATGGCTGTCGTGGCCCGATTGGAAGGATCAAATTCATGATGTCCCAACCTTTTTGGAAATTATTCCTCAAAGCACTTATCGGCAATGTCACGAGAGCGCTCAGCGCGGCAGTGCATTGGCGATACCGCTTTTTCCAAACAAGTTGGATTTCAAACCTCTTTGTCGCCTCGCTGGCGCTATTCTTGTTCATTGCCGAGCCCGCCCTTGCACAGAGCATCGATCTCTCCCCGATCCAGAGCTTGTTGCAGGGTATTGTCGATGCGCTGACCGGACCTCTTGGTGTGGTCATCGCCACACTCGCGGTCCTCGGCGTTTTTTTGAGCTGGTTCTTCAACATCATCGACCTGCGCCAAGCGCTTTGGGTGCTTGTCGGCATCGCCGGTGTCGCGGCTGCCCCCACCATCGTTGCTGCGGTCTTTGCCGGTGGCTGAGCGCTCGCCTCTCTTTCTCGGCCTCGTGCGCCCGCCGAAGCTTCTGGGCCTGCCCATTATGTATGCGATGGTCTGGCTCTTTGGCTCGGTGCTCTTGTTCGTCTGGGTCCAGCACATCGCGGTGCTGGGTTTCGCCGCCCTGCTCTATCCGGTGCTGTGGAAGGCCGCGGATTGGGACCCGCGCTTCATCGACGTGATGATGACGGCGCTGCAGGAGACACCGCCCACGCGCAACAGGTCCATTCATGGCGGGGACAGCTATGCCCCGTGATGACGCCCGTGATGCTGCGCTCGATGCCCGCACAATGACGCCAGACTGGTATGCGCGCGAGACCCGCCTCGCGCATATGCTGCCCTATGTGAGCCTCGTCGACGACCAGACCGTGCGGACCCGGGTGAACGAACTCTTCCGCTGCATCCGGCTCGAGGGGATCAACAGCTACACGACCGACGATGCCTATCTCGACAAGGTGACGGCGCTCTTTGCCCGCATCGTCGCGCAGCTTGGGCCGGAATTCAGCTATTACGTCCACAAGGTCTCCAAGGCCATCAAACCTGATCTCGACCCGATCCGTGAGGACAGCTTCGCGGGCGAGGTGGACCGGCGCTGGCGCGTGAAACTCGAGACCAGCGGGCTGCGCGACAAAACACTGACGCTCACCGTCATTCACCGCCCACCCCCGAAAAGCCTCCTGCCGTTCCTCAGCCGCAGCGCGCCGGACCGCCTGAGAGAGGAGACCCGCAAACGCCTGCAGCGCCTTGGTGAGGCCGTGAACGTCTTTCTGTCCGGCCTCACCGAGCTCAAGCCGCGCCTGCTGTCAGCCGGATCGGGAGAGTTGGTGGGATTTTTGGGCGCGCTCAACACGGGCACCGAGCTGCCGCTCTACCCGGCCAACACCTACGGCTTTCTGTCCTTCAACGTCGCCAATACCCGCGTGACGTTTCACGGCGACCATTTCGAGCTTTCCGAGGGCGTCGTGGGCCACCGCTACGGCAAGAGCTTCACCATCGGAGAATACTCGGAAGGCACTTCCTGCACCATGTTCGACATGCTGAACCTGCCGGTCGACATGATTGTGACGCACTCCTTCACGCCGATCAATTCGAACCTCATGGCGGGCCGCATCAAGCGGCAAAAGCGCCAGATGCAGGCCAGCCAGGATGCGGCCCTCTCGCTCCTGGAAGCCCTCGACATCGCCGCCGATGATCTCGAAGCCAAGCGCCAAAGCTTCGGCGAACACCATATGGTCGTGACGCTCTTTTGCGACACGCTCGAAGAGCTGCAGACCCTCAGCGCCGAGATCGTCAATGCCGCCGCGACTGAGGGCGTGAAGATGATCGGCGAGCGGGTCGCGGCCAAAGCGCATTATCTCAGCCAGCATCCCGGCAACCAGCCCAAGCGCGTGCGTGCCAGCGCCGTCACCAATCGCAACTTCGCGGATTTTGCGGCCTTTCACCGGACACAGCTCGGCAAACCCGCAGCACTTACCCCCTGGGGCCGGGTCGTCACCTATCTGCCCACCCCAGAGCAGAGCGCCTACCGGTTTTCCTATCACGAGCAGGGCAGCCCCGACAAAGAACCGACCAGCGGCCATACCCTGATCATGGGGCGGCCCGGGTCAGGTAAGTCTGTGCTTTCGGCCTTCCTGATGACCCAGGCCCGTCGCGCGGGCGCCCGGGTCTTCGTCTTCGACTACCGTCTCGGTATGGAGATGGCGGTCCGCGCGAATGGCGGGCGCTACGCGTCCCTGAACGCCGGTCAGCCCACGGGCCTCAACCCGCTCTGGACCGAGACCGATGCGCGCGGCACCGCCTGGCTGTCGGATTGGCTTGCCGCCCTGCTCTACCGCGCTGACAAGCCCCTGACGCCCGCACAGACCAACCGCATCCAGGACGTCGTGCGCCAGAATGCCCAGGCCTCCAATCCGGCCCTGCGGAACTGGCGGGATTTCGCATCGCTTTTTGTGTCTACGGATGACGGCGGCGATCTGCACCAGCGCCTGCTCGAGTGGACCGAAGACGGCCGCTACGGGTGGATCTTCGGGCAGAGCCTCGAGGACACGTTCTCGCTCAAGGGCGATGTCGTGGGCTTCGATCTGACCGGCATTCTCGACAGCGAGGCCGACAAGGAGCGGATGGCAGTTCTCTCCTATCTTTTCCGCCGGGTCGAGCGCGAGATCGAGGACCGCCGCCCCACCATCATCGTGATCGACGAGGCCTGGAAGGCCCTCGATAACGCGTATTTCGCCGAACGGTTGTCGAACTGGCTCGTGACTGCGCGCAAGCAGAACACCGTCGCGGTGATGATGACGCAATATGCCAGCCAGCTTGAGCGCACCCGGACCGGCAAGACCATCGTCGAAGCCGTTCCGACGCAGATCCTGCTGCCCAATATCCGCGCGCAGCCTGCGGACTACGCCATGCTGAACCTCACGGAGAAGGAGCTCGACGTCCTTCTCAACACGGGCAGCAACAGCCGCCTCGCGCTGATCCGCGACGATCAGGGCTCAATCGTCATCGATGCCGATCTCAGTGCCCTTGGGCCCAATCTCACCATCCTCGGCGGCATGGAGAAAGGCGAGGCGCTCGTCGGCGCCGATTACCGCGACCGCGCCGACTTCTGGAGGCTTTCATGATCCGTATTCTTATCGCTTTGGCTGCGCTCGGCGCGCTGGCCTCCTGCACCCAGTATCGGGAGCCGCAGGCCAATTGCTTTTCCTTTCTCGCCTCGACGGCAGCGACAGCCCAGGATTGCCACTTCGCACCGCTCGGCGCGCCGGAGGGCGACGTTGAAGTCTAGCCTGCCTCATATCCTCGCGTTTTGCCTGCTGCCCGGTCTCGCCTTGTCTCAAGGCGTGCCGACCAATGACAGTGGGCTGACCGCGCGTGACATCGTCGAGACCGGCGACCGCGAGGCAGACTTGGCTGTTCAGGCCGACAAGCTTGCAGTGCGCGAACTCATTGCCGAGATCGAGCGCGAACAGCTGGAAACCCTGCAGCGCATCCTCGATGCCCAGACCAGCTTCGGCGGTCAGGGCTTGCCGGCTATGGTCTCGGGGCTGGAAAGCGGCAGCGGCGATCCCGACCGCGCCGTGGAAGCCGTCTATGGCACGGGTGAGATCGATCCCAATCCCGGCGGCGCGCAGATGTTCGGGGATGCTGCGGAAAACATCGAACAGCTCATCATCCGCGTGGCTCAGGAGACCAGCGGCTTTGCGGGTGTTGGCCGCGCAGGGCTCTCCCCCGTCCAGTGGCGCGCGCTGCTGCAAGCGCTGATCTGGCAGGAAAGCCGTTTCACCATCGGTGCACGCTCTCCCGTCGGCGCCTATGGTCTCACGCAGATCATGCCGGGCACCGCCAGCGATCTCGGCATCAACCCGGAATACTATGACAGCCCTTACCTTCAGGTGCATGGCGGCGCGCGCTATCTCGCGACCCAGCTCAACACATTCGATGGCAACATCATCAACGCCCTCGCGGCCTATAACGCCGGACCCGGCCGGGTTTTCGAGTATGGCGGCGTGCCACCCTTCCGCGAGACCCAGCACTACGTGTCGGTCATCCCTGAACGCTACAATCTCTATCTAAGCCGTATCGGCGGGATCGATGCGCTTGGTACGATCGATCCAGCGCTTCTCGCCAATGCCAACCTCTCTTTCACGGGTCATGGGGCGGCCTTTTATGGCAGCAACTCACCAGCCGCGATCCGCCAAGCCGCCCTGCGTATTGCGGATATCGTCGAACGGATTTCCGAAACTGAAGACGTGCAAGAAAGCATCGCACTCAACACCTATGCCCGCGCCGAACTCGTGCGCCTCGTCGCTGCACGCATCCGGCTTCAGGCTGCACGCACCCTAGTCCTCTCTGCCGAGGAGCTGGCCCAGGCCAGCGCCCACATGGCCGAAGGCGCGTTCATGGATTTTACGATCAGGGAGATTGAATGATGGGACATCTGCTCTTGAGGACAGCTTTGGCCACGACACTTGGCGTTGGCTTGCAGTTCAGCGCCCTACCCCCTGCCGCGGCGCAGGGCGTGCCCGTCGTCGATACCCAGAACATCGCGCAAAACATCCAGCAGCTCCGGCAGATGATCGAGGACGAGATTCTGCAAAACGAGCAGCTGACGCAGCTCCGCGAACAGCTCGGCCTTCTCACGGACCAACTCGCGGAGCTGCAAAGAACCTACGAGGCCCTCACCCGCCTCGCCGAGCTTCCAGAAATCATCCGCACCGAATTGGAAGACGAACTCAATGGCCTGCTCGACCAGGAATTCGGGGACATCCTCGCCACGATTGAGGCGATCAAGACTGGAGATTTCTCGGGCCTCTCCGGCTCTGGCGCGGGCGAGATCGAAACCCAGATGGACCGGGTGCTGGCTGATCTCGGGTTTGACGACGACACGCTTTCGGAAATGGCCACAAGCGGCAATCCCGGCGCCAACCGAGTGGCGACGCAGGCCACCACCGGTGCCCTTGTCTCGGCGGCGGCCCAGAACAGCTATGAGGATGCCGGCCAGTCGCTCGAGCGGGTAGACCGCCTTGTTGGGCTCATCGACGATATGGACGAACTCAAGGAAAGCATCGATCTCAACACGCGCGTGACCGCGGAGCTCGCCATTGCGTTGGTCGCCATGTGGCAGCTCGAAGCTGTGCAAACCGTGGGCGATGGCACGGGCGGCGTGATCGATGCCGCGACCATCGCCGAAGAGCAGCGCTTCATGGATTTCACCTTGCCAGACCTCCGGGCAGACTGATCGTGGGGGCATGACGGGTGGCGACTGAACAAGAAATCATCGAGGAAGAACTGGTCTATGGTGCGCTGCGCCGCGAACGGCTCTGGCAACGCCTTGGCCTGATGGGACTTGTCTTCGGTATCATCGGCTGTCTGAGTGCCGCGGCTGTCTCGATCCTCGATGTCGACCCGCCCCCCGTGGTCGTGCCCTATGATCCTGCAACCGGCTTTGCGCTCCCCGAGGCCTCCGTGGGCGCGACCTCGGTGACGGCCAACCAGGCGATCATCGAGGCGGAGGTCTTTCGCTATGTGACCGACCGCGAGGTCTACAACCAGCTCGACAACGACTTGCGCATCCGCAGCGTCCTGCGCCGCTCGGACGGGGCAGCCGAAAGCGGGCTGCGCCAGATCTGGAACAGCGCCAACGAGAATTACCCGCCGACGGTCTATGGCCCCAATGCTCGGCTCGACGTGGAAATCCTCAGCATCAACCGGATCGGAACCAACCGCGCGACGGTCCGCCTGCGCAAGCGCCTGACGTCCATTAACGGCACCCAGACCGGGCTCTTCACTGCGACGCTTCTATTCGAGTTCCGCCCGGAGACCCGCCGCTCCATCGATGAGGTCTGGACCAATCCATTCGGCTTCACCGTCCTCGAATATTCCATCCGCTCCGACAGATTGGAGAACTGACGTTGTTGTTTATAAGATCGCTTATTTTTCTCATTGCCCTGTTGCCCGGCCTCGCCTCTGCCGAAGCCATCCCGCGTGGCGGTCCCAACGACAGCCGGGTGCGCTTGGCCACCTACCAGGAGGGTCAGGTCTACCGTCTCAGCGTCTCGCTCACCCATGTCACCACCATCGAGTTTGGGATCGGTGAAAGCATCCGCTCGATCATCGCAGGCGACACGGAAGGTTTCGAGATCGATGGCGTGCCCGGAGGCCAAGCATTTGCAATCAAGCCCGTCGCGCGCGGTGTCCATTCCAATGTGACCGTCTACACGAACCGGCGCAGCTATTATTTCAACGTCGAGGAGGTCCGCAGCCCAACCTTCTACGTGGTGCAGTTCCGCTATCCGGACGACGCTGCGCGCCCGACCCGGGCCATCGCCGCCCAAGCGCCGAACTACAATTACGGTGCCAGCGCGCGGACCGGGTTCACGCCAACGCGCATCTGGGATGACGGGACGTTCACGTATTTCGCCTTTCCAAGAAACGCCCCTGTGCCAGCGATCTTCCGCTACGCGGGCGGCCGTGAACGCACGGTCAACACGCAAACCCCTGAGGACGGCGTGATACGCGTCAGCGGCGTGAACCGCCAATGGGTCCTGCGACTTGGCGAAGAGGTGGTCTGCATCGAGGCGATCCCGCCCGCGGAGGTGGCTTCATGAGCGATCCCGGGAATACCGAGCTGGAAAAACGCCTCGCCGCCCTTGAAAAAGGCAGTGCCCGCGCGCCCACAGCGGCGCAGCGCCGGTCGCCCCTTCTCGCGCTGATCGTGGTCCTCGTCATCGGCGCAGGTGGTGCCCTGCTTTATCTCCTCTCACAGCCCGACGAAGAGGAAGCCTTGCCGACGGCCACCCCGGACGTCTTCCAGAACGAAGGGGACGGCTTTGGCACCATCGAGACCTTGCCCCCGCCCGAGCCCGAGGTCGTGTTCGTTGCGCCGGATCCGGTCGCGCCCAACGCTGAGCTTCTGGCGCAGATCACGGCCCTGCAGGCTCAGATCGAGGAATTGCGCAACGCCCCCGAACCGGTCGTCGAGGAAGACACCGCCGCCGCAGAGGCGATCGACGCGCTGACCGCTCAGATCGCTGCGCTGCAAGCTGCCTCGGAAGCCGCACAGCAGCGCTTCCAGGATGAACTGACGGCGCGGGATCGCAGCCTCGAGCAATTGCGCATGGATCTGGAGCTGGTCCAACTCGAAGCCAATCGCCCGCAACCCGCCCCAGCCGGGCCCTCGGAAGACGAGCTGCGCGCACGCGAGCAAGAGCGACTGCGCCGCGAGGAAGAAGCCCGGCGCATGGCCGAGCTGGAGCGCCGGGCCGCGGAGGAACGCGCCTTCCAGAAGCGGCGCATCGCCTCGCCCACCATCGCGTTTGGCGGTGCCTCAGGAGCGAATGAAACGGCTCTGACCGAACGCACTTTTGGCGAGGTGACGGATTTTGTACTGAACGGGGCGCTGCCCTCGACGGTGACGCAGGCCGAGGTGATCGCCAATCCCTCCAACACGATTCTACAAGGCACCATGATCCAGGCCGTCATGGAAACAGCCCTCGACAGCTCCCTGCCCGGCCAGACCCGCGCCGTGGTGTCCGAGGATGTCTACAGCGTCGATGGCGCGCGCCTCTTGATCCCCCGCGGATCCCGTCTCATCGGGCGCTATCGCGCCGGCGTCGATATCGCGCAGCGCCGCGTGACGATCGCCTGGGACCGGATCATCCTGCCCGCGGGCCAGACCGTCCAGATCAGCTCCTTCGGAGGCGACGAACTGGGTCGCTCCGGCGTCACCGGTTTCGTGGACACGCGCTTTGCCGAGCGTTTCGGGTCGGCCGCCTTGATCTCGCTGATTTCCGCGGCACCTCGTGCCGCCGCCTCCGAGGCCCAGGATGAGACTGCCGCCGACGTTCTCGAAGACGTTGGCGATGATCTGGCAGATGCCACGGACAGCGTCATAGGCGATTACCTCTCCATCGGCCCCGTCATCTATGTCGACCAGGGCGCGCGCGTCACTGTCATGGTCGACCGCGATCTGGAGATATTCTGAGCCCATGTCGCTGAGCTATCTCGAAACCTCGCTCGACCGGATCGACGCCGCCGCCCACGACGATGTCATCGAGATCTGCATCAACCCCGACGGGACCTGCTGGGGCGAATTCCAGGGCGATCACTTCATGCGCGCGCTGGACCAGAGGCTGACGGGCGTTCAGGTCAGGGACCTCGGCAACCAGATCGCCTCTTCGGCCAATACAACGATGAGCAAGGACCGCCCCATCGTCTCGGTCTCGATCACCTACAAGGGGCGCCCGATCCGCGCACAGGTCATCACCCCGCCCGCCGTGCTCTCGGCCATGTCGATCAGCCTGCGGTTCTTCTCAAGCCTGCCGCTCGAGGGTATCGCGCTCGACTTTCTCTATGGCAAAGAACGCAAGCTCGAAGACCTGCGCGTGGAAAAGAAGCGCGCCTTGCGCGCCGTGGTGGCCGCGGGTTTGATCGATGATGCGCTCGCCTTCTGCGTCGAGAACAAACTCAACATGATCGTCTCGGGCGGCACCTCCACCGGCAAGACCGTGGCCGCGCGCAAGATCCTCTCTCACGTACCGGCCGAGGAACGCATCGTCACCATCGAAGAAGCCGCCGAGCTTCTGCCGACCCAGCCCAATGCCGTGACCCTCATCGCCAATCGCGACGCAGACTTCCAGACCACCGATGTGCTTCTCACCGCCACGCTGCGCATGCGCCCCGACCGGATCATCCTGGGCGAGGTGCGTGGCAAGGAGGCCATGACCTTTCTCGAAGCTATCAACACCGGCCATGGCGGGTCCATGACCACGCTGCATGCCGAAACCCCGCAACTGGCCGTCCAGCGGCTCGCGATCGCCGCGCTCAAGACCGAGATTCCGATGACCTATGCCGACATGATCCAGTACATCGAGAACTCCATCGACGTGATCATCCAGGCCGGCCGGCATGACGGCAAACGCGGCATCACCGAATTCTACCTCCCCGGCATGAAACAGATTGGAGAAGCTGCATGAAGACCTTTGAATATGAAATCCTCTCCTTCCCGATGGACCGTAAGAACAGTCTGATCGAGATGCAGGCGGCATTGAATGCGAAGGGCCAGATCGGCTGGGAGGTGGTCTCAATCAGTTCGTCGGAGTTTGCCAATATCGGGCACACGGCTTTTCTGAAGCGTGAAACCTCCGACGGTGCCGATTTTGGAGACAACCGGTGAAGCGTGGTGCAGCGCATTTCTTGTTACTGTCAGTCGGTTTGGGCTTGATGGCATCGCCCCTAATGGCGGAGCGCAATCTCATCCCCAGTCTTGAGAGCATTCCAGATGTCTGCCCCGAACGCCCGAGCGAACCTGACTGGATGCAGAACATCGCCCTTCGAGACGCCTACCAGCGTGTCTTGGTCCAGGACATCTACCGGGCACAGAACATGGAGCGGATCGTTGAGACCGGATCCTGCGACTGCGGTCTTCGCTTCCCAGCATGGGATAACGCCGAAGTCACCTTCCAAGAAAACCACGCCAATGCGAACCGTTCAGAAATGCTGCAAGCGTCAGACAGTTACAACCGCCGCGCAAGTGATCTTCGACCAGAAGCTCAAGCGATCTGCGAAGCAGTGGGAAAGTGGTAGGGGAACTCTGAAATGAGCGTTGTCACCTACTTCGTTGAAACCTCACAGGGCTATCTCGACACCGCCGCTGAAACGCAGTTCGGGTCGGTCGCGGCAACGGTCGGCACGCTCCTGGTTTTGGGAACAACGCTCGTGGTGATCCTCGTCTTCCTGAACATGATCTACCAGTACAAGGCGATGGACGGGCGCACGGCCTTTTGGCTCGCGGTCAAGATCGGGCTCATCGGGATATTTGCGACAAACTGGGTGCAGTTCAACGCGCTCTCCTCCGCAATCCTTACCGGGATCGACAGCATTGCAGGGGCGCTTGTTGCTTCGGTTGGTGGTGGCACCCCGGGTCCCTCTGGCACCTTCGCGGAGGAATTCGACCGATTGATCGCGGAACTAGGGGACTATCTCAACGCCGCTGGGTCCGAGCTGAACTGGATGGCAGGGGCCATGCTCGACATTGTCGGGGTGCTGTTGCTTTCGATCCTGGGCGGGCTGGCCGCCTTTATCCTCGTGGCCTCCCGCCTCATGATCGCTCTTCTGATCGGGATTGCCCCGGTCATGATCTTCCTGACCCTCTTCGAAGTAACCAAGGACTATTTCGCGCGCTGGTCTCCTTCGCGCTCTACCCAATCGTCGTCGCAGGGGTGTTCGCAACGATCACAGGTGTATCATCCGCCCTCATTGGCGAGCTTGGCGACCCGGAAGGGGCATCCAACATCGGCGCGCTCATCCCCTTCTTCATGATGGTCCTCATGGCCAAGGGCTTCATCATCGCTACACCCTTCATCGTCCGCGCGATCTCCGGCAACATTATGATGCCCGCCCTCTCCGGTGGGCTCGGCGGCGGCTACAGCTTCGCCCGCGCCGCCATGGGCAGCCAGCAAGCCTATAACCGCTACCTGATCGGCGGTGCCAGTGGCGCAGAATACGCGGCCCTCAGAGCGCGGCAGTTCTTCGGTGTGCAGCAGATGCCAGTGCGGCAAGGCATGGGACAGACGGGTCAAGCAAGCGGCACTGGGTCACCCGGGGCAGGATCCCAGATGCTGGCGCAACTGGCTAGGCTTGGAAGGTTGGGGCGACGATGACGACCCAGAAGGACGAGCAACGCAACGGCTTTTCAGTAGCGATCAAAAAGTGAACTCCCCCAAAAAAGTCACGCGAAGGGGTTGATTTCAGAAATGCGTATAGTTTATATACCCATCATCAAACGATTCTGGTGGACGATCTCGCTCCACCTGCTCAACGAGGACGTGATATGCGCTGGGGTGTCGAAAAACGATTGGAGTTCATTGAATTCCGCCTCTTTTGGGAGGGCGGCATCAATCGTGCCGATATCGTAGACCAGTTCGGCGTATCCGTGCCCCAAGCCTCCAAGGACCTGACACTCTACGAGGAGAAGGCGCCGGGGAACCTGATCTATGACAAGAGCGCCAAGCGCTACAAAGCGGCGGACGAATTCAAGCCGGTTTTCATGAAGCCCAATGCGTCAATATACCTCGCTCATCTGCGCGAGACTAACGGGGGGGCGTCAGGCGTTACCGAAGCATGGCTTGCATCGGTGCCCGAGCATGATGCCCTGCCTATTCCACATCGGCGCGTGGCGGCCGACGTCCTACGCGAAGTTCTCAAGGCCGTGCGAGAAGGCCATTCCATCGAGGTCTTCTACCAGTCTATGAGCGCCAAGAAGCCCACCCCTGAGTGGAGGCGGATTTCTCCCCACGCCCTCGGCAATGACGGACTGCGGTGGCATGTTCGTGCCTTCTGTCACATCGACCACAAGTTCAAAGACTTCATCCTCTCGCGATGCATGAAGACCCGAAAGCACGGGTTGTCTGGCGCGTCTGCGAATGACGACAAGCTTTGGCATGATCGCTTCGCGGTGGCGCTTGCACCGAACCCAGCCCTGAGCGAGAGCCAGCGCTCGATCATCGCTCAAGACTATGAGATGACGAACGAGCGCTCCGAAGTCATGGTTCGGAAGGCGCTGCTCTACTATTTCCTGAAGCGTCTCCGTCTAGATGTCGCAGACAAGCTGGACAATCCCCACGAAGTCCCGGTCGTGGTTGCCAACCGAGCTGCCTTTGACGCCGCGCTCGCGGAGGCGATGGCATGAAGTCGAACAACTTCGAAATACTACGTGACGGCTGGCCTGAACTTGCCGGTCTAGGCGCGTTTGCAGAGTCGTATGCTCACGCTGACCCAGCAAGCGCACTCGTCAAGCTCCGCCTTTTCGCGGAGAACCTAACAAAAGATATCTATCGCGAGCTCCGCCTGCCAAAGCCGGACTTGCCGACGTTTGTTGATCTCTTGAAGAACGACGCCTTTATCGCGATCACGCCGAAGGTTGTACTCGACAAACTTCACGCGTTGCGGATGCACGGCAACAAAGCCGCTCATGGCGAGTCCGTCAGGAGCCAACACGCACTATGGCTGCTCAAGGAGGCACACGATCTGGCCCGCTGGATGTGTGTCAGATACGGGCAAGCGAAAGCAGACCAGCTTCCCGCCTTCCAGCAACCGGCCAATCCGGGCCCAGTCGAGGAAAGGGAACGGCGCCAAATCCTCGAGAAGCTGGCGGCTCAGGAAGCGCAGATGGATGCGTTGCTTTCGGAGCTCGAAGAAGAGCGCTCGAAAGCAACTGCGGCCCAGAAGGAAGCGGCAGAGCTCAAACAGCTTGCAAGCTCGGCACAGGCTGCGGCCGATGAGCTTCAGTTTAGTGAGGCAGAAACCCGGACACGGCTCATCGACAGCATGCTGGCGAGTGTCGGCTGGGATATCGCAGAGGGTGTCAAAAGCACGGCTCAGGTCGGCAAGGAAGTCGAGGTCGACGGCCAACCCACGACCACAGGCACTGGTTACGCCGACTACGTGCTTTGGGATGACAATGGGAACCCGCTTGCCGTTATCGAGGCGAAAAAGACCTCTGTCGATGCGGAACTCGGTCGTCACCAGGCGAAGCTTTACGCAGATAGCCTCCACAATAGGTTTGGTCACCGCCCGGTCATCTTCTACACGAATGGCTTCGACATCTGGATTTGGGACGATGCCCAGGACTTCCCACCACGGAAGCTCTACGGCTTCTACTCGAAAGACAGCCTTCAGCATCTGGCCAACTATCAACGCCATCAAAAGAAGCCCCTCGACACAGTCGAGATCAGCGAACAGATCGTTGATCGCCTGTATCAGCTCGAAGCGATCAAGCGGGTTTCGGAGCGGTTCTCCCAGAAGCACCGTCGGGCATTGGTGGTGCAAGCTACGGGTACAGGCAAAACACGCGTTGCGATCGCTCTAACTGACCTTCTGATAAGGGCCGGTTGGGTCAAGCGGGTCTTGTTCCTCTGTGACAGGAAGGAACTTCGAAAGCAGGCTAAGAACGCCTTCAACGATTTCCTTTCCGAGCCCACCCGGATCATCACTTCGCGCGTCAAGACGAATGCCAATGAGCGCGTCTTCCTCGCGACCTATCCCGCGATGCAAAAGGTCTTTCAGTCGTTCGACCCCGGCTTCTTCGACCTCATCATCGCTGATGAGTCCCATCGGAGCATCTACAACGTCTACGGAGACATCTTTCACTATTTCGATTGTCATCAAGTCGGGCTGACCGCGACCCCGGTCGACTTCGTCACTCGCAACACCTTCCGTCTCTTTGGATGCGAGGGACAGCTTCCGACGTCGAATTATGATCTCGAACAGGCGGTACAGGCAGGCTACCTGACCCCCTTCGAGGTCTATGAGCACACGACCCAGTTTCTCCGCGACGGCATCACCCTCGACGGCCTTTCTCCTCAGCAGATTCAGGAACTGGAAGACCAGGGAGAGGACCCGGCACAGTATGACTTCTCTTCGGAGCAGATCGACAAGGTCATCTACAATAAGGATACAAACCGCACGATCCTGAGAAACCTTATGGAAAACGGGATCAAGGATGCAACGGGGCAGATTCTTGGAAAGACCATCGTATTCGCGCGCAACCACCAACATGCGATGCTGATGCGCCAGATCTTCGACGAAATGTATCCGCAGTACGCCGGCAAATTTTGCCAGGTGATCGACAACTATGACACCCGAGCCGAGCAACTGATCGACGACTTCAAGGGTGAAGGCACCAACAACGATCTGACCATCGCGATCTCGGTCGACATGCTCGACACCGGGATCGACATACCCGAAATCGTGAACCTTGTTTTCGCAAGGCCAGTCAAATCGCCCGTAAAGTTCTGGCAAATGATCGGCCGCGGTACGCGTCTCTGTCCAGACCTCTTCGGACCAGGCCAAAACAAGAGCGTGTTTCGCATCTTCGACCATTGGGGCAACTTTGCCCGCTTCGAGATGGGCTATCGACCCGCCGAACCCACGCAGAGCAAGCCGCTTGCCCAGCTGGTCTTCGAGGAGCGGCTGAACGTTGCCGATGTCGCCCTTCAGAAGAGCGAGATCGCGGCCTTCGACACCGCCATCGGACTTGTCGAGCAAGACATTAACGCCTTGCCGGAGGAGTCGATCGCGGTTCGAGAGAAATGGAAGGAGAAGCGCGCGCTATCACGCCCCGAGGTCTTGAAGGCATTCGCCCCGGCGACCGTCGCCAGACTACGCCAAGAAATCGCACCGCTGATGCAGTGGCGGAACATCCGTGGCTTCGGCGACGCTCTTTCGCTCGATCTTCTCATTGCTCGCATGCAGATCGCGGTGCTGCGTGGCTCAGGTGAGATTGCCGACCTGAAAATCGAGCTCCTTGACCGACTGTCATCCCTCCAGATGCACCTGAACCCGGTCCGCGAGAAGGCGGAAGTCATCAAGCGCGTGAAATTGGATGCGTTCTGGCAGGATGTAACTGTCGCTGACCTTGAGGACGCGCGTCTCCAGCTTCGCGGGATTATGCATCACCGGGCGAAGGGTGGCTCGCAGGGCGTTCCTCCAAAAGTGGTCGATATCACCGAGGATGCCAGTCAGATGCATCTGGCACGTCGGTCTGCGACCCTGAAATCCGTCGACATGAAGGCCTATCAGCAGATCGTTGAGGCGGAGCTCAAGAAGCACTTCGAGACCAATCCTGTCTTGAAGAAGGTCCGTGCCGGTGAAGCCGTGTCCGACCGAGAAATCGACTCGCTCGTGTCCCTCATACTCACCCAGCATCCGGATGTGCGCCGAGAGCACCTTGAGGAGTTCTTTAGCGAGACCGCCGGGCCGCTTTACCTCGCCATCCGCATGATCGTTGGGATGGACTCCGAGGCGGTGCGGGAAAAGTTCACAACCTTTGTCCAAAAGCATCCAAAGCTGAGCGCAAAGCAGACACGCTTTCTCGCGCTCCTGCAAAACCACATCGCGCGCTACGGCACGATTGAGGTTGAACGGCTCTATGACGATCCCTTCACCGTGGTCGATGCCGACGGACCGGACGGCGTGTTCGAGGACGAAGCCGACATTGCCGATCTCATCAACATCGTGCGCTCCTTCGGCACCGAGGTCGAAGAGCGCGAAGACGAAAACCCGAACGAAAGGAAACAATAATGATCACGGGTGATCTCAAGCGGCGTGTCGACGCGCTCTGGACGGAATTCTGGCAGGGCGGGATCACTAACCCGCTGACGGTAATCGAGCAGATCACGTTCCTGATGTACGCGCGCCTCCTCGACATCAACGAGGCGCGGGACGAGAACCGCCAGAAGCGGAGCGGTAAGCCGTTCACGCGCCGCTTCAAGGAGGACGAGCAGCACCTGCGCTGGTCGCAGTTCCGTCACCTGGGCTCCGACCAGATGCTGCCACTTGTGCGCGACCAGGTCTTCCCACATTTCCGCAGCACGGTCGCCAGCGGCACGGCATTCGCCGAGTTCATGAAGGACGCACAGTTGATGATCCAGAAGCCGGGGCTTCTGGTGAAGGCAGTCAACATGATCCACGAATTGCCGCTAACCGAGGGTGACACCAAGGGCGACCTCTACGAGTACCTGCTCAGCAAGCTGACAACGGCCGGCATCAACGGCCAGTTCCGAACGCCACGCCATATCATCCGACTGATGGTCGATTTACTCGAACCGAAGCCGACAGATGTCGTGGGCGATCCGTCCTGCGGCACAGGCGGCTTCCTTGTCAGCGTCATGGAATACCTGCTCGAAACCTATACCTCGCCAGAGGCGGTGATTGAGGAGACCGATCCGGACACTGGCAATGTCGAAAAGATCTATATCGGCGACAAGCTCGGCGACGAGGACCGCGCGCATATCCGCAGCAACATGTTCCACGGCTTCGACTTCGACGCGACCATGCTGCGGATCGCGGCGATGAACCTGATGCTGCACGGGGTGGATGATCCAGATATCCACTACCAGGACACGCTCAGCACCGGCTTCACGGACAAGTATCCGAGCCAGGCGACCGAGGGCTTCGACGTGATCCTTGCAAATCCCCCCTTCAAGGGCAGCCTCGATTTCGAGGACGTGCATTCGGGGCTGCTGCGCCAGGTCAAGACGAAGAAGACCGAGCTGCTCTTTCTCGCGCTGATCCTGCGCATGCTGAACACCGGCGGCCGGTCGGCGACGATCGTGCCTGATGGGGTCCTGTTCGGCTCGTCCGGTGCACACCGTCAGCTACGTCAGCTTCTGGTCGACCAGAACCAGCTGGAGGCAGTGATCTCGCTGCCCAGCGGAGTCTTCAAACCATATGCAGGCGTTTCAACTGGAATTCTAGTATTCACAAAGGGCGGGGCGACTAGAGACGTCTTTTTTTATGATGTCCAAGCTGATGGCCTATCGCTTGATGACAAGCGGGAGCCAGTCGCCGACAATGATATCCCAGACTGCCTAGATCGCTGGCGCTCTCGCGATCCGCAGAAGGACAGGGACCGTAGCTCAAACGCCTTCTTTGTTTCTGCACAAGAGATTAGAGACTCCGGATACGATCTCTCCGTGAGCCGCCACAAGGAACGTACTCTTGAGGACGTGGCATATGACGAACCGGACGTCATTCTAAGCAAAATGAAAGATTTGAACACCAAAATTTCAATCGATATTGCCGAGCTTGAGGACATGCTCGGATGAACATTCAGTTGAACGCGAACCGAAGTGGATGGAAGGTTGCTGACCTAGGTGAAGTTGCTGAAGTGGTAGGTGGTAAGCCTGCACCTCAGTCGAAAGATGCTTTCAGCACTGATGGCATCCCTTTCGTTAGAATGCGGGATTTGGGCCGCTACCACCTTACCTCAAATCTTACTCAAGTTGACGACCGGATTGATCGAGCGTTTGCGGGAACAAAGCGGCTGAAGCCAATACCGAAAGGCTCTATCTTGCTTCCGAGAAGCGGATCGGTTGCGTTGAATCATCGTGCCATTCTGGGCGTTGATGCCATTATAGTTAGCCATATTTGCGCATTGGTTCCTGATCTCGATGCAATAGACAACAGGTTCCTCTACTATTATCTGCGTACGGTCACACTCGAAAAAATCACAAAGAAAACAACGGGCCTCGATGCGATCAACTTTGAGGACTTGCGGAAACTTCCTATTCCGGTCCCGCCTCTTGATGTTCAGAGAAGTATTGCTTGCATTTTGGATAAAGCGAACTCCATTCGGGAAAGGCGTCAAAGCGCGATCAGTTATGTTGATGAATTTCTCAAATCCGAATTTGTGTCCCGTTTCGGTTCACCTCAAAGTAACAGCAAAGGACTGCCCAAACGTCCGATAAAGGATATTGCTAGCGTCGTAACTGGAAATACACCACCTCGAAAGGTTTCAGAAAACTACGGTGATCAAATTGAGTGGATCAAGTCAGACAATATCAACACGCCCAGCCATTTTCTAACACAGGCCATTGAGCGGCTAAGCGAAAGAGGCAGAGAAATTGGCCGGGTAGCGCCGAAGGGTTCCACTCTTGTGACTTGTATCGCGGGGAGCCCAAGGGTTATCGGAAACGCAGCATTAGCGAACCGCGATGTAGCGTTTAATCAGCAGATTAACGCTATGATCCCACACGAACACACTGACCCATTTTTTCTGTACTGTCAGGTCTTAGTGGGAAAATCGCTAATCCAAGCCGCTTCAACGAACTCAATGAAGGGGATGGTGAGCAAGGGAAAATTCCAAGAAATCGAGTTCCTTGCGCCAGACCAAGACGAGCAAGCTGATTTTGGAAGGTTTTTCTTGAGAGCGATCAAAATGTCTCAAAACCTGCAGGCAGATTTGGAATCCTCAGAGGAACTGTTCCAGTCGCTCTCTCAACGCGCTTTCCGCGGCGAGCTTTGAGGTGCTGCAATGCGTGTGACTCGGATCGAGATCGAAAATTTCAAGGGCGTTGGTTTACGGCAGAGGATCGACCTGAAGCCGATCACATTGCTCTTCGGCCCGAACAGCGCGGGCAAAAGCACGATCCTGCAGGCGCTGCACTACCTGCGCGAAGTAATCGAGCGCAACAACCCAGATCCGGACCAGACGATCGCCGGGGGCCTCACCGACCTCGGCGGTTTCGCGAACCTGGTCCATGGACATGAAACCGGCCGGTCCATCCACATCAAGGTGCATCTCGATATCGGTGACGATCAGGGCAGTGATCGCCTGCCGCTCAATTCCGGTGGCAACCTGCCAGACCCGCAGTTCACAAGCCTGCCGGTGCAATACATCGCCGGAGAGAACACCGAGATGAAAACCTACGCCGTCCTGCAGGAGGTGGGTATTGGCATCGAGGTGGCCTGGAGCGACCTGATTCAAGGCCCTTATGTCGCCAAGCTGACGGTCGACCTGAATGGTGACGAATTTGCCGCGCTCCGCTCCCCCCCACAGGAGGGCCAAGCCGAGCTGATCGACATCAACTGGCAGCACCCGATGCTGGAAAAGCTTGTCGATCCGGACGACGAACCGGAAGACTGGGATGAGGGTTTGCCGACGGCTCTCGGATATGATCCAGAGGCCGAGAACGGCGACCCTTTCAATACGCCGCTCGGGAACGAGCTCTACGAACTTTCGCGCCAGATCGTGGCGGATGCTCAGGTCAACGACCGCGTGCGGTTTCGGGTCAAGGTCGATACCGAATTCGGTGCGTTGCCCGATCTGGACCGTCCGCTTGCGCTCGACCTGGTTGAACTCGACAAGAACCTGATCCGGATGCGCTATGCGCGCGGCGCCTCCGTTCCGCGCCTGTCGGACAGCGACGAACTGCGCGCCGCCGACGAATTGGACCTGGAGACGAATCGCCGTGCCGGGTTGAGCGCGCTTCTGGACGAGATGGTTCTCGGCCCTGTCCGGATCCTGCGCGACTATCTAAAGTCGCTGACCTACATCGGGCCGCTCCGCGACATACCCAGCCGTGGCTACCGTCCACGCCTTTCGCCTGACGAGTCCCGTTGGGCGCAGGGCCTTGCTGCCTGGGACGTCCTTCACAACCAGACCACGGAGCAACTGCTTGAGAGCGTGAATGACTGGCTCTCCTCCGATCTGAAGCTGAGGACCGGCTACCAGCTGCAACAGACCGTCTTCAAGCAAGTCCCCAGCACCAGCCGGTTCCACCAACTATTCCAGCGGGGCATCGATGAAGACGACCTTGGCGACCTGCAGGAGCTCTACGCTTCGTTGAAGACCGTCAAGGAGTTCCGGTTGCTCGATCTGAACAAAGGGGTGCTGGTTGCCCCAAGCGACGTTGGCGTGGGCATTTCTCAGATGGTGCCTGTCGTTGTCGCGTGTTTGATGGATCCTGACGGCTTGATCGCGATCGAGCAACCCGAGCTGCATATTCACCCGGCCATCCAAGTCGGACTTGGTGATCTCTTCATCGAAGCGACGCAAGGCCCACAGCCGGCAGTTGGTCCCGAGCGCAGCCTTTTGATCGAGACGCACAGCGAGCACATAATGTTGCGGTTGCTGCGTCGCGTGAGGGAGCAGACGGAGAATGAGATACCGCCAGGCGTTCTCGGTCTCACAGCCGACGATTTGTCCGTTGTCTATGTGGAGAATTCGGTTGATGGGGTCCGCTTCCGTCCTCTCCGAGTGAGTGCCGATGGTGATTTCGCAGACCGATGGCCAAATGGCTTCTTCGCGGAACGGGCCGAGGAACTGTTCTGATGCTTTCGGAATACGCGGTAGAGCCTGCAGCCATCGGTGCGGACTGGCGAACCTTTAAGGACCTGATCGACCGCTTCGGTGCCGACAAGGGGCGGCTGATTTCGCGCTTCCCGACCAAGTGGGAAAAGAAAGTCATCGAAGCCGCAAAAGAAGCTGGCGTGTCAGATATTCGAATGACTGATATCGTCGAACGACTGCGCAACTCCAAGCACAAGGTCGTTGATTTCAGCCGCGCCTATAACCACGAGGCCGACTGGATCAACAACGCCCTACGCGAACACGGCACCCGTCCGTTCAAAGCGATAATATGTGACGCCGGAAAGGCTGCTTGCGCCGAAGGGTTGGAGCCGGACGACTGCTCTGACGCGCACGCGCTTTTTGGAGTAGCCACCAGTTGTAACGTGACCAGGACCGCAGATCAGATTGCCGATGCCCTGCATACGATTACTGCGGTCTCCAAAGAGATCGACATCGTCGATCCGTATTTCGATCTCCGTCCGACGAAGGGCAATTATCTTCCTACGCTAGTCTCACTGCTTACTAGGCTCGCTCAGGATCCAGGGCAGCAAAAAGCAATCAGAATTCACTTCCGTGATCACGATACGCGCCCATCGGCCGAGGTTCTCGCACGAGACGGATCCGCGCAGGTGAGAGGCCTGCTGCCACCCGGATATCACATAGAACTCTACGCATGGTCGGAGAAACAAGGCGGGGAAGACTTTCATGACCGTTACGTTCTGACCGACCTTGGCGGGGTCATGATCGGGGCGGGCCTGTCTGCGGACGGCCCCGGGGAATCCGCTGCTTTTACATTGCTCAACTTCGAGCACGCTCAAGGGCTTCGGAGTAGATTTGCTGTTGGATCAACGGCTTACTCCCGCATCGGATCGGCTGTCCGTATCGGTGAAGATGGCAGAACTGAACTGTTTTGATCGCGAGAGTTTGATTTATGTTCTACAGATGGGATTCGCACGTCCGGTTCCGTGGGATGAACTCAACTCTCTCGCAGCATCGCTTCCATGTCTTCTAAGCTATCGACTGCAGAGCGCATCTGCGCCTCATCATCCAGGCTCACTGCCTCGGCATCCACGACCTGGCCCCCAAAATCCATCTCAATCTGGCGCTGTTCCTCGGCGATGACGGCTTGAACGACAGGCGCGGTCTTCTTTGGAACGACATCAGTTTGCCCTGACGATTGGAACTCAGCAGCCTGGCGTGCGGCCTCAACATCGGCCTCGGGCCCACTTGGCCCGTCCGGCGGCGGAGTCATCGGCATGGCACGGACACTCAGCGGCAGAGTGCCCTGCGCCCCGCCTCTCCCCGGCTTCGGAAACGGCAACTCGCCTGATTGCGCCGCGTGGATCGCCTTGAACAGCCGATCGTCAAAATATTGGATCCGCTTTGCCCGGACCGGCATTTGCGCGTCGATGACCATGACGATCTCGTCGAGCGGCAGGCGGCGCGCTTCATCTTCAGGCAACAACGAGCTTTCTTCGGTCCGGGTCGACTGGCTGCGCCCTTCAAAGGGGTTCTTGCCGATGGACTGGGAGCGGGTGATGACGGTCTTCGTGGTCTTGCCGACCGCCTTGCTCAGCTCCTCGACGGTCTTTTCATCCGAGGGCGTGAGGTAGAGCTTCACGCCCGCGTTGCCCTGAAGCGCACGGCGGGTGTTCTCGCCGTAGATTTCATCGAGGGCGGGGATCGTTTGCGTGACGACGGCCAGATGGCCACGATAAGTCCGCAGGGTCTCGATGCTCTCGACCACGATGGGCATCTTGCCCAAGCGATTGAACTCGTCGAGCATGATCATCACCGGCCACGGCTCATCCGGCCCGGGGTCCTTCTCCTGCATGGCCGAGAGGAGATCGGAGAAGAAGAGCCGGATCAGGGGTGCGAGCGGCTTCACCATCAGCGGCTGGACGACGAGATAGACCGAAAAAGGCTTCTTGCGGATCGTTCGGAAATCAAAATCCGAGACGCTTGTCGCCTCATCGATGGCCGGGTTCTGCCATTGGTCGAGCCCCGAGGTCATCAGGAGCGAAACATAAGAGGTCAGCGTATCGTTGTTGGTCGAGGCCAGCCGCGTGAAGATCAGCTTGGCGGCCCTGTTGTCCACCTCATGGCCCCGCGCGAAATACTCCTTCTGCTTGTTCCCGCCCGAGGCGGCGATGCGGTAGATCTCGCCCAAGGTGGGGCGCTTGCGCTGGAAGGCCAGCAGTCCTGCCGCCACGAAGAGATCGATCCCGCCTTTGAGGAGGCCCTGCACCCGGTCATTGTCGCTCTGCAGGAACAGCGTCGCCAAGAGCTGTAGTTCCATCTGCTGGCGCGCGGGATCTTTGAGCTCGGCGATGCGCAGCAGCGGGTTGTAGCGATGCGTGCGCTTGCCCTCCCAATCGGTGGGGGCAAAGCGATAAACCTTGTCACCTTGTGCTGCGCGATGCCGGGCCGTCCCCTCGAAACACTCGCCCTTCACATCGAGCGTCACGGCGGAGCCTTGCCAGGTCAGCAGGTTCGGAATGACAAAGCCCGTGGTCTTGCCGCGGCCCGTGGGCGCCACAATCAGCGCATGGGGGAAGACCTTGGAGCAAATGTAATTGGCGCGGGAGCCAGGCGGCCCAAGTTTGCCGAGGATGAACCCGGTCCCGGGCGCCCCGAAGAAGCCATTGGCCTTCATCTCCCGCGCACTTTGCCAATGGGTCTGGCCAAAGCGTGTGAGGGCCGAGCCTGAAAGGGCGAGGCTCAGCATCAGGCCGGCGGCGGCGAAGCTGCCGATGATCAGGTGAATAAGTTGCGCGTCCTCCGGGCGGCGATCGAGGATCGCAATGTAGTTCTGCGCGATATAAGAAAAGTCGATCTCGGCGCCGAAGCCGAGATCCTGGTAGGTCAGCACCGCCGAGGCAATGGTATAGCCCATGGCCCCGGTCACCAGTGTTACCAGCAAGACCCCCGTTGCGATCCGCGCTTTTCCCATGGAGGCGCTCAATGGACCTGACCCCGCTCGGTCTCTCCATCCACGTCTGTCGCGCGGTGTTTTTCATATTCGGTGTCGGCAAGATCATCGACCACCTGGCGCAAGGCCTCCGTGTTGGCCGTCGCGGCATCCGATTGCAGATAGACCTTGGCGACATAGAGCCGGTCGAGGCGCTCCTCGAGAACCTTCTCCAGCGCATCCGCATCGCCGGATGTGAGCCGGTCGAGTTGGCGAACGTCCAGCACCCGCGCGATCTCGTCGCGGAAGGCGTCCCGCTCCGCCTCGGTCTCGAAGGGCGCGGACAACTCCCCCGCCCGCTCATGGTCCAAGACACGCGCAATCTCGTCTGCGAGGCGGTCGGTAGGGTCAGACTGCGGCGCAGTTTCACCGCGGGTTGCGAGGATGTCGTCGCGCGTGCCAGACCCGAGCCCGTCGCGCATCTCGGTTTCGCGACGGACCTGATTGATGGCCTCAGTGTCCCGGATCTCCACAACGGCGGCATAGGTCGCGCCGAGCCCACGGGCGAGGTGGGACGGCATGTCCGGATAGCGCGCGCGCAAGTCATCCGCGACCGCATCTGCAACGGGCGTGCGGAGGTCGCGTGCCTCCATGATCCGGTCAACCTCGCGAGTGATCTCGCTGGCGCGGGCCGCATCGGTAATGCTCTCCCTGTAGGGCGCGGACCGGTCGATCACATCGCCTGGGCGTGCGAGCAGCTCCGGACGTACCTCGAGATACGCGCGCTGCTCCGCCTCGATCCGGCGTTCCGCACGTGAGACAACCTCCCAGTCCCGGTCCTCGATCTGCTGCGCTGTCAGGCCGTTTGCGCGCATCTCCTGACGGATTGTCCCTTCCATCTCCCGCACCGCGCCCTCATGATAATGGAACCGCTCGCTGACCGGTTCCGCTTCCACGACACCATCCCGGCGCAGCACGTTCTCGCGCTCCAACAGCGTGCCAAGTTCGACGTGCACATCGTTGAGAATGTCGCGCGCCTGCTCCAGATCGGCGCGGCGTTCGAGGTTCAGATCGCGCGCCTCAGCCACTTTGGAGAGATCATTGGCGATCCATTGATGCTCGAGCGCTGCATTTGAGGCGCCCGTCTCGATCCGGGCCACCACTTCCGATGTGCTGATCCCGGTGCCCCGTAGTGCCGCGTCAATGCGCGATCTCAGATCGGGCTCTGCCAGACGCTCGCGCTGGCTGGCGTCGATATTGGCTTCGGAATAGATCCCGCCCTTCGAGGGGGTCTCTGACAGCGAGCCTGAGCGCAGCCCCAAGGGCTGCATGTGCTGGACCTGCGTCTGGATCTCGATGAGGCGCTTTTCCAGCACGGGACGTTCCGCGTCAGACTTCTCGGCGATCATGCCCTGCACCCGCGCCAGCTTCTCCGCATAGAGGCTTCTCAGATCCTCGAAACTCTGATCCTCGGCCATATACACATCTCCTGTTCGGTCCACCTGCCCGCCGCGCGCCAGCACCTCGCCCGCGCGGAAGAGTGCCGCGGCAATATCCTCGCGGGCCTCCCGGGAGGCCTCCGCGGCAAGCGAATGGTAGACAGTCCTGGTGTTGGCGATCTCCGCCAGCGTCCGCGTCAGGTCGATCCCCACACGTTCCCGCTCGCGGGGCGCGCGACCCTCTTCTTTCGCCGCATAAACCTCGCTGGTGCGGGGCGGATACTGCACGACGCCGCGATCCACCCGGCGCGTGGCTTCCAGCCGCACGCCGTACTTCTCCGCCTCCTCGACCATGGCGAGGCGGAAGTCGTCATAGTTGAAGCGATGGTTGCGCCCCAGAAAAAAGAACTCGCCTTCCTGCGAGCGGCGGTTCAGCACCAGATGCGCATGCGGGTGATCGCGGTCCTCATGCACCGCGATGATGTAGTCGAAATGCCCCGCATCGGTCTGGAAGAACCGCTCGGCCACATCCGTCGCAATGTCGCGCACATCCTCGCCGCGCGTGCCGATGGGGAAGGACATGAGCATATGGGTGGTCTGTCCGAGCTTGGGTTTGAAGCCCGCATCCCACCGCTTGGCAAAGCGCTCGGTCAGGTCCTTGATGTCACCCGCCTCGAGCTTCGCCTTGCCATCCAGAAACCCGCTCGAGTCGACGATATGGGTGGACTTGGTGGTGAGGTAATCGAGCTGGTTTGCGAGCTGTGATTTGGTATGCGTACCCCCGCCCCGGATCGCCTTGAAGACCGCTGGCCGATGCCCAGCTGCCGCGCGCGTAATCTGGGTCTGCTTGGCAACATGCAGCCCCTGCATCGAGCCCCGGATGCGGCTCCAGCCATCCCGGAACACCTCGCCCGTGACGGCATGGACGGCATCATTCAGCCGCATGGGCAAACTCCCTCAGCACGGCTGTGGCCTCAAGCTGCATCGCGTCCCGACGGCGGCGCAGGAGCAGATCGATCTCGTCAGCAGAATCCAGGATGAACCGCGCCAGCCCGCGCATCTGGGCAAGGCGCAATTCGGAGAACTCGGCACGCGTGCCTCCCCCGGCCCCCTGCTCCCGCCGGTTGGCCTGCGTCATCTGCTTGGCAATCTGCGCGACCCCATTCCCGACCTCGTGCAGAGAGGCCCTGTAGCGCGCCATCTCTGCTGCCATCTGCGCGTCCGGAACGAACACCCCGCCTGCCGCCTGAATGAGCCGCCGCAACCCCTCGGCACGGCTCTCGATCCCGGCCTCAGCGAGCACCTCGTCGAGCGCCGCGAGCTCTGCAGCCGTGACTTTCACACTGACCGCTGAGACCGGAATAGCGGTATCGGTCTGGCGCTCGGCATCGGCTTTCAAGACGTAGCGCACGGCGCGCGATGTGACCTCGAAACGCTCGGCCAGCTCAGACGTCGACACACCCTCCGCGGCCTCGCGGACGATCTGCATCTTCTCGATCTCTGTCAGGCGTTTTGTTCGGGACATGCGGAAGAAAGACCCCCTATTTCCTGCCACCTTCCACCAAGGCTGCCCCTACCTTACGATAATATACCAACCTGTCAATTATATACTTACGTCGCATTCAGTCTCAGGCAGCCTTGGTGTCCGCTTCCCCCGCGGCCCGCAGGGACGCGGCTCTGCCGCCCTCACCACCGGGTGCACCACCTGTCCTAGGGGTCCCGTCCACCAGCCCCGCCCGAGGGTCTGGCCGAACGCGCATGTGTTCGGACGGAACCGCGGGCGGGCGCAAACCCCACCGACAGGGCGGACAGGCAGGGTCAAGGAGGGCCAGATTTGGGTCCCCAAATCTCTGCCGCAAAAACCGGGAGGCCCTGGCCGATAGGTTTTTGTGGATGGCCCCCTTGAGGCTGACGGGCCGGTCTGTCGCGGCCTGGTCATTCCGGGCGGAGTGCGTCCGTTGAACGCGCAGGGACCGGCATCCCTGGAACAGGGATCGGGCCGCCCCAAGATCGTCCTGGGGCGGCCCATCCTCGTCAGAGGATTTAGTCCTGGGGATCTTTCGCGCTCGGTGGGAACATCACCAGCTCCGAGACCGCGACCGGGAAGTCGAGCTTGAGGCTGAAGAACTCCGAGCCGTCCCCGTTGCGGGTGTTGCGGAACATCGCACCCACTCGCTGAAAACGGGTGCGCTCCTGGCCATCGGTATCGGTGAACTTGACGGGGACGGTGGCGACGTAGTGGTTGGTCATTTGGATTACTCCTTGTTGCGATGGGGATCACCCGGCACGGGGGCAAGAGGCCCGGTCGCAAGCGCAAATGCGGAGGGTCCGCGACTCCGCCGTGGAAGCCGTATTTGTGCTTGCCGGAGCGAAGCGCAGGGCACGATTGGGCCGACCCCGTGCGATCCACATCTATGAGCAAAAAGGAGTGATCCGGATGATCCTTGCCATCACGCCGACGCCACCATCCGCGACCGCGTCCCGCCAAGCCTGGCCGGGGAGCTAACGGAGCCCGCCCGCGTGGGTGCGATGTTCCGCGACACCATCCGAGGGTCGAGCAGGGCTTCAGCCTCAAGTGCGGCGTCTCGACCCCTTGCGTCTTGCGCTGCTGACGATGTGCTAGGTGCGCACCATCCCGCTGCCCGAACCGATGCGGATGGGCCGAATTCTGACGGGCTGGGTAGAGGGATGACGGTGCTGGACGCCGTGAGCTGCCGATCAAGTGTGACCGATCGCACGCGCCATGAGACATGACGAAAGGGCCGCGCCAAGCGCGACCCTCTCAATTCAAGTCTCCGAAGTCTTCTTCGCCGGATCGGCGACCCGCATGACCGTCAGGCCTTTGGCTTCCGCCTTCTGCCCGAGGTTCAGGGGAACCCCATTGCTGCAATCACACTCCCAACCCGTCGAGGATTAGTTTCGTCTCAGGCATCCGCTTCAGCGAGTTGCCGATGTGCTCCCGCCAGCGCGGGCCAACCTCCAGAGCAGCGGCATAGGCGCGGGACAGATCATCAGGGCGGTCCTCGGCCATCGCTTCGATCAGGAAGGCTGCTTGCTCGCGGTCCTTCGCTGATTTGAGGCTCCCTGCCCCGTCACGCCGCCGATCAGCAACGATCAGTTTGTGGATCGCATAGCGCTCTGGACGCGGGACCTGCACGAGTATGCCGGATCGATAGATCGCCGCCGCATGGATCGGTTCGGCAATCAGGAAGTTGAGATAGTTCAATCCTTGGGCGTTCACGCCCAATGCTGGCAGATCACGGATGGTCTCATCCCCGAACGCCGGTGTGAGAAACTCGACCAACTGGCCACTCCCGCCCTGGGACCATCGCCAGGTCCGACCTTGGTCAAGAGCCGGTAAGGGATCAAATTTGAGCGCCGAGAAGGTCTCGGCCAGACCGGGGTCAACCTGATCCTGCAGCGCCACGCTGAGCTTTTCGAACTGGGCGATGTCGATGTCGCCGGTGTTGGCCATACCACCAATTGGCAGACGGATACCAAGCTCGCCTTCATAGAGGCGAAATGCATTGGTTCCGACGATGGTGCCACCCAAACGGAAAGTCCCGGCTGCGGCCATGGCCGACAGGATGGAACCGGTCGCCCGATCGGTGGGCGTCATGCCTTCGGCGCGCAGGAGCCGAACAAGCCGCGACCGTTCTGCCTGCCGATCCTTGGCGGTCGCCCGCAGCTCCTCGATCCGGTCGATACGTGCATGCGTCTCGTCACTGTCCTCGCCGATATAGATGAAGCGCATTTCGGTGCCGACACGGCGCGCCGCATACCAATAGGCCTTGTCGCCGCGCTCTTTGAGCGTCGGCTTGCCTTCGACACCGGACAAGGCGTCGTCCTTCAAAAGACGTACCAGATCGGTATAGGCGCTCATTGCGATGCTGCTGAGAGGGGTCATGCCAATCATTTCCAAGTTTTGCTTGGCACGCATATACCTATCAAAAAATAAAATTGCTAGGCAAAAGGTTTTTTTGGCACCGTCACGCCGATGAGAAAAGGAAAAAGGGCCGCCCGAAGGCGACCCTCTATGTTCACGTCTCCGCGGTCTTCTTCGCCGGGTCCGCAACCCGCATGACCGTCAGACCTTTCGCTTCCGCCTTCTGCCCGAGGTTCAGCGCGACCCCATTGCCGCCGAAGAGTACAACCCCCGTCGCCGCGAACTTGTCGTCCAGCATTTCGTCATTGCACTTGAACGGTGCCGCCCGTCCATGCGCGGACCAGCGCGGATCGAAGCGCGCCTGTGCTATCCCGCGTGCCCGGGCCCACCGAGCCGCAATCATCTCCGCCCCGTGCTTGCCACCCTTGTGGCAGAGGAAAATCTCCTGATTGCGGTTCTGCTTGATCCGTTCGCGAACCTTGTCGAGCGTGTTGAAGATCACATCAACATCCGTCCAGTCGGTGGCGCCTGAGACGATCAGGGGCACCCCCTCGACTTTCGACTTCTCGGCGGTTTCACGGTCGTGCTGCTCCAGCAGCTGCCGCGCCTCGAAGACCGCCCCGGTCTCTTGCGCCCGGACGCTTGCGCGCGACCCGGCTGCCGGGATGAAGGCGTGGCCCGTTTCGACCTCGTAGCATTCCGCCGCCGCCTCGCTCATTACCTCGATGGCGCTGACAATCTCGCGCAGCTGCACAAAGCGCGCCTGCGCCTCTTCGAGCGCGGTCTCGGCGATCTCCGATCCGTCGTGGGATTTTGCCAGCGCACCGATCTTGTCGGCGGTGCGGTCGACCTCCTTGCCGAGTGCCACCTTGCGGCGCTGCAGGATCGTCGCGAGCCCATGGGCCAGCGGTTCGATCTCTGCTTCAAGCCCGGTCCCGCGCAGCTGCCCGAGCAAAGCCTCGAAGCTCTCGCGGATGATGCGGTCGGTCAGGATGTGATCCTCGGGGATCGGCAGCTGCGCGTCCTTCTCGGTCAGCCCGAAAAGTTCGATCGTCTCGTAGGTGTTTGCGGTGTCGTAAGCCATGTCTGGTCTCCAGTGTTCGGTTCCTAGGCCACCACGTGAGTGTGGGGGGCATGGCCGAATGCCTGGTTTCCGAATCTGCCCGGGTCAGGGACGGCGCAGCCGCCGGCTTGCCGGGCGCAAAAGTTTTCTGCGCGCAGCACCGGACACATGCGCGCCCTCACGCACGGGACCATCCCGCGCCACATGCCCCGCCCCCGCCGAAAAGTTTTGCGATCCTTGACGCGGGCTGATTTGGGGGCCATCCGGAGGATATGCTTCCACGCTCATGTGTGTGTGTTTTGACGGTAGGTTTGCCCGACACGAGCAGGCAAACGGCCCGACCGGACGCGGGAGACGGATGGAGCGGCGGGATCGTTTTGGCCTCGGGCCAAAACAGACCAAAGCGCAATCCGGCGGAGCGGCCGGGGAGGAACGTGCTCGCGAGGCGGGCAAACCGGGACGCCAAGCGCAACGCCGCGGTGAGGCCGCATGGCCGAATGCGCGACGGACCGAAGGGCCGTTCTCCCCTGCGACACGCGAAGCCGAGCTGGGGAGGCCGCAAGGCTTAGCCCAAGGTCAATGTGCAGGTGACTCCGCTGCCGACTATAAGGATTACTTGTCTAAGCATTCGACGTGATGGGCGGGAAGCAGACTTTCGCTGCTATCGAATTTTGAGAAGTACCTATTTGAGATATGAAGAGTTCGTCCCAAACACCGGGACAAGCATCGACAACCTTGGCTTTCTATTTGGAGCCTGTACGTCCTTTGAGTCAGGTTACCCCGACGACGGACACTCACGACACAGGTTTGTCAAATATACAATCGCCTTAAGTTGGCCTTAGCTCACCAGGATGCTCTTACCTCCGTACTCGGCCACCGCGCCCAGCATCTCTTCGATACGGATCAACTGGTTGTACTTCGCCAACCGGTCCGAGCGTGCAAGAGAGCCGGTCTTGATCTGACCACAGTTGGTCGCAACAGCGAGATCAGCTATGATAGAGTCTTCGGTCTCACCCGACCGATGCGACATGACATTGGTCATGCGGGCGCGGTGCGCCATACCGACGGCCTCGAGCGTCTCGGTCAGAGTGCCGATCTGATTCACCTTGACCAGCATCGAGTTTGCGCATCCCCGCTCGATGCCCATCGCAAGACGCGCCGGGTTGGTCACAAACAGGTCATCCCCTACGAGCTGAATCTTGTCACCCAGCCGGTCGGTCAACAACTTCCAGCCGTCCCAATCATCTTCCGAACAGCCATCCTCGATCGAGACGATAGGATAGTCGTCGCAGAGCCGCGCGAGGTAGTCGACATTCTCCTCGGATGTCAGCAACAAGCCTTCGCCATTCATGTTGTATTTGTCGTCGCGGTAGTACTCAGTCGCAGCACAATCCATGGCCAGGTAGAAGTCCTCGCCAGGCTTGTAGCCTGCATTCTCAATCGATTTGAGGATAAAATCCAGCGCATCGCGGGTCGAGCCGATCTCTGGAGCGAAGCCGCCTTCGTCGCCGAGGCCGGTCGACATGCCGGCCATCGAAAGCTCTTTTTTCAGCGTGTGGAACACTTCCGAGCCCATGCGCACGGCTTCGCGTATGTTCGCCGCCGCAACCGGCACAATCATGAATTCCTGGATGTCGATCAGATTGTCGGCATGCTCTCCCCCATTGATGATGTTCATCATGGGCACAGGCAAGACGCGTGCCGAAGTTCCGCCGACATAGCGAAAGAGCGGTTGACCGGTGGACTTGGCCGCTGCTTTGGCAACGGCCAGCGACACTCCGAGTATGGCGTTTGCGCCAAGGCGACCTTTGTTTTCGGTGCCGTCGAGTTCGCACATGGCCATGTCAATGGCCACCTGTTCGGTAGCGTCAAAGCCGACGATGGTCTCGGCGATCTCTGTGTTGACCGCCGCCACTGCCTCTAGAACTCCCTTGCCCATGTAGCGCGCCATATCACAATCGCGGCGCTCAACCGCTTCGTGCAAGCCGGTGGAGGCCCCTGATGGCACGGCAGCACGGCCAAGCGTGCCGTCGTCGAGGGTGACATCGACTTCGACAGTAGGGTTTCCCCGGCTGTCAAGGATTTCGCGTGCGTGGATGTCGATGATGGAGCTCATGGTGTTTCAGCCTTGTTCATTTTGATCAGCGGAAGGTCGCGACACGGATGTTGTTGGTGCTTCCCACTTGCCCGAAAGGGACACCTGACAAGACCACCATCTTGTCCCCGACATTCGGTGCCAGAAGGCGCTGGCATTCCGACCTGGCTGTTTCGACCATGCTGTCATAGTCCTCCGCTGTCGCCTCCAGAACCGAGCGGGCGCCCCAGACCAAAGCCATTCGGCGCGATACGGATTGGTCGCGAGTCATCACGATCAAAGGCAGTTTTGGACGTCGTGCCGCAATGCGCAGGCCTGTCAACCCTGACATGGAATAGGCCATGATGCACTTTGCGTGCAGTGCGCATGCGAGCGTTGCACCAGTATCGGCAATGGCATCGGCATCCGTCTGTGATGGCTCGCGCGAGGCTGTCATCGCCTTGGTGTAAAACGCATGACTTTCGGTTGATCGGATGATCCGGTCCATCACCTCGACGGCCTCAGACGGATAGGCTCCGGTCGCGCTCTCCGCCGACAACATCACGGCATCGGCACCATCATAGATTGCGGTGGCGACGTCTGACGCTTCGGCGCGGGTGGGCGCGGGGGAGGCTGTCATGGATTCCAGCATTTGCGTGGCCACGATCACCGGGCGGCAGGCGCGGCGGCACAGCGCGATGATTTCCTTTTGCCGCGCGGGCACGTCTTCGGGCGGGATTTCCACGCCGAGGTCGCCACGGGCAATCATGATGGCATCGGACCGGTTGATGATCGCGTCGATGCCGTCGAGCGCGGATGGCTTCTCGATCTTCGAGATCAGACCAGCCCGGCCGTCGATGATCCGGGCGATTTCATCGAGATCGGAGGATTTCTGCACGAAAGACAGCGCCACCCAGTCGACGCCGTGGGCAAGGCCGAACTCAAGATCTGCTCGGTCCTTTTCGGTTAGCACCGGCAAGTCGAGCACGCAGTCGGGCAGGTTGACCCCTTTGCGGTCGCTGACCTTGCCGCCTTCGATGACTTCGGCCTCAAGTTTGCCCGCCTGCTTGTCGGTAATTCTAAGTCGCACGCGCCCATCGTCGATGAACACCCGATGGCCCAGCTCAATAGCCGCGAATATCTCAGGGTGAGGCAAAGGCAGACATGTATCGTCTTTGGCCGTTTCAACGGGTAGAAAGCATACCTTCTCATGTCGGTCGAGAATACGAGCGCCACCGGCAATTCGCCCAAGTCTGATCTTCGGTCCCTGCAAATCCTGGAGGATCCCAATCGGCACGCCGACCTCGCTTTCCAAAGCACGGATTGCTGCGATGGTGGTCGCATGAATGTCATGTTCGCCATGGCTGAAATTCAGCCGGAAGGTATCAACCCCCTTGTTGAACAGGCTGCGTAACATGAACGGCGAGGCGCTGGCTGGCCCAACGGTTGCAACGATCTTGGCGCGTCTTTCGCGGATCATGGGATGTCCTTCGGTTAGGCCTGAGCAGGCGTCAAAGCACCACGACGGCGCGGAAATCATTCACATTGGTTAGGGTCGGCCCGGTGCGAATCAGGTCACCAGTGGCCTCGAACAGCGAATAGCTGTCGTGGTTCCTCAGATTGACAGTGCCATCCAGGCCTTTTGTTTGCGCGCGCTCCAGAAAGTCTGGGCCGATCACAGCACCAGCGGCATCTTCGGTGCCGTCGATTCCGTCGGTGTCCACCGCCAGGGCGTGAATGCCGGGATGGCCGTTCAGGGCAATCGCGAGGCTCAGCAGGAACTCGGTGTTCCGTCCGCCGCGCCCCGAGGAAGTATCGCCAATGGACACGGTTGTCTCACCCCCTGACAGCAAGACCACCGGGGCACGCGCTGGCGCAGCGTGACGGGCAACAGATTTCGCGATGCCCGCCATGGCAATGCCCAACTCGCGCGCCTCGCCTTCCAAGGCGTCCCCCAGCAGAACCGGCGTCACTCCAGCCTCTCGCGCCACCGTCGCTGCGGCCTCCAGCGACATCTGCGGTGTCGCGATCATCCTGAAATCGACCTCGAAATCAGTGGTTTTCTCGGCTTTAGCTAAAAGGATTTCACGCGCAGTCAACGGCAGGTCCGGGCCAAGCCGGTCGACCAGCTGCGAGAGGTCGTCGCCCGAAGAGGGGTCAGGCACAGTCGGTCCAGACGCAACAGCCGCAGGATCGTCGCCAGGGACATCGGAGATCGCAAGAGTCACCAATCTCGCTGGACTTGCAGCCTGAGCCAACCCGCCACCCTTGATCTTCGACAGCCTGCGCCGAACGCGGTTCATATCGTCGATGGTCAGGCCGGATTTCAGCAGCAGCTTGTTGACCGTGATCTTCTCTTCCAAGGTCAGCGGCGGTGTCGGCATCGGCATCAGCGCCGATCCGCCGCCCGAGATTAGCGCAATCACCAGATCGCCCTTTCTGGCGGCTTTTGCCGTTTGCAGAATGTCGCGTGCCGCTTCCAAGCCTGCCGCATCGGGTACGGGATGGGAGGCTTCTCGCACCGAAATGCGATCGGTGGGGACCGCGTGGCCAAAGCGGGTTACGACGATGCCCGAAAGCTCGACATCGGGCCAGGCTTTCTCCAGGGCACGCGCCATAGCCGCGGCTGACTTGCCCGCGCCGATGACGATGCAGCGACTCGTGGGCTTTTCAGGCAGGTGCCGTGCCAGAACCATCGCCGGGTCAGCTGCCGCGATGGCAGCCGTCATCATGCGGCGCAGCAGCGCCTTTACATCGTCCTCGGTCATTTGGCTGTCCTCAGATATTCTCGCCGCGGATCGCGTCGCAGACCGCATCAGTGACGTCCTGAGTGGTCGCTGTGCCGCCCACATCCGGGGTCATGATGCCTTCGGCGCACACCTTTTCCACGGCGCGCATCAGACGTTCCGCCGCAGCGGTCTCGCCCAGATGCTCCAGCATCTGGCTTGCGGTCCAGAAGGTGGCAACTGGATTGGCGATCCCCTTGCCGGTTATGTCGAAGGCCGAACCGTGGATTGGTTCGAACATTGACGGATAGCGGCGCTCGGGGTCAATGTTGCCGGTGGGCGCAACGCCGAGAGACCCCGCCAACGCGCCGGCAAGATCAGACAGAATATCTGCGTGCAGGTTGGTGGCCACAATCGTGTCGAGCGATTTCGGGTTCTTAACCATGCGAACGGTCATGGCGTCGACCAGCATTTTGTCCCAAGTCACATCCGGGAAATCCTTGGATACTTCCAGCGCAATTTCGTCCCACATCACCATGCCGTGGCGCTGTGCGTTGGACTTGGTCACGACAGTCAGGAATTTGCGAGAGCGCGACTGTGCCAGTTTGAAGGCATAGCGCATGATCCGCTCTACGCCGACGCGGGTGAAGATCGACACTTCAGTCGCCACTTCCTCCGGCATTCCCCGATGGGCGCGACCGCCTACGCCGGAATATTCGCCTTCTGAGTTTTCGCGCACGATCACCCAGTCAAGATCGCCCGGGCCAACTCCGGCCAGCGGCGAGGAAATTCCCGGCAGGATCTTAGTTGGGCGCACGTTGGCGTATTGGTCAAAGCCCTGGCAGATCGGCAGGCGCAGACCCCAGAGCGTCACGTGATCGGGCACGTCCGGCGCGCCAACCGCACCGAAAAAGATTGCGTCGAAATTTTTCAGCTGTTCGGTACCGTCCTCCGGCATCAATGCCCCGGTCTTCTTGTAGCGCTCTGAACTCCAATCGAACTCGGTAACATCGAACGCAAAACCGCCGTCACGGCGTGCCAACGCTTCCAGCGCCTGGTGCCCGGCGGCGATGACTTCGGGGCCGATACCATCGGCGGGAATGGAGGCGATCTTGTAGGTTTTCATTTCCTGGGTCCGTTCGTTGAGTTCCTGCGACTGCACTGATGCGCCATTTGCAGGGGCTGTTTGCTGGATCGTCATCTTATCTCCTCCTGTGTGACGTCAGTCCGACACTTGACATGACGCTACAGCTCTGGACTTGCCGCCCTCAATCTGCGTATGATTATATACAGATGTGAAATAGTGGCTATTGGAGCCGCGAGATTGGATACCGACCAGATCAGATGCTTCCTTGCGGTCGCGGAAACCTTGCATTTCGGGCGGGCCGCGCAATCGCTCGATATGTTGCCTGCCTCTCTGGGACGGCAAATTCGCTTACTTGAGGACAAGCTTGAAACGCGACTGTTCCTCCGGACCACGCGCAGCGTATCCCTTACCGAAGCGGGCACCAGCATTCTCGAAGAGGCTCGCGCTCTGGTCGCGCAGGCTGAGCAATTTGAAGAAAAGGTGCGCAACGTGCGCAAGTCAGAGACGCCGGTCCTGAAAGTTGGCGCCATCGATAGCGCGGCCGCAGGATTGATCCCGCAACTCTTGAAGCTGGTGCGTGAGGAGCAACCTGATCTCGAAATCCAGCTCTTCGAACAGAAGACCATCCACCTCTTGCCGAAACTGCTGAGCGGCTCGCTCGATATCGCTTTCTGTCGACCTCCGGATGTGCGCGATCAACGGCTCAACTTCCGGACGCTGTTTTTCGAAACCGCCGTAGTCGCCTTGCCAGAGAACCATCGGTTGGCTGATCAAAGCAGTATTGCGATCTCTGATCTGGCAGACGAACCTCTGATCGTGCCGGATCGCCGGTCCCGTCCACATTCGCACGATCTGACAATCAAGCTCTTTGTCGATGTCGGACTGACCGCGCGCATTGCCCAGGTGGCCGAAGAAAAGCAAACCATCGTCAACCTGGTCGCGGCGGGGACAGGCCTTGCCATCGTCCCGCGCTGGACGTCGCGGCTTCAGGTTCCCGGCGTCTCCTTCGTTCCCCTGTCCATTCCCGATGGAACGACGCGGTCAAAACTGATCCTCGCGGCGGCATGGACGCGCGGTACAAGAGATTCGGCACGCGACGCATTTCTTGCCGTGCTTGAAAGCCGTCTGCCAGAGTTGGAAGCTACGGCCTGATTATTTCATAATTGAATATAAAATTTGGCGCATAGCCCAAGGCCGCCCATCCCCGCATGATCTGTTTATTGTTGCGGCCCCCAAAATACGGGGCGCATCGGAGGACTCATCGGAGGAGGAAGTTCCATGAAATTCAAGACCATTTCCGCAGTCGCGGCACTGTGCGCCACGATCGCAATGCCCGTCGCCGCACAGGATCGCGACGGCTGGCCGAACAGCATCACCATCGGCACCGGCAGCCAGGGCGGCACCTATTTCACCTATGGCAGCGGCTTTGGCGCCATGCTCAGTGAAGTTCTGGGCCTGAACGCGGGTGTGGAAATCACCGGTGGCCCGGTTCAGAACGTGACGCTGGTGGAAACCGGCGAGCATCAGCTTGGCTTTGTCACCCTGGGCCCGGCAGACGAAGCGCGCCGCGGCGAAAGCCCGTTGATGCCCGGCGTCCCGCACGAGAATGTGCGCGCCCTGTTCCCGATGTACCAGACACCGCTTCAGGCCGCAGTGCTGGCCAGTTCTGACATCCAGAACTTCCAGGACCTCGTTGGTAAACGGATCGGGGTCGGCCCGGCGGGCGGCACCTCGGCGACCTACTGGACGCGCTATTTCAACGCCACCGACGACACCGCCAACATCTCAAACGCTGGTGGATCGGACACCGCAGGCCAGCTCAAGGATGGGCTGATCGACGCCTTTGTCTATGCCGCAGGTCTGCCCACGGGTGCCTATGCACAACTCGCCGTGGAAAACGACGTCCGCTTCCTGTCGATGGGCGACGAGACGTTGGCGACGATCAAGGAACTCGCGCCGGCGATGCAGGATTTCAAGATCCCGGCCAACACCTACGAAGATCAGCCCGAGGACCTGCGCACGGTGTCGCTCTGGAACTTTGCCATCGCGCATCAGGACATGCCGGAAAGCCTGGCCTACGAGATCACCGCGATTGCGATGGAAAACCACGACCGCATGGTTCAGAACCACGCCGCCGCCAAGGAAACGCTGGCGGAAAACGTTCTGAAGAATGCCGTCATTCCGTTCCACCCCGGTGCCGTGCGCTGGTTCGAAGAGAACGGCTACGCGATCCCGGCGGACCTCAAGTAAACGTCCTCGCGTTTGCATGACACGGGCGGTCGAGTACGCTCCTGCCCGTGTCCCTTTTCAATCCCATTTCCCGGATGGCACATCATGTCCAATGCTCAACACCAAGAAGGCCCGTCCAGCGCGGATCCGGATCTTTCGCTGATCGAACAGGAAACCGCAAAGGCAAGCGTCGATGAAGATCCGCTTGCCGGTAACCAGCGGGAATTCACCGGCACGCGTAACCTGGTGGTTGCCGCCATGTGCGTCGCCTACTCTGTCTTTCATCTCATGGTCATGAACGTCTATCCGCTCGAGACCTGGGCCTACCGCCTGAGCCATGTCGGCGGGGGGCTCTTTCTCGGCTTTCTGCTGTTCGGCGCAAGCGCGTTGTCCGAAAACACCCGGGACGAAAACCGCAACCCGGCATCGCTGGCTCTGCTGGGATTTGCCGCTGCGGGAATTGGCTATGCGCTTGTCGCTGTTGCCGCGATCTGGATCAATGGCACTCTCATGGGCGTGGCGCTGCCCCCTGCCTGGGCCATGTCCACCTTCGGAATTCCGCTGGCCGCGGGTTCGGCGCTGGCCATCCTGCATGGCTGGCTTTTCCCGCAACGGGACCGTCACGCATTTTCCGCCGGAGACATCCTGCTAGCCGTCGCCGCGCTGGTCGCGACCGCCTACCTGATCTTTTTCGCGCGCCAGTTGCAGCTGCGCGCTGGCATGCCCATGGCGCTGCCCGGAGATATGTGGGCGGCGATCACCGGCGTGATCCTTATCATCGAACTGACCCGCCGCCTTGCAGGTATGGCGCTGGTGATCATCGCGTCGATCTTTGTTGCCTATTCCTTCCTCGGCCCGTGGCTGCCGGGAATCTTCGAACACCGCGGATATGACGCTAAGCGCTTCTTCTCCTACATCTTCACCGACAACGGCATCCTTGGCGCACCCATCGCGATTTCGTCGACCTACATCATCCTCTTCGTGATCTTCGCCGCCTTCCTGCAAACCACGCGGGTCGGCGAATACTTCGTCAACCTCGCCTTTGCCGCTGCCGGTCACAAGCGCGGTGGCCCGGCAAAGGTGGCGATCTTCGCTTCAGGCCTCATGGGCATGATCAACGGCACTTCGGCCGGCAACGTGGTGGCCACCGGATCGCTGACGATCCCGATGATGAAAAAGGTGGGCTACAAGCCGCAGACCGCCGCATCGGTCGAAGCCGCAGCATCGACTGGTGGGCAGATCATGCCCCCGATAATGGGCGCAGGTGCCTTCATCATGGCCGAAATCACCGGCATTCCCTACATGGAAATCGTCTCTGCCGCGATCATTCCGGCGGCGCTTTATTTCATCTCCGTTTACTTCATGATCGATCTGGCGGCCCAGAAAGCGAACCTCAAAGGTCTCCCGCGCGATCAACTGCCCAAGCTTGGCGCGTTGATCCGCCAGATCTATCTTCTGACCCCCATCATCGTGCTGATATATGCCCTCTTCGCTGGATACTCGGTGATCCGTTGCGGAACCCTGGCGATGATTACGGCCGCCGTGGTTTCCTGGCTCACGCCGCACCGGATGGGGCCGAAGCAGCTGTTTAACGCGCTCGACAATGGCGCGCGCATGGTTCTGCAACTGGTGGCGGTCTGCGCGACCGCGGGCATCATCGTGGGTGTCATCGCCCTGACTGGTATCGGCTCCCGCTTCTCGACAGTTCTGCTGGCGCTTGCGGACCAGAGCCAGATCTTGGCGCTGTTCTTCGCCATGGTCATTTCCATCGTGCTAGGGATGGGAATGCCCACAACCGCAGCTTATGCTGTCGCAGCAAGTGTCATCGCACCGGGCGTCGTCAATCTTGGCGTAGAGCCGTTGATTGCTCACCTGTTCATTTTCTACTTCGCTGTGATGTCGGCGATCACCCCGCCTGTCGCCCTGGCGGCTTACGCCGGATCTGCGTTGGCAGGGTCCGACCCGGTAAAAACCAGCGTCGAGAGTTTCAAGATCGGCTTAGCGGCCTTTGTGGTCCCTTATATGTTCTTCTACTCCCCTGCGATGCTGCTTGAAGGCACTTGGTTCGAGATCGGCCACATCGCTATCACTGCGATTGTAGGCGTCTATCTTCTCTCCTGTGCCGTTCAGGGGTGGTTCATCGGACACGCAGGTGCTGTCGTTCGGGTTGCCCTTCTGGCAGCGGGTTTGTCAATGATCGCAGGTGGCTGGCTGACGGACGCCTTTGGCCTTGGCCTTGTTGTGCTTATTGCGGTCCTGCAGAAGCGCATTCTGACAGCGAAAGACCTCGCGCACGGCGCAGATTAGTAAAACCGAGGCGGTCGAAATGTTGACCGCCTCGACCACACAAGTTCCAGAGAAGTTAATGGGTCCAGATGATCGCGAACGTCTCTCCAGTCACCAGTAACTTACGTCACAGCTTTTTTGGGTGATGGTGGTATTGGTTAGGTTTATATATGGCGATTTCCGCATTGTTGGGTCACTGCCAAGACGCTTGAACCTAGATTCAGCTTTCCTGAAGTTTTGCTGACCTCCTTGCAGTCGCAAGACTTCAGAATTTTCGTGCAGCGCTCGATAAGACCATGTCCGCTTAGGATCGTAAACGCTCATTTCTTGCGAGGGAGTGAACTGGTGCTATGTCCGCTGACCTGGTCATTGCCCTGTTGAAAATTCTGCGCAGTTCACGAACGGCTGGTTTGGAGAAGCTGCGTTGCAGCGCTCGTCGATTATGTGAACGGCAAGTCTGGGCCGGCAACGACAGGTGGCCCGCTTCAGTCCAGATCGACGCCGCCGAGGCGCGGCGCATGGACATGCGTTTGCACAAGCAATGCAGCGGCCGCGCCGGCCAAAGCGCCGAACAGATGAGCCTCCCACGAGACGCCAGGTTGACCCGGAAGAACGCCCCAGAGAATGGAACCGTAGAGCAAACCGACCACCAGTGTCGCGCCCAGCGTGATCAGTGAGCGATCCACGAGGCCGCGCGCGACGAGGAAGCCAAACCAGCCGAAGACGAGCCCTGACGCGCCGATATGGATGGCCGAGCTTCCGAACAGCCAGACAAAACCGCCGCCGAGGCCGATCACCACGGCGTTCACCGGCAGCAAGGCTCGCGTGGTCGTTGCCACCAACAGCCCACCCATCACCAATAGCGGCGGCGTATTTGCCATAAGGTGCGCGAAACTTCCATGCAGGAGGGGCATGGCGATGACACCATCCAATCCGCTTACGTGCCGGGGGATCAGGCCGAAGGCCGGGTTCAAGCCGTAACCGATAATCCAATTGAGGAGGTGAACCGCCCAGAGCAGTGCGACAAAGGCGACAAGCGCCGCGGTGCGCCGAAAGAAGGCGCGCATGTGATCCCGGTTAATCATGTTGGCGACAGTAGACGTCCCCACAGCGCCTTCAACGGCTTTCGCGCGCTGCACAGGGTGCCACCGTTGGGAAAGGGGGTTTGAGGCGGCCAACCTCGGTACGGCTCAAGCCAAGAGAATGGCTTCGATCTTACACAGTGTTCCCCAGTCGCAGAGGCATGATTTCACGCTCGGGACGCTTCAGGGCTTCGGCGTATTTGCGGGCGTTGTCGTCAATCGTGCCGTTCCAAAGCTTCGAGACGAACGCGCGGGCGTCTTGGACCGTCATGTCCTTCAGCGAAGAGGACAGCGCCATGAAAAGCTCATCCTCGCTAATCGCAGCGGCGCGGTGCATGGCGTCCGCGTAAAATGACGGGTCGTTCAGGACCTGTTCGTTTAGCGGCATCAGCGCAAGGTTCTCTTCCGGGATCGCCATGAAGATCGTGTCCTGCAGGTCGGTCAGATACGCACGCCGCGATGTGGACACCGGCTTTCCCGCCGCCTTGGCCTCCAGAAATGCCTGCCTTGTCCTGTCGAGCTTTGCCCTTGCATGGGACATGATGACGGCGCGCTGTCGGGCGGGTAGCGCAAATCCGGTGCAGCGCTCGATATGGGCGAGGAGATCTGCAACCTCTGCCTCAACATCAAAGCTGTCAAACCATGGAACCGTCCCTGATCTAGCCGCCACGCGCCCGCCCTCAATATTGCGTTAATATATTATTGTATCGCATTTGCACCTGATCGCAAGCGGGTGGCGTCCTTCACGCCAACGGACATGGGAAAAGGGGAACCGTGGTCCCACGGCTCCCCTTTGGGTTCACCCCTCGCGTGCCAATTAGGCGACCAGCGAGAGCCCCGCGCCTGCATCCTGCGGCTGCTCACCGCTGTCGATGAACGGGAGGATCGAGAAGGTCTGCCCACCGCGCTGTTCTTCGTTCTGCACGGCGTTGACGCGCAGATCGCCATCGGGCGTGTTGATCAGCAGCGACAGGTAGTCATTGCCCGTGCGGCTGCTTTTCGCCATCCACGCCGAGCCGACGCGGATCGGTGTGCCCCGGGGCGAGCTGACCTCGATCCGGTAATCGGGGTGGGTCTCCTCGGATTTGTAGCTGTTCTCGATCAGCATGAACTCCAGATCGAACATCATGTTGGCGATGTAGCCGGTGAAGGCGTTGTCGGCGTCCATGGCGGTGAGCTCGCCCGAGATCGAGCCGGATTTCATCAGGCCGTTCGAGACCAGCGGGATGATCTCGAACGCGCCGCTCTGGGCCGCGCGCGCCTCTTTCGTCTGCACCGCGTTGACCCGGAACGGACCCAAGCCGACATCGATCTGCATCGAGATGTAGGGGTTGCCGCTGGTATTGCCGGTCTCGTTCCAGGCCGTGCCGATGCGCACCTTACGGCCCGATTTGTTGACTGCCGTCACGTCAAAATCCGGGCTGCGTTCGGACATCTTCGGGCGGTTTTCAAGCTGGATGGCGATATCGAAACGTGTCGAATGGATCATGCCGGTGTACTGAGCGGCTGCGGTCTCGACGTTGCGGGTGAGGGTTCCTGCGAACATGGGATAGTTCCTTCTTGGATTGGCCGGTGCCTGACGTTCTTGCCAGCGCATCCGGGATTGCTTTCTCGACCCCTTGAGGGATCACAAATCAGAAAGCTTGCTTTCCTTTCAGCCCCGCACACGGGTCAGAGCTGCCGTCCGAGTGGAAATGCCCCCGCGCCTCCGAGTGCAACGCGTCGCCCTGCCCGTCTGGCCTTGATTGGCAGACCGGATTTTCCGCGCCGTCCTCCAATCGCGCGATGAAAAACTCCGCCTCTTTTCCGTTCAACCGGTGCCCGCCCCGGTCGGTCAGACCGATGCAGCTACCATTCGGCACATAGGTGATGAGGTACTGACCAAGCCGGTCCTTGTGGACAATGTAGCCGGTATTGGCCCAATGCACTGTCTGGCCGGCATCGACGGCCGCCTTGATGTCATCGAGTGTCATGGGGTCCTCTTTAAGAAGAATGGTGGGGAAACGACGCAAGAAGCCCGGTTACAACCGGGCTTCCGTGCAGCATTCGTTTGGCAATCGGCCGAGAGCTGTCAGGCACCTTGCGTGGCTTGCGTCGCGCGCGCCGCCATCCAATCCTTCAGGCCAAGAACCGTTCTTCCGGCGGCGACCTCGGAGGCCCAGGCAACCCTTGGGTCGCCGCAGGGCTCATCGCCAGAATGCCGGTCGATATGGCCATTGGCCATCCATGGCTCAGGCTGGATCCGTCGCAGCCAGTCCGCCATGCTCGGAATGCGGCCCTGGCAGTCTTCACGGATATGCTGCTCGCCGATCCAGCGCACGGGGATGTCCCGACCTGCGCTATTGGTCAGGGTCAGGCCGAAGACACGTTCGGCCTCGAACAGGCCTTGGGCGTGATGGCGCAAAGCTCTGTGCGTGAAGAGCGCGAGGTGCTCTTTCGAGGCGTCAAACCAATCGTGCACAGCCTGATAGTCGGACGGCACCCCGCCGAATTTCCGGGCAGAGCTTTCAGCATGATGAAGCGGATGGGCCATCTCACAGCCCCTCGTCATAGCTGTGCGAGCATTCGACATAGCGGTCCGCGTGATCGAGGATGACGCTGTCTAGTGCTATGTCCCAGGTCAGCGTGCCATAGCCGCCCTCGTTGTTTTCGAACCCCGGGTGATGGTGATAGGCGAGCGACCAGGCAAAGTCGCCAACCTCTGTGGCAAGCGGCTCCGGCAGTTGGATCTCTGCAGGCTGCACCGTCACATCCTCGACATTGCCGGAGTCGCCATAGCCTTCGTATTCGGCAGTGACCTCGCTGATGCCAAGCGCACGTAGTTGCGCGAGTAGCTCCGTTCGGGATGCCTTCAAGGTGGTTTCACGCTCTGCGCGCCACTGAGCCGCCATTGCGGCATAGTCGATCTGGGGGTTGGTCATGGGTCTGTCCTCTTATCTGAATTTGGGGGGGCCAGGCGTGGAATTGGTCTGCGCGCGCCCGGTAAGCGCAGACCGGGCAAACCCCGATCCGCGACGCCCGGCCCAAAGCCCTCTTTGACTTTTCAGGCGGCTTGTTCTGCAGCTCTAGCGGCTCCCTGCCCAACGATCCGGGCCAGAATGCGGCCCGTGTCGATCCCGTCCCCATGCGGCAGGAACACCCGCAGCTGGAAGGCGATGATCTCGGTGAAACACCCCATTGCCTTCAGACCGTCGATCATGCCCTTGTCCGCGCCGCCCAGCTCGAGGCGCATCGCGCCCGCGACCCGGCGACGGGTCAGGGTCAGACCCCGGCCCAGATTGAGTGGCGCGGTGGTGCCGAGGGCGGCGGTCAGCATCTCCTGCGGTGTTTGCGGATTGGGGTCGAGGAAGCGGGCGCGCAGCGCGGCCGCCCCTTCCTCGCTCAGCGTACGCCCGATCATGGCGGTCGCCCCATCGGGCGTGACCCGGTAGATGCGCTCATTCGTGGTCGGAATATCCTTCCAGATCGGCAGCAAAAGCCCGGTCAGCAGGTAGAGCTTGGTCGTGGTGGTTTTCGGCAGGGACGCAGCCTCGGCATCCCAAAGCCGTGCGAACTCGGGCCTGCTGATCTCTTCCCAGGCCGAGGACTCGAACCGCGCCTCTTCGAGATAGCTCGACCCGTTTGGCCGCAACACCTTGCGCATCAGCGTGACGATATCCTCGTCATACATCTGCATGGGCCGCGCCGAGATGAGCGCCCCGCGACCGGAGGCGCGATTGACCATCGGCAGCTTGTCGGGATTGCGCGACATGGCCTCTTTGGCGCCCAGTACATGGACTGGGTCGGTGACCTCCAGTCCGATGATCCGCGTCACCGCGCCGGATTTCGGGCAGGTCCAGAGATCTTCCGTGGAGACCTGTTCTATCTTCTCGCCGCGCAGGGTTTCCACGCCGAGATCGAGCGTGCCCGCCGCGCGCGCCCGCTCAGACTGATCGGCAATCCGCCTCATGAACTCGGCAAAGAGCGCGTTCTGCATGTGGATGGGAAGGGCAAGCACCCGGTTCAGAAACCGCTGGATCGGCGGAAGCTCTTCGAGAAGCACACCGTCCTTGTCGATCAGACGCAGGGCTGTCCAGTCGGTGAAGCTCTCGTAGCTCATCGCCTCGGCGCGCCCGGCGGCAAGATCGGCGAAATACCCACGCAGCGCCGCGCGCGCGATCGGACTTTCGAGATTGTCCTCCTCGCGGAACATGCCCTGCGAGCCGGTCTCGCGCTGACCCTTGGTCAGGGCCCCCAGCTGGTCGAGGCGTTTGGCTATAGTCGACGTGAAGCGTTTCTCACCATGCACATCCGAGGTGCAGACCCGGAAGAAGGGCGCGCTGACCTGAGCCGAGCGATGCGTGCGCCCGAGCCCCTGGATGGCCGCGTCGGCGCGCCAGCCGGGCTCCAGAAGATAGTGCCGCCGCCGTTTCTGGTTCTTCGCCGTTTGGGCCGCGTGATAGGACCGGCCCGTGCCGCCTGCATCGGAGAAGATCAGGATATCCTTTTCGCCGTCCATGAAGGCTTGGGTTTCGGATGAATTGCTGCTGGCGGCGCGCTTTTCGATGAAGAGATGACCATCCTCGGCCTTGAGGGGCCGGATGGACCGCCCCGTGACTTCTGCGACGGCCTCGTCGCCAAAAGCCCAGAGGATCTGATCGAGCGCCGAGGGGATCGGAGCCAGCGTCATCAACTCCATCATGGCCGCGTCACGCAGAGCGAGCGCCTCGCGCGAGACGACCAGCGCGCCAGTTTCATCGCGGAGCGGCTCGGCCACCATATTGCCATCGATCTCCACGAGCTTTTGAGCATGGATTGGGAAGGCCTGTTCGAGGTAGCCGAGAACATAGTCGCGCGGCGTCAAGGCACCCTCGACGAGTTCATCCTCGGGATCCATCGTCTCAAGCCGGCGTTTCAGCAGACTCTCGCCCGTCGAGACCACCTGGATGACGCAAGCCTTGCCCGCCGCCAGATCGTCCTCGATGGCGCGGATAATGCTTGGAGCCTTCATGCCCATCAGGAGATGGTTGAAGAAGCGCTGTTTCGTGCTCTCGAAGCGGGACTTGGCCGAGGCGCGTGCGGTTGACGCATTGGTCTCGCCCGAGGCGTCGTTGACGCCGGTCGCCGTCAGCGCGGCTTCGAGATTGTGGTGGATGGTGCGAAACGCTCCAGCGTACGCGTCATAGACCTCGATCTGGGCCGGAGTGAGCGCGTGTTCGAGCACGTCATACTCCACCCCATCAAAACTGAGGGCACGCGCCGTGTAGAGCCCGAGCGTCTTGAGATCGCGCGCGACCACCTCCATGGCGGCGACACCGCCAGCTTCCATCGCCGACACAAAGCTCTCGCGGCTCGGGAAGGGGTATTCGGGGCCCTGCCCCCAGAGCCCCAGCCGCGCGGCATAGGCCAGGTTGTGCACGCTCGTGGCACCCGTGGCCGAGATGTAGAAGACGCGAGCGCGGGGTGCTGCCAGTTGCAGCCGCAGGCCAGCAAGGCCCTGCTGGGAGGGTTTGACCCCCCTGCCCTGATCGGACCCTGCCGCGTTCTGCATGGCATGGGCTTCATCAAAAGCCAGCACGCCTTCAAAGTCTTCGCCCATCCAGTCGAGGATCTGGCTGAGCCGCGTGGTGCCGCATTTTCCCGCCGAGCGCAGCGTGGCGTAGGTGACGAAGAGGATCCCGTCGCCCATCGGGATGGGCTGGTCCGGTTTCCATTTGGAGAGCGGCTGGATGTCGGCTGGCGAGCCGCCGAGATCGGTCCAGTCGCGGATCGCGTCCTCGATAAGCGTGGCGGATTTGGAGACCCAGATCGCCTTTCTGCGCCCGGCCAGCCAGTTGACAAGGATGAGCCCCGCGCATTCGCGGCCCTTGCCGCAACCGGTGCCGTCGCCGAGGAAATACCCGAGGCGATAGGCCCGTGCGTCCGGGTCATCATCGGCGCGCGTCAGCTTGGTCTGGTCGTCATCGATGGTAAACCGCCCTGGCAGATCGCGCCCATGGGCATCATGCGCCATGATGATGGTCTCGAGCTGCGCCTCGGAGAGATGTCCCTCCTCGATCAACCGTGCGGGCAGGCGCAAGTCATCACGGCCCGTATTTGAGGGCATGGGCGGGGCAACCGAGGCCATGGCGATGCTTTCAACGAGCGGCGTGGGATGTTCCTGCGCATCCGCAATCTCGATCCGTTGCGGACGGTAGCGCGCATAGATGTCCGAGATGGGCATGTTGTTGCGCGGGGTCTGAAGGCTCGTGAAGCTGAGCGGACGGACGGCATTGGCCCGGGGTTTGGAGGCGGCGACAGGCGCAGCAGCGGTCTTGCGCGGGACAGATGATCGAACGGTCGGCCGAGCATGAGGGATCGCCGCTGCCTGTTGTACGGTGCGCATCTCGGGCCGGGTCGCGGCCACGGCGTCGACAAAAGGAAGGGCTTCATCCAGATCCCGCACAGGGGCGCGGATCATCTCGCCGTCCTCCTGCACCTTGTCGAAGACCATGAGCTGGGTTTCGACAGAGGTGCCGAGCTTGCGATAGACCTGCCCCGGCATCGTCAGCACCAATCGTGGCGTCAGGAGACCGCAGGCGCGGGACCAATGCGCGGCATCGCGTTCGGGCGTGAACCCCGGCGGCATGATCGCCACCAGCCGCCCGCCCGGTGCCAAGCGCTTGGCAGCCGCGATAAGATGCTTGGCGGCGATGTGCTTGTCGCGGGAGCGATCAACCGAAGAGGCGAAGGGCGGGTTCATCACCACCGCGTCGGGCAAATCCGGCGTCTGCAGCAGATCGTCGATATGCTCGCCGTCATGGCCAGTCACCTCGCTGCCGAAGACCGCGCGCAGGAGGCGCTGGCGAAAGGGGTCGATCTCGTTGAGCAGAAGCGTGGCACCGGCCCGGGCGGCGAAAGCTGCCAGGGCACCGGTGCCAGCCGAGGGCTCCAGCACGGTCTCGCCCTTGCGGATCGCCGCCGCCCGCACGACCAGCGCCGCAAATGGCAGCGGCGTGGAAAACTGCTGCAGCCGGATCTGCTGCTCGGAGCGGCGGGTTTCCGTCAGAAGCCGCGAGGCAAGCAGCCTTGCAGCGGCGATGTCACCTGCCGCGCCGTCCCCACGCAGCAGCACCTGAACAGCCGCAGCCTGCATCAGGTCATATGCCATGCGCCAGTCCCAGGCACCGCCGGCATCGCTGCCATGGAACGTCTCGCGCATGATACGCGCGAGCGCTGAACTGCGCAGGGGCTGGTTGTCGACCTCCGCGCCGAGATGCGCGAGGGCAGAGGCGAGATCAGGGTGGGAGATCGAGAGAGCCGGGTTTGCCGGTTTGGGCTTGGTCATGGGGATTTTCCTTTGGATCAGGGTCTGAATTCCAAAGGACAAAAAGCCCGCTTTCGCTTTTCAGGGTGACGGGGGTCAGACCGCGCCGACCTCCAAGGCTTGGTCAGGACTTGGGTTCGACCCGCCGCTTCGCATCAATCAATGCCTGTGCGGCCTGCATCACCTGAACCTGTGAAGTTTCGGCGCGTGCATCCTCAAGCGCGGCCTTTACCTTCATGCGAAACCACGTGTCATACGAATTCGCTTCAGCGGCCACGGAAATGCTCCTCGAGCCCGATATCCAGCAGCTTGCCGAGGTCATCGGGCATGTCTGCAACGTGCACAGCAATTGGGAAACGGTGCCCCGTCAGGTCAGGCGCGCATTGCTCCTCTAGCCCGAGGTGCTGCCTATCCTTTTCCGCCTCAATCATTGTGCTTTCTCCGACCGTATTATCAGCCGATGCTACATCTTCCAGCGGGGCGTCGTAAACGATAATGCCAAAGGGTCAGAGCAAGCTGGCCCACTTACCGATCGGGCACCGCTTCAAGGGAAGTTTCGAACCGCTTGCCCGCCGCTGCAGCTTCTTTCAAGAGCGCGTCGAAATTGTCAGGTGGATTGCCATCTTCCAACATCCCTTTGAACGTCGCATAGGCATCCGTCTTGCTGCCGTAGGCGCGCAGGGTCTTGTCGTCGTTCACCCAGGCCACCACGATGACCTTCGCATCGCTGTTGAACCGATAGAACAGCCGATACTGCTGGAAGAATTTCGCCCGGAACCAGTGCTTGCGGTGATCGCCGAGTGTGCCGCCTTGCCGGAAGGCGGCGGCACCCGGATCTGCCGGTATGGCCTCGGTGACCAGCTTGAAGATGGCGGCCAGCCGTTTCGTGGAATTTTTCTTGCGCCAGGTCTTAGGATCGCGTGCCTTACGCGCCTCGACCTCTTCAATCAGCCCTTCGAGCTGATCCAGAAAGAGCGGATGCGCATAAATCGACCATCCGTTTACGACAAGGGGCGCTTGGGCGGGCACGCTATCGCCGCTCATTCATCCTCGAGCGATAGCGGCGCATCGAGATCGACGTCAACGTCTCCGACCAGTGCTGCAAGACGGTCATGCAAAGCCCCATCGAACGCCCGAATGCGGTCCGGATGCGCCTTGATATCGGCCTCGACAAAATCGAGAAAAGCTCCGAGCACGGGATCTTCCTCGTCGCCGCGCACGGGCTCGATATAGACCCTGCCACTCGGCTCGGTACAGTAGCGAATCTGGTCGCCCTTGCCCAGCTTGAGCTGCTTGCGCACACCCGCCGGCACGGTCGTCTGATATCGATCCGTGAGTTTCGAGACATCTTGTGCGAGCGCTGTCATGGCAGTCTCCTGAAAGAATGGGGGTCTTTGCTGCCTGCGATAGGTAATGCATTTGCATTGCCCTGTCAAGACAAGCCGCAGGATCTGCTGTCGCCGGGCAGGTCGATGAACCGTCCGGCGTAGGACCTAATCTCGCCCCGCCAGGAACTCCGCCAGCACAGGACTGGCCGCGCCCTTCGCGGAGCTGAGCAGCTCCGAGCCCGCAAGCGAGGCCTTCGACAGGCGTACGAGCCCACCGGTTTCCTCGATGCGGTAACAGCGGCGCTTTTGCCGACCCCGCCTGTAGTGGGTCGCGGTGACGATCTGGCAGGTGCTGCCATCGGTGAGTGTCACGGGCGTGGCGAGCCTGATCTTGTCGCCTTCCTCGTAGTCCGGGATCGCAGCCCAGTCCCGGCAACGCTGACGCCAGTCCTGGGCGTAGCTGTCTGGGTCTTTCAGCTCGGACAGCAGGGCCAATAGGCTCAGTGGCGCGCGGGATTCGACCGGTCCCGCGCTTTCCTCCATGTCCTTGTAGCCCCAGCAGCCGTCATCGTATCGGGTGAGGAAGACAGCCCCGAAGGTGATCGAGCCATCAGCATCTGTGACATAGGTCGTGTCCTCGACAGGGGTGCCGTCAAGATTGGTGACCTTTGCCGCCGCATACCAGGTTGAGCCGACCTTGCAGGCTTTCACCAGTTCGGTTTTGCGCCTGTCGCCCTCGAAGGTGCAGAGCCGGGTGATCTCCGCTCTCTCATCCGCGTAGGTTTTAACGCGGCCGTCGGTGTAGAAAAGCCATCCCATTAAGCCGCCCTCCGATCATCAATCTCCATCAGGGCATCGAGCGGCACGCGGTAGGGCTGCATGGCGTCGAAATCCTCGCAGCGTTTATGGGAATATGTCGAAGCACCAATACCCTGCCGCGCTGCGCGCTCTCGAGACATTGGTGCTGCTTCATCATCTTCGTATTCCCAAAACGCCGAATTGCCGCAGTTCTGCACGATCGCGAAGGTGTCGCAGGCATCCTTGAGGATGACACGGAAGGTGCCGCCGAGGCCCGAGGGCACCTCGTAGGTTCCGCCGATGAGGTAGTCCGAGGCGCGGCGCACGAAGACGCGGATGCTGTGGCCATCGGTGGCGAGCCGGATGGCCCCTCGCCCCCGGTCGATGAGCACCTGCACATCGTCGAGGATGTCGGTGTAGAATTGGCCGGTCAGATCACGAAAAGCCATGCGACGCTGCGCCATCCAGTCGGTATCCCGAAACGGGTTCATGCCGTCGGCGAAGGCAAAGGAGGGATCGGCCTGCTCGGTGGTGACGATGCGGGTGGTCGTGCCATCGATGCCGTTTGAGCGCAGATGCACACCATTGCCGACGATGAGGATCAGGGCGGGCCTGTCCACAGGCCCGTTCCAGTTGGGCAGGAAGGTTTTGCAGGCGCGCGCATGGGCGATCTGCGCCGCAACTGCGGAGGCAGAGAACTTGAGAATAGCCATGGGGATGTCTTTCTGTTCGGTTTGGAATGGTCGACCCGCGCGGGGAATGCCTCGCGCGGGTCGCGTGATGGCTCAGGCCGCTTGCGCGACCTCGCTGTCAGGCTCCGGGGTTTCCGCAGTGGGCTCCGCCTCATCAGAGGCGTCCCCGGCGGTCTGCATCATCGGCGGGCACCAGGCGGCCACGGCAGCGCGCTGCGCGTCCGTGAGTGTAGCGAAGGGTTCGGCGAAGAGCTTGTCGCAGAAAGCGACGATCTCTTTCTTGCTCGACGAGGCCAGCGTCATCGCCTCCTGGGCCAGACCCAGATCTTCGCCGAGGATCTTCAGGAGCCAGGCCTTCTTGAAGCGGTTGAAGAGCGCCGCATTCGGCGTCCAGTAGGCGCGGATGTCGGGCATGATCTCGATCTCGAACGCATGCATCAGGCTGTCGCGCCGCGGGTCCCGCGCGAAGCAGGACTGCGTGGTGCTGGCCGTGGCATAGGCCACGAGCTTGGCCTTCTCCCCTGCATCGAGCGCGCGAAACGCCGCGAACTGATCGGCGGGCGCGCGGGCGTCATCGAGCCACGAGAGGTCAAGCGCATCATGCACCGCCGCCACCTGCTCGAGCGAGGCGCCATCGATCTCGTCCATCTTGGCGTGGCTGCGGTATTCCTTGCGGGCCTCGACCTTGATCGCCTGCGTGACACTCATGCCGCTGGCAAGAACGTCGCTCACTAGCTTAAAGAGCGTCAGATCGAGCGTGGCCTCCGGATGCAGCGCCATCGCGGCGCCAAGGGCCATGGCCCGCTCGGTCTTGAGGTCCTCTGCCAGCGAGGCCGGGTAGGTGATTTCGTCGGCGTCCGGGGGCTCCTCCCCGGTCGGGCTAGCCGAGGAGCCGCGCGCGCCTTCCTCTTTCACGGTGTCTTCCGGGCGCACGAGGCCCACATGGAGGGTCACCTGACCGCCCGACCAGGACGCAATCACACCAGCGCGGGCGAGGTCCTCGGTGCTGTAGGCCTCCTGCAGATCGCGGGCTTCCTCTTCCAGAGCGTCCACGCGCTCGTAAAGCGCGTTGTAGGCTCCGTCCTCGAGCCCCTCATCCTCCATCTCGAGCTGCAATTTCTCAAGCTCGGCGGTGATCTCATCGATGCGCTTCTGGGTGGCCTCATCGGGCTCGATCGGGCCGGGATAGACGCGGCCATAGTCCGCCATGGTCGCGTAATCATAGCGCACCATCGCATCGGCCCAGGCAAAGCCCAGCCTCATACGGGCCTCTTCGGCAGCGGCACCGAGCTTCTCGAGCAGGATGGTCTCGACCAGCGCCGCATCCTCGAGCACGGAATGCTCTTCCAGAAGATCGGCCGCGACAGCGCCGCCCCGCGCCTCGTAATCCGCGCGCACGAAAGCCCCGATATCATCGCTGACCTGCACGCCGCGGGACTTGAGCGCCTGTCGAACGGTATAGGCCTGCAGATAGCTGCCGTCTTTCGTGAGCGCCTCGAAGACCTCGCGCTGCACCTCCTGGCTCGGGTGCTCGGCGAAGGCCTTCATCGTATCAAGCGTGATTGTCTTCGCTCGGGCCGCGGCGCGGATGTCGAGGTGGATCAGCCCGTAGCGCAACCGGCCTTTGACGGCGACGACGGTCGTACCGAAGGTCTTCGCGATCGTCTCGGGCGTCTGGCCGTCGACCTCCATCATCCGGGCGAAGGCCTCGAACTCGTCGATGGCATTCATCGGTGCCTGGGTGATGTTCTCGGCCAGCGACAGTGCCGTGGTGACGTCGCAGTCTTCCGGCACGAGGCGGCAGTCGACCTTGGCTTTCGCGGTGAACCCCTTGGTGGTCTTGTCGGCGATCAGCTCCTTCAGGGCTGCATGGCGCCGGCCACCGGCGAGGACAGCATATTTGCCGTCAAGCTTCTGGACCAAGAGCGGCTGGAGCAGGCCAAGCACAGCGATGCTGGCCTTCAGATGCGCGATGTTCTCGGGGTCATAGGTTTCCGGAGAGTTGCTGCGCACATTGGCGGGATGCGGGACCAGATCGCCGATGGCGACGGTAAGGGGAGCAAAGCTTGTGGTCATGGGATATCCTTCCAGGTGGGTGAGGTGTGGCCCGCGCCTTCATGCGCGTGACCAATCCCCGGCTTCAGGGATCACCACGACAAAAGGCCCACTCTCCCTTTGAGGGGTCAGTGGGCCTTCATTGCTTGACGTATAAGGCTTGGGGGTGTCCCCTCGCCTACCAGTCGCGCGCCAACATGATGGTCAGCACGCGGACGGTGGTGGCGGGATTGTCCGGGGTCTCAGCCCCGTAGCGGAAATCCGAATCTGCCTCATAGAGATCGATTTTCCAGAACACGGTCTCGCCCCGGATCTCGACCGCCCCAAAATCGTGCCAGCCTTCCGGGTCATTCTCAGGCTCGAAGGTGTCGAACGCACCGGTGGCCTTCACCGCCTCGGCCATGAAGCCGTCACCGGCCTCCATAAGCGAGCGGGTGACATGCATCCGGCCCTGGATGGGCTGGGCGGGCGGCACTCCAAGGCACGCGAGCTTGCGAAACGCGTCGTTCTGCGCCGCGATCACGGTCGGATCCGGACGGTCTGGCTGGGATTGAACGGTCATGGACATGGGGATCTCCTTTGAGAACTTGAAACACCCTTCTCAAAGCCCGCTTTTTCTTTTCCGCTTGGCATAAGACCCCGTCCAAACCTGCCCGAACCAAACAGTTCCGATAGTCCGCTCAGCGGGAAAACAGTGCTTTCGCTACGACTGGGTCATTGGCAGCTTCAGGGTCTATTCTAACTAAAGGCATCCAATGCCAGATGAATGAGGCCATGCTTTGGAGCGTTGGCTGGCCAAGCTGCAAAGACATCAATCGCGCGTAATTTCCAATCCGACAGAACATATTGCATTGACCCTGCTTCAACATCATCGCTGGCCAGAAAATCCGGAACGATTGCAAGTCCTAGGCCCGCGCGAGCAAAACGATAGAGCGCCTGGGCATCGTTTGCAAAGATATGCGCTTCCGGTTTGATAGTTGCTTGATTGACGCCAGTTTTACGGAATTCCAAGGGCACGTTCTGCGCAGGTGTCAATGCCAGCCAGTCCCAATCTACAAGGTCCTTGGGATCATCGGGAACCGGTCGCGATGAGAGGTATTCAGCGGACCCGACCAACTTGCGATTGACCGAAAACAGTTTGCGTGTGGTCGCGGAGTTTTGCGCCTTCGGCCCCATTCGGATTGCAATATCGAAGCCATCATCGATGAGCGCGCGCCGCGTGTCTGAGAAGTCCAGAAACAACTTGATCCGAGGGTGCGTTTTAGAAAAGGCGGCGATTTGCTCTGTGAAATGCGATTGTGACAGGACGGATGGAATTGTCATGCGAAGCTCACCGCTTGGCGCAGTTGCGGACACCGACAGATCAGCCAACTCGCCTTCGACGGCCTCCAGCATCTTTTGCGCTGCAGCCAGAAGCCTGTGGCCCTCGCGCGTCAGCGTCAGCTTGCGGGTCGAGCGATAGATCAGCGCGACGCCAAGGCTTTCTTCAAGCTGCGAGATATGGTGACTGACCACCGAGGGCGACAGCCGTAGTTCCCGCGCAGCACCACGGAATGATCCATGGTCAATCGTCTTTGCGAAGATTGCCATCTGCCGCAGTCGGTCGATCATTATGCAAGTAATCCGAATAGTTAAACTTATCTATCCTATCTTATGCTGGTATCTGGATTTGTCCATCTTGACGGGAGGAGGCCCGCAACCCCGCGCGGCACCGTCATTGACCGACCAGGAGATACATCCATGAACGCATTCAGAACAACTCTGGCAGCGACCGCGCTTGGCCTGACAGCCATCGCAACCAGTGCAGCCGCAGACGACATGGCGACCGTGCAGACCTTCTATGATCTGCTTAGCAACCCTGGTTCGGAAACGCATGTCGCGGCATTCCTTGGCGCGACGTCCGAGAGCTGGGAAAGCGTTGGCGACTATTCCGGCGAGAACGAGGGGCGCGACGGTTTCGTCGGCCAGATGGGGTTCTTCAGCCAACTCATTCCTGATCTCGACTGGTCCGTGCAGGCGATGCATCAGGATGGTGATTTCGTAACCGTGCGCAGCCGCGCGACGGGAACGCCTACAGGCCCGTTCTTCGGTGTCGATGGTGAGGGACGTAGCTTTGATATCCTGACGATCGATATCCACGAGTTGTACGACGGTGTGATTGTCCGCACCTACCACGTCGAAGACTGGGCCAGCGCACTGCAACAACTGCGCGGACAGTAAGCGTCGGCCAATTGGAGTATCAAAATGCACAGACGACAGCTTCTGGCCGCATCCGCAGCCGCAGTAACTGGGTTCACCCTCGTAGCGCCAGCGACCGCGCAGACCACCGACGACGCAACCCAAGCCTCGTTCGATACGGTCATGGCCTTCATGGGGGCCATGGGCGGTGGTGACATGGATGCCATGGGCGCGCTTATGGCCGATGACATGGTTTGGCAAAACGAAGGTGATCCCGCCTTGCCATGGATCGGCACATGGGAAGGCAAGGAGACGATCTTCGGCTTCCTTGGCACGTTCTCACGGAATGTTCAGGTGACCCAATGGGAAAATCAGGACGCCTTCGCCTCCGGCGACACCGTGGCCGTGTTCGGGCGGATGAAATTGCGGCTGACGGCCTCCGGCGCGGAAACCGACGCGTTCACCTTTGCCCTGCGAGCCAAGGTGCGTGACGGACAGGTCGTGCTCTGGAACTGGTTCGAGGACACATATGCCGTAAGCCAGGCGTTCCACGCCGCTTAAGCCAGACAATCAACGCTGCGGCCGGGACCATGAGGATATCGAGATGCCAAGCCTTTCAAACCTGCTTCTGATCTCGGCCGCAGTATCGCTGCTCACTGCAGTGGCGCCCGCCTCCGCTCAGAACGTGACTTTCCCGATGCGGGATGGCGCGCGTCCGGACACCACTGACGGCGTGCCGCACGTGCAGATCGGCGTATCGCCGGTCCCTGAGTTGTCGGAAGAAATGCTGCGTCAAGTCGCTGAATTTCCCGGGGTTGTTCTTGGGGCGACCCGCGTATCACTCCCGGGTGCGGTCGGGTTTCAACTGACGAGCGACGTGTCGATCGCGCAGCCGCAGGCCATCGTTGGCGGGCGCGAGTTTGCGCATCTTCACCCTGATGGCAGCTTGCATGCCTCGCTGCACCCAGACACAGCTCTTGCCGCGAAAGACGCCGGTTGGGCCGTGGCACATCCTTGGGCCGACCAGCGCGCGGGTTGGGAGGGGTTCGTGATGATCTATACCCCAATGACTGAAGCCGAATTGGACGTGGTGCTGCAACTGTTGCGAGGGTCGTATACCTACATCACTGGCGAGGCCTTGCCGTAAACGTAGCGATAGCAGCCATTCGCATGCCGTGCGGCATTGGTCATTGTTGGCTCATAGCTGCCATTTTCTGCTTTGCAGCAAAGCATAGTCAAGCAGCCTGCGCGCCCTCCCCCGCCCTGCCCGTCTCGGATCTGGCGATCAGGTAATCGCAGGCCCGCTGCGCGTCCGCGGCGTGCCGGAAGATCGCGCCCTTGTCCGACCGAAGGACGCGCAATTATCGCGAGGACGGCATAATGCGGAGGAAGTCCGGCAAGCCCCTTGTTTCTCGGTGCTTCCGGCATTTTTCCTCCGCATTATCTGTAGCGCCGATCAGAGTGTGTCCAGCCAGTCGAGCACGCTTTGGTCGCGCCGCCACGAGGGCGAACTACTGGTCTTCGGTTTTTCAACTCGCTCCAGCGCCTTGCGTTTGGTTTCCAGGTTGGCCTGGGCGTAGTGGTTTGTGGTCTCAAGGCTGACGTGACCAAGCCAGCTGCGGATCACCGTGACGTCGACGCCGGCGGCTACCAGATGCACGGCCGTCGCGTGCCGGAAGCTGTGCGGTGTCACATGTTTTCTCGCCAGCGTTGGCACGGTCCTTTCAGCCGCCCGGACATATTCCGCCAGCTTGAAGCGCACACCCGAGGCGCTGAGGGGGTTGCCGTAGCGGTTCACAAAGATAGGCTCATTGGCTGGCCTCGGTGTTCGTTCAAGTAGCGACCTCAGCAATACGACCGTCTCCGGCCAGAGCGGACTGATCCGCTCTTTGCGGCCTTTTCCGTACAATCGCACGCAGGCGGGTGCCTCAAACCTGATGGCCTGCGCGCAGAGATCAAGCGCTTCCTGGATGCGAGCGCCGGTGTTGTAGAGGAACGACAGCAAGGTATGGTCCCGCTGGCCGATCAACGTGGACCGGTCGGGTTGAGCCAGGATCGCCTGCACTTCTTCGGGCTCAAGGTAATCCGGCGCGCGGATCGGTGCCTTTTTCGTGGGCACATTCATGACGTCCGCGCATTGGGCCATCAGTTCCGGTTCGCGCGTCGCCACAAAGCCGAAGAAGCTGCGCAGGGCAGCGAGACGGCAGTTCCGGGTGCCGATGGTGTCACCGCGTTCGATCTCAAGATGTTGCAGGAAGGCGATGACCTCCGCCGCGGTCAATTCGCTCAGCGCTAGGCGAACAACCGGCTTGCCACGCCGGGCCGCGACAAAGCGCAGAAAGAGCCGCCAGGTATCACGATATGACTTGATGGTGTGCACAGAGGCGTTGCGTTGCTGGACCATCCAGTCAGTGAAGAACATGCGCAGCAATTGGGGGAGCGGATCAGATTTCATGATGCCACCTCCGCCGGTTCAGCATTGCCGGGCGTGGCGAAGGCCCGGAACCTCTCACTGGCTTCGTGCAACAGCTCCTGGGTCACGGTGATGTAGACCAGCGTGGAGTTGATGTCGCGATGGCCGAGATATGTTGCAAGATACGGCAGCTTTTCCTGGGGATTCACGCCTTGCCGGTACCATTCGAGGATTCGGTGAACGACGAAGGTGTGGCGTAGGTCATGGATGCGCGGCCCAGTTTTTCCCGTGGCGGGTTTGAGACCTGCCATGCGCAGAATGGCAACCAGATGATCGCTAATAGTTGCCCGAACGTAATAACGGTTATTCTGATCGTGCCAGAACAAGCCAGCGTCAAGGCTGCGAGACACGTTGGCCTTCTGCCGCGCTTCGAGAAGCGCGCGCAACGCATCTATCGCGCTCTCCGACAGCGGCAAGAGGCGGGACTTGAAGAACTTCGTTTCCCGGATCGCGATGGTCCCCGCCTGCATGTCAACGTCGCCAAGCGTCAGCCTTGCAATCTCGCCAATTCGCAATCCGGCGCAATAGGCCAGAACCAGCATCGTATAGAGATTGATCGGACGCGACGGCGCGCGCGGCGACGGGTAGGTCCGGGCGATTGCAAGCAGTTTCTGGATGTCCTCGGGACTGTAGATATGCGGACGCCGCCAGCCGCGAGCGACCTGCTTCACTGGCCGGTTGTCCGGTCGCCGTTTGGGCCGTGATGGATCGCCGTGGCACAGTGCATTGTTCAGGATACGGGCCAGTTTCTCGCATTCGGCCGGATGGTTCGCGGTCGCCTTCGTCCTTCGGTAGTGCTCAAGCAGGGTCTCCGGTGGTTGACCATCAAGATCGGGTCGTTGCTGCAAAAAGCGGTCGAACCTGCGGCAAATGACGTCGGCCGCCTCATACCGGTAGCCCCGGCGCTGCATCCGTTCGACATGGTCGCGCATCAGCCCTCCCAATGAACTCTCGAACGGTCGGGGTTGTCGCAACACCTCGAGTGCCTGATCGGGATCAGGGGCCATCAAAGCCCGTATGATGCCCGTGTCACTGCGGGCATTATAGTTACGGCGAAGGTCGGAGATCGGATTGCTGGCAATTCTTCCATCATTCGCCAGAGCATCAAGGAAACGGGCGACAATCCGGGCGCGGTTTTGCACCGTTGAATGGGCCCAGACCTCACCGCGCTCGCGCAGCCAGTATTCAAGTGCTTGCCGGTCGGTTGCGCCAAACCGCAACACCACCTGCCAGAAGCTGTTCAGCGCCTGGCGATAGTAGATTGGCGTTATCGCGTAGTGCAATGGGAGCTGAGCGATGTAGTTCTCGATGATCACATCGCCATCTTCAGGCCAGCGCGTCATTGTCTTACCTCCCGGCCCGGAAGGTCGATGGCAATTGCACGCAGGTCTTCCGTGGCAAGCTTGAGATAGGGAGCTGTCGCCTCCAGGGAACGGTGGCCCAGCACATCGCCAATGATCTTGCGCGGGGTGGATGCCCTCAGCATGCTGACTGCGCGGGCGTGACGGAAGATGTGTGGCCCTCGCTTGCCAGCAAGCTCGATCCCGGCGGCAGCGAGACGACGCTTGACCACGCCATAGAGGCCGCCCGCCTTCATCGCCTGATAGGGCGCCCGGCTTCGTACGAAGATGGTGCGCGCATCAGTATCCGGACGGCCGCCTTGCAAGTACCGCAGGATCGCTTCCCCCACGGGTTCCATCAAGGGCAGAACAGCCATGGTATTGGTCTTGGAACGCTGCACCCGCAGGGTATCGACACGCCAGTCGATATCGCCGATTTGCAACCGGCCGACCTCGCCTGAGCGAAGGCCATACTTGGAAAGGAGTTGAAGAATGGCGTGATCGCGCAAACCCAAAGGCGAGACGTCCTGCCCCGCCACCTCTAGCACATGTACGATCTGTTCGGCGGTCAGGATCGACGGAATGCCCTCGTAGGCGTAGAGAAGCGGCGCGATCACATGACCCGAGAGGTCATCCAGATGCAGCTTGCTCCGGTGTAGATGTCGCAGAAAGCCGCGCAACCGTTCGGCCACATCCTTGAGCGATTTGCGAGTCAGGCCCGGCGCCCTGATGTCCATGTAGGCATCGATGTCGCGCACGCTCAGATCGGCAAAACCGGCTTTTCCGTTTCGCTGGATGAACCATTTGCAAAAGTGGCGCGCCTCCCACATCAGCGCCGTGATCGAGGGCTCGGCCAGACCACGTTCGGCCCGCAGCCATCGCTCATACTGATCGCAGATCTCGTGGGCGAAGCGCTCCGCTTCGGTCATGGCAGGCGGCGCTGGCGGCCATTCTGACAAAGCGGAACGTAGCAAAGCGTGAATGCCCGACCGCGGAATTGATGCCCAGCTGGACCCCGGTGCGCGCCCGCGATCCAGTTGGAACTGCCGGACTGCGTGGCGCAGGTATTGTGCGACAAGGTCCGGGGTGACGTCGCGCAGGTCAATCGCGCGCTCCTCCAGATAAGCGAGGAATTGACCCGCGTAGAGGCAATAATTGTGAATGACAGTCGGGCTATAGCGCTGACGGCGCAGCATGTCGCGAAGCTTGGAAAGCTCCTCAGATTGGGATGATGACATTTGGTTCTCCTTGGTTAGTTGGGCCAACCAAGGGAACCTCCTGTCTCAAATAATGCGCAGCAAGGGCAACAGCACCCCAGCCCAACACATTGAAATCAAACGGGCTACGAAATTCCCCTCCGCATTATGCCGTCCTCGCGATAACTGCGCTAATGATGAGCTCATCATTACCGCAGCCAGTTGTGGAGATAGGCAGCATTCATCTCGAGCGTATGCGCCGTGAAGCCGAGCGTCTGACCCAGGAACACCGAGGTCAATTCCGCGACGATCTCCTCGCGCGCATAGGACGTGTTGCCAAACTTCGAGAACCCGAAATCACGGTTCAGCCGATGCGGGGCTTTCGTGGCATGGGCCAGCTCATGGGCCCAGACCCCGTAGAAATTGCGCGGGTCCTGGAACCGCGTGATGGACGGCATGTAGACCTTGTCCACGGGTGGCAAATAGTACGCCTCCGTGCCCGTGAAGACGGTCGTGATGTCGATGGCATCGAAAAACGCCTGCATGTGCGGGATTGGCTCGGACCGCGGATGCTCGGGCACGGGCTCCGGGTCCGGAAAGAAGCTGTCGGGCAAGCCCTCGATCTGGCAGGCATTGAACACGCGGTAGGATTTCTGAAAGCGGAAGATGCGGGCCTCCTCGGAGCGATCATCCCCGTCGCTGCGGTCATGCTCATATGCGCCCGCGTCTTTCCGGCTTTGACCGTAATAAACGACGACAGAGGACTTCTCGCCCTTGCGGACCTTTGCGTCCAACGCATTGGCTTGCGGCAGCGTCATCCAGAAGGGAGAGCTGTGGCCCGCCATCACGGTCCGCATCGTCAGCAGGAAGTTGTTCACCCCTTGGTAGGGTTCTCCGCCCACGCGCAGGGGACGAGAGCTGCCACCTGCGGTCCATGGCTTGCGCCACGGCAGGACGCCGCGCTCGATGATGCGGATGATTTCGTTTGTGATGACCTCGGAGGCATCGAATTCGGGCGTGCGGGATCGGGCCATGGCTGGCCTCCTTTCGAGTGTTGGTGAGAGGGAATGGTGATCAGGTTGACTGGCGGGGGCGCGGATCGTTGGCGATCCTGGCACCGAGGGCTTCGACCATGTCGATGTAGGTGGTCAGCGAGACGGACCTGCCAGGACCGCAAGGGTCAGGGTCGACCGATCCGTCCCGCGCCACGCACGGCAAGTTCGCGAAGGCGGTGACATCGGTGACGGATCGGATATCGATGAACGGCGTTCCTCGTGCGACCGCGAGGGCGGCCAAGGGAAAGCGCTCGATCGGCGCGAAGGTCGACACGGTGGTCCAACCGAGATGGAGGAATGTCCCACCCTCCCCGCAGATCACATGCGCGTTTGGCAATGACGCCGCCTGCTTCAGATAGCCGAGATCACGCAGGACGGTCTGGCGTTCGAGCCGCTGTGCCAGCGCCGTCTGGCCAGTTCGGCGCAGCTCTCTATGCCGCCACCAGGAGGCGGCGGTTGCGCGGAGCACGCGCAAGACACCTGATTGCATAGGAATGCCCTTCATCCGGAACGGCAGACCGGAACCCGGCCCGGACCCATCTGAGGGACCCCAAAGGCCCTCATCCGTCAGTCACAAAACCCGAAGAACACTTTCTCTTTTTCCGGCCCCTTTGGGCACACAACAAAACCGAAAAGCCCGGCCCTTCTGCCGAAGCCATTGATTTCATGCAGCAATTCCAGATCGGCAGGCAAGATCGGCAACGCATATCGGCAAAACCTTGCTTGAAAGTACGAAATGTGTTTATTTTTCAATTACTTTGCAAACATGGAAGATCGGCAAAAATGCTGGAAACACCCGCCAGGATCGAACCCTGCTTCTTCGAGGAGCATATTCCCACAGAACTGGCAGACCTTTCGGTCGACATCCAGAGGGAAGCCACCGGGCTGGGACAAGGGTTGCATCCTGACAGCGCAGCCGAACTTGCCGATCTCGTCCGTGTGATGAACTGCTACTACTCCAACCTGATCGAAGGACACAACACGCGCCCCCGCGACATCGAAAGGGCGCTGGCTGGTGCCGAGCTTGAGGAAGAAACCCGTCCCCTCGCCCTTGAGGCCCGGGCGCACGTCATCGTTCAACGGGCCATCGACGAGATGCATCGCAAGGGCACCCTGCCCCGCCCCACATCCGTCGAATTCCTGACTTGGGTCCATAAGAGCTTCTACGACGAGATGCCGGAAGAGTTTCGGGTCATCGAACATCCCGACGGCACACAAGAGCCCATCGTTCCGGGACGCATGCGGCAGGATGATGATCGGGAAGTTGCGGTCGGGCGCCACCTACCTCCTTCATCGTCGCGCGTCGCGGCATTCATGGACCATTTCGACAAACGATTTCAGATTGCGGCGCGGTCTTCGAGCGGACGGATCATCGCGATCGCCTCTGCACATCACCGGCTCAACTACATCCACCCTTTCCCGGATGGTAACGGCCGTGTCAGCAGACTGATGTCTCATGCCATGGCCCTCACAGCGGGGATTGGTGGCCAAGGGCTCTGGTCCGTATCACGTGGGCTGGCCCGCGGGCTAACCGATCGGGGCGAGTACAAGCGGATGATGGATCTGGCCGACAGTCCACGCCGCGGAGACCGCGACGGACGGGGGAACCTGTCAGAAGCAGCACTGAAGACGTTTAGTGAATGGTTCCTAAAGGTGACGCTCGACCAGATCACCTTCTCAGCAAGATTGTTCGATCTCGGCGGACTGGACCAACGGTATCGTCGTCTTGTTGCAGATACCATCGATGACAAGCGAGCGCCGGAACTAATCTCGGCGGTTCTTCGGCATGGCGCACTGGAACGTGGCGACGCGCAGATTGTGCTCAAGACGTCCGAGCGTACGGCACGCAACACGCTGAGTAAACTGACCGCCGCCGGATACCTGATCTCCGTCTCGCCGAAGACTCCAGTTCGGTTGGCGTTCCCGTTGGATTATCGAGAGCGGCTCCTTCCAAACCTGTTTGGAGATGGTGACCTGACTGTGTGATTTTCGTTAGTCCGCGCTCTGCGCAGGAAAGCGCGCCCAGGGAGAAAGTGGACGAATCCCCTAAGCAATTAGTTCACAGCTGTGAACCTGTCTTCTGCGCGACGAAACAAGACGCAGTTCACAGCTGTGAACTTTTCATGCAGCGTCCTTTCTCATAAGGGCCATGATCATGGGACCACAGGAGAATTCACCGAGCGCAGCCTTTGCAGACAGCGACCGCAAATACCCACCAGGTGACCGGATGTCGCCGAAGCGTTCCAACATTGCCAAGATGACCACCGATGCCTCTTCCGGGCCCATGTACTTTTTGGCCTCATCCCACGCTGAAGGAGAGACGCCCATCATAGGTCTTATTACATCGGCAACCCTTACCAGATCATGCCAGTGGCGCACAGGTCGTTCAGCATAAGTTCGGTATTCAGAGCAAGCGGCCAAAACGAGACCGAGGGGTATTCTAGGTAGATTGTTGTCGACCGAGACAGGCTCATCAGTACTACCCTCTGCAACCAGTGCTGTCGCCGGATCGGAGGCGCTGCCCTCGCCCTGCGCTTTTTCTAAGCGTGGTTCAAAATCATAAGAGTCTTTATTTGAATTCTGATAGTGCTGCTCATTTGTGACTTCATTGGTGCTCATATCTTGTGATTGCACTGGTTCCAACAGGTCCCGAATGGCGTTGAGGGCTTCGGACAACGCAGATTCCATCTGCTGCAACTCTGCAAAGTCGAGCTTGCGGCGAAGGTCACGCGCCGTCAGGACGCATAGGTCGGACGCCTGGTCCCAGATGGCGCGGTCAGGGCGCAGAGAGCGGCCGTAGTCGACGAGACCCGCTAGATCACGGCGCATGAGGCTTACAGTGGTTCTAAGCCGCTTGTAGCGCTCCTCCGCAGCACGGACAGCCTCTGCGGCTTCGCACACTTCGACGAAGCGTTGGGCGAGGGGGGCCAGATCGAAGCCGAAAGCGATCTTTTCGTCTCCATATCGGCGCGTGTAGCGTTTGCCGTTGGGACTGTCGCGACGCACGACGAAACCGGTTTGCACCAGGTTCGCCAGATGCCGCCGCATGGTCGAGCAGGGCATACCGTTCAGGCGCTCACAGATAGCCTTGTTGGACGGATGCACGACAGTTTCACTATGGTTCCCGCCAACGATCGTGGCCTGATGGAAACTTACCAATGCCTGAAGCACGCTCAAATCACGGTCGGACAAGCCGAAGGCGATACGGGCAGCGGCGAGTTCGCGAAGTGCTTCCCATTTGTTGACGCCGGAAGGGGGGAGGTCCTGTTGCACCGCTGCCTGATAGTGCAGAATGGCAGCATTTATGGGTCGCCTGAAAGGCGTTACGGGGGTGTAGTCCATTTTACATTCACGAAGACAAAGAAATCACGGTCCGCGAATCACTTAAGACTTGCGAAAAACGGCGTCCGAGACTAACTTGAAAGTGCTAAGAACAAGTCAGGGTCTCGTAGGGCGGTCGCTTTGCGGGACCTTTTCTTTGGCTTTTTCGTGCCTCCTGTTTTTGGTTTCTGCTCTTCCTCAGTCTTCTGAACGCTGCTTCCAGCGTTCGTGAAGTTCTTCAATCAAATCATCGGCTTCAGACTCTACCCAGTCGGCAAACTTACTATTCTGCAACTCGATCGAGATCCCTTTGGCGGTGCGTTTGAGCGTGCCGCCACGTTTGCCCCCAATCCTGAGCGGCTGACTGGATGCAGCAGAAGGGGAGGGGGCCTTGGCCGGTTTGACTAACCTTGTGACAACCTTCGACACGGCCTCGAACGCCTGCACAGAGGGATCGTCGGTCGCAGGCCCGGCATCAATCACCATGGCCACATCGGCCTTGCCATGGGTTTCCTCAGCAAGGCGGATCAGGCTGCCCCGATCCAGGTCGTTGTCCGCGATGGCACGGCCCACGGCCTCCCACCGGGGTCGGCCGATGCCGTGTGCAGCACCGATGGCGCGGATGAGGTCTGTACCGACCATGTCGGCGATGGCGATGGCCATGGACACCGAAGATTTGGTCACGGTCAGAACTTCTGCAACCTGTGATTGATTTCCAAAGCCCGACGATACGAGTTCTTGCGCAAATATCGCCTTTTCAATGAAGGACAAATCGCGGCGCGCCATGTTTTCGGAAATCTGCGCACGCAGGGCACTGTCATCATCCAGATTTGCGACCAGTGCGCGCACCTTGGCGACCTTGTCGGACTGGCGGATCGCCTCGAGCCGGCGGCGACCATAGACGAGCAGATAGCGGTCCGTCTCTGACGGGTGCCGGCGCACAAGAATTGGTACGGTCTGACCATTCGCCTCGATTGCGGCGCGCAGATCATGCACATCCGCCGGATCAAGCCGGTCGGCCATTCGGTCGTCGACGATACTGGCCGGGTCGAGTTCCCAGACATGATGTGAATCGACCGCATCACGGGCCGAGCGCAGGGCGCGGTTGGACGTCATCATAGGGGTTACGGCACCAGCCTGAGGGGTAGGGTCCGGGCCACCGGCTGCCGCGAGATTGTCGAGCATCGACATCCGTTTTTTCTTGCCACTCGTCATGCCCGCCCCCACGTTTTCTGAATAAGATCAGCGACTTCGTCGTTCAGCGCGTTCAGGCTTTCAAGGGCGCGATCGTAGGTCGTGCGGGTAAAGGCGCTCCGCTCGACTTCGTATAGGGTTTGCTTTGTCAGACCTGCATCGGAGATCGCCGTGGATTTGAGCATTGGCGAGTTGAGCACCGCATCGCCATACATGGTGCGCAGAAAGGCGACGATCCGGTTTTGTGGTGCATCCTGAGGTTCATAGCGTGTCAGCGCATAGCGCATCCAGTCGTGGGACATGTCCGCACCGCTTTCGGCGATCACGTCCATCAGATCAGCCGTCATGCGCAGAAATTGCGACATCGACATCACGTCGAGCATTTCCGGATGAATTGTGACCAGCACGCCGGTGGCGGCCGAAAGTGCGGACATGGTGAGAAAGCCCAGTTGCGGCGGACAGTCGATGACCACAACGTCGTAATCGCCGTCAACCTGCGCCAACGCCTCTTTCACGCGGAAAAAGAACAGGCCTGCGTTGCCTTGTGAAAGAGCACGCGGCGTTTCGTGTTCGAACTCCATCAGTTCCAGATTGCCTGGGATTAGGTCGAGGTTCGGGATATAGGTCTTGCGGATGACGGCGCGGATCGGCTCTGGGTCGTCATAGCGGATCGCGTCATAGAGCGTGCCGCCATCTGTCAGATCGAATTCGGGCTGTACGCCATGTAACGCCGTGAATGAGGCCTGCGGATCAAGATCAATGCCCAGGACGCGATAACCGCGCAAGGCCAGCCGCTGTGCAAGGTGTGCCGAAGTCGTGGTTTTGCCCGATCCACCCTTGAAGTTCATCACACCGATGACTTGCAGGTGATCGCCGTCACGCCGTCCGGGGATATAGTCTCCAGGCTTGCGCGCGGTCTTTTCCAGCAGGACACGCAGGGCCTGAATGTCCTGCGCGGAATACAGGCGACGATTGCCGGCCGTCAGTTCAGGCGAAGGGCCCTTGCCATCAAGGTTGATTTTGCGCAGGTATGAGTCGTTTACACCAAGAAGCGCTGCCGCCTCGCCGGAGGTGAATTTGCGCATTTCCTTTGTGGCGTCAGGGGGAAACAGGCTCTCGCGTTGCGAATGCAGCTGGTTGGCCAGCCACTCGGAATGCTGGCGGATGACCGCGTTCAGGTCCTGATGCACGAAAGTCTTGTTCATCTGCCCTCTCGATCCGCGCTACGCATCTTTGGCGTGTTCACGGTTATTGACGTTTTTTGCCTCGTTTCCGTGACTATTGCCGTAAGAGTTGGATTCGCGCAAGTTTTTTCCACATCTTGTGTGATCTCACCGTCGAAACACAAGCCCGTTCGCCGTCGTCGTCGAATGCTGATCTTGGCAATTGCGGCAGGATGATATACATATAGGATCGTATATCCACCTGGAGGAACGACACCATGCAAGTTGCAAAATGGGGGAATTCGCTCGCGGTCCGGCTGCCTGCCGAACTTGTACGCGAACTTGGCCTTAAAGAGGGAGACCAAATCGATCTGATAAAGGACGACGGTACTTTGCTTGTCCAGCGCCAACCTCGCGCCGATGAAGTCCTGCAAGGGCTAAGGCGGTTTCGCGGAAAGCTATCCAAGGGCGCACGCCTGAGCCGCGACGCTACGCATGAGCGCTGAATTCGCGGATACAAATATCGTTCTTTACCTTCTTGACGACGGCCCAAAGGCGGATCGGGCGGAAGACATCCTGGGGCAGGGGCCACGGATCAGTGTGCAGGTCCTGAACGAAGCGATGGTCAATTGCAGGAGGAAAGCCGGTCTCAGTTGGGAGGAGACCGGCGCTTTTCTTGCAGGGGTCCAATCCTTGTGTCCAGTCGAGGACCTGTCTGTGCAAACCCATCTTGTGGGCCGAGCTTTGGCAGAAAAATACCAGCTGTCGGTCTATGACGCGATGATTGTGTCGGCCGCTCTTATTGCTGGATGCACGACTTTGTGGAGCGAAGATATGCACGACGGATTGCTGGTCGAAGATCAGTTACGCGTCGTGAATCCATTCACCTGACCAGAAAACGGGCTGCAACCTTACAATCGTTCCATGAGTTGGAAGATTTGCAAGGTTGTGTTTATTGCGCGCACTTCAGCAAGCCCAACTTCTCCGCGCGTTCCAGCAGCATCCTCACGGACGACGGCTGCCAGCTGGCGCGTCCGCGCGGAGTGCGTTCGCGCATGGATTCCAGACGGTCACAGATCTTCTGGAGCGTGATGTTGGGGTCCGCGCCCTTGATCGCTGCGACAATCGCCGGCAGGCGATCGTCGGTTTCGCGGCGTCTGGCGCGGCCAAGCACTTCATTGGGCAGAAACCCGTCGCGCACATAGGCTTTCACTGCGCGCAAAAGGCAGCTTTGCGTCCAGTGGCGGTCGTGGGGCAGGGGGCCATTGATGATCCGCAGCACATCTTCCCAGGCCATATCGGGTCGAAGTCGTCGGACTTGTGGCACCCAGTCTTGAGCCGTCTTGTTCAGCCGGTCCATGTAGCCGTCTTGCCGCGCGAGCCGCACCTTGCGTAGCGCCGCTGGATCGCGGGCGCGTAGGCCCGGGTTCCCGCCGACCCGGCCCTTTGCACGGGCGCTCGCCAGCCCCGCCTTGGTACGTTCGCGGATCAGTGCCCGCTCGAACTCGGCCGCGGCGCCCAACACCTGCAGCGTGAACTTGCCTTGCGGGGATCCGGTGTCGATCGGGTCCTGAATGGAACGAAAGAACGCCCCCTTGGCCTCAAGCCGTTCGATCACCTCCAGCAGATGTGACAGAGACCGCGCAAGCCGGTCGATCCGAACGACAACCAGCGTGTCGCCCTTGCTAATGCGCTCCAGCAAGCGGGCAAGCACCGGCCGCGCACGATTGCCGCCTGAGGCGTGTTCTTCATGGATTTCGACGCATCCCGCAGTTTGCAGGGCCTCAGACTGGGGCAGGGGGGTCTGATCCTCTGTCGATACGCGGGCGTAGCCTATCAGGGGCATGAAAACGGGGCCGTTTGCAATTACATATACCGCTACTAAACGACCGTTTGAAAACGAATGCAAGGGCGCTCTCTGTGGCCCTGCTCAACGTAAAGCCCTTGGTTTCTATGCAGCGAGCGCGATCAGAGAGCCCTCGTCGACCATCGCCTGTGCGTGCTATATAAGAAGCGTGGGTGCACTCTGACAAAACCCTTGGGTAAAATGCAAAACTCCAGTATTTTGCACATATGAAGCCTCAAGCACCTGCCTTTCATGATGAATCTGAAACTCTCTTCCTCGACGCTGAGGAGGTGGAACAGTCGCCCGAGTGTCGCGTTTAGTTCCCGATTTCAATTGAAGCAGTAAGCTGAAACTGAAGCGCTGGAATTTCACCTTAGCGCTTCAC
>NZ_JBMPIX010000020.1:0-84168 GCF_049341065.1 Pacificoceanicola algae | reverse complement strand
AGATCGCTCATGTCACCGCTCCAGTTTTGGAAGCGTGAATCACGCGGCGCCACAGAAATCAATGCATCCTGACCCTAACCAGCTTTTCGAGCGCTGTTCGGATCTGCTTTTCGCTCAGATAGGGGAACAACTCACCAAAGGCCGAGATCGAATTGTAGGTCCAATACCGCCCGTCTCGAAGGTTACGGCGATTGGCTTGGTTCTTCTCGATCCAGAAGGTGATGTTCTGGAAAATCACCGCTGCATTCAGACCGACACGTCCGGCGATTTCGGGATCAAAGCTATGAAGGCTCATGATTGACCCTCGAAATGCGCACAAACGTGCGAATTTTGTACAGGTTTTGTACGAGATTTCGGTCGTTTTCGGGGAATTCGGCAGATATTGAAACGGGCGTTTCTACACGGCTCTGCACAACAGGCTGAAAATAAGCCATATTTTTCAGGTGTTTTTGGCGACCCTGGCAGGATTCGAACCTGCAACCTGTCCCTTAGGAGGGGACTGCTCTATCCAGTTGAGCCACAGGGCCGGTCAAGGCTGTTCGCATGAACGGTTCGAGTACACTCGTAGTCGGCGGGCCCCCAATAAATCAAGGCCGGATTTCGCATTGACTTCCTCGTTGGAAGGGGGCTGCTCTATCCAGTTGAGCCACGGGACCACTAAACCTGCTCATAACGTCCTGCGTGAAGCTTGTCATCCCGCAACCTGTCTTGAACCCAGCCGGGATTGCGGTAACGATTGCAGCAACTCAAAAAGGAACTTCGCCCTTGTCCAACGATGATACCCGCCCGCTGACCCTTCGTGATGTCTCTGAGGCCTCTGGCGTTTCGGAAATGACTGTAAGCCGTGTGTTGCGAAACCGGGGAGATGTCAGCCAGGCCACGCGGGAAAAAGTGCTCGAGGCGGCGAAGGCGCTGGGCTATGTGCCGAACAAGATCGCCGGGGCGCTGGCCAGCCAGCGGGTGAACCTTGTGGCGGTGATCATCCCGAGCCTGCGCAACATGGTGTTCCCCGAGGTCATGTCAGGCATCTCTGCCGTTCTGGAAGAGACCGATTTACAGCCGGTTGTGGGCGTCACCGACTACCTGCCGGAAAAGGAAGAGCGGGTTCTGTATGAAATGCTGTCATGGCGCCCCTCGGGGGTGATCATCGCGGGGCTCGAACACAGCGAGGCCTCCAAGGCGATGCTGAAGGCCAGCGGCATTCCGGTGGTCGAGATCATGGACACCGACGGCACACCGATCGACAGTGCTGTGGGGATCAGCCACCGCCGCGCGGGCCGCGAGATGGCCAAGGCGATCCTCAAGCAGGGCTATCAGCGCATCGGCTTTATGGGCACCAAGATGCCGCTGGATCACCGCGCACGAAAGCGTTTCGAGGGCTTTACCGAAGCGCTGGCCAAGGAAGGCGTCGAAATTGCCGATCAGGAGTTTTATTCGGGCGGCTCGGCGCTGGCCAAGGGGCGCGAAATGACGCGCGCCATGCTGGAGCGCGATCCTGAATTGGATTTTCTGTACTATTCAAACGACATGATCGCTGCTGGCGGTTTGTTGGAACTGCTGGATCAAGGCATTGATATTCCGGGGCAGGTTGGTCTTGCCGGATTCAACGGGGTTGAGCTGCTTCAAGGCCTGCCGCGCCAATTGGCGACCATGGACGCCTGTCGAACCGAGATTGGCACCAAGGCGGCGCAGATCATCGCAGCCCGCGTCGCAGGTGGCGAACCGGCAGTTGAAAAGGTGACCGAGCTGACCCCCACGCTCACCTATGGCAATACGCTGAAACGGCGTTGAGGTGCGGCTGGAGAACGCCCTTGCCCGGAGGCTGTTCCTAGACAAACACGCCCTGTCCGAGGCGCCGGTCGGGCCTTCGAAAGGGGCGGAACTTCTGGATCTGATCCAACGCATCGGCTTTGTTCAGGTCGACAGCGTGCGCACGGTTGAACGCGCCCACCACATGATCCTGTTCGCGCGGCGCGCCTCGTACCGGCCTGCGCATCTGGCACCTTTGCTGGAGCGTGACCGGGCGCTTTTTGAACATTGGACGCATGATGCCTCGGTCATCCCGACCGAGTTCTTCCCGCATTGGCAGTTGCGCTTTGCCCGCGACAAGCAACACTTGCAGGCGCGCTGGGAAAAGTGGCGCCGAAATGGCTTTGCCGAAAAGGCCGACGACGTGCTGGGCCATATCCGCGCGAACGGCCCATGCGGATCCTCGGATGTTGGGGCGGATGAAAAGCGCAGTTCGGGTGGTTGGTGGGACTGGCACCCGTCCAAAACGGCGTTGGAATACCTCTGGCGCTCCGGCGCCTTGGCCGTCACCCGCCGCGAGGGGTTTCGTAAGATTTATGATCTCACTGAACGGGTGATTCCCGAGGCGGCTTTGGCCGCACAACCGCCCGAGGCCGAGACAACCGATTGGCTGTGCCGGATGGCGCTGACCCGCTTGGGCTTTGCCACGCCGGGAGAGATCGCCAACTATTGGCAAACCCTGCGTCCGGCAGAGGTGAGGACATGGGCCGAAGACGCCTTGAAACGCGGTGAGATCGAGCCCATTGAGGTTGGCTGCATCGACGGAACCTGGCGCAAATGTCTGGCCTTTCCCGGTGTGCGTGACGCGGCGCTCGCCGCGCCCGAGCCAACGGGGCGGTTGCGGGTGCTGTCGCCCTTTGATCCGGCGCTGCGTGATCGCCAGCGGGCAGAGCGGCTGTTTGGCTTTCACTATCGGATCGAGATATTCGTACCGGCGCCCAAGCGGGTCTACGGCTATTACGTCTTTCCCTTGCTGGAAGGGGATCGTCTGGTTGGGCGAATCGACATGACGGCGCATCGCGGCGACGGCGTTCTGGACATTGCCGCGCTCTGGCCCGAGCGCGGGGTGCGCTGGGGTGGTGGGCGTCAGGCCCGGCTTGAGGCCGAGTTGATGCGCATGGCCCGTTTTACCGGGTTGGAGGGGCTGCGCTGGGCGGATGGATGGCTGCGCGATGGGCACCCGACAGGGGCGGTAGAATAAACGCCTTACGCCACCTCAATCACCGATTTGTCGATCGACAGAACATAGCCGCGCCGCGCCACATTCTTGACCAGCAAGGCGCTGACAAGCTGGTTGCCCAACCCGTCGCGCAACCGCTTGATCCGCATGGCCCCGGCGCTTTCATCGCAATCAGACTCGGATTTACCTGAAATCACGGCCTCGATCTGGGCGCCGGTCAGGATGTCGTCGTCCATGCGGGCCTCGGCCAGAACGGCGAGGGTTTCCATCAGCGCCTCGGTCAGTTTGAAGCCGGTGGAGTTGAGGTAAACCGTATTTTCCTCGCGCGACAGGACAAGGCTGTTCACCTCGATGCCCGAGCGTTCGATCTGCGCCATGCGGCGGTTGAGGCCCACCAGCATGACCAAAAAGACCAGCGCGGCCACAAGCATGGCGGCGGCGAAGAGCAGAAGCACAAAGATCACCATGCGATAGCTGGTCAGCGTATCGGCAAAGGTCGTTCCGCTTTGGGCGAGAATTTCGAGCAGCTTGATCTCGGCTTGCGAGGTCAGGTTGTCGTTCTCGACAAAGATCCGTTCCACCCGCGCGTTGAACGCATTGGCGTCGGGCAGGGTCAGCATCAGGACCGTGCCCACAAGCACCAGCAGCGCCACGATCGCGGCAATCCCGGCTGTCACGATGCGGGTGCCGGACCGGCGGGTATCAGTAACGGAGGTAGTAGTCACCGGCATTGGACCTCATCTGTGCTGTGGGTGATTGTTCGGAAAGGCCCAGCACATTCAGCAAGACCCAGCCTCCGGCAGACAGACGCGCCTGCGCAGTGCTGGCAGCCTGAGGGGCAAGGGGGCAACTGCCTTTGATGGCGAGAATGCCATAGTGCAGGCGCAGGGGGCTGTCCTGCTTGGCCTTGTATTCGACAAAGCAATCGGCCTGCGCGGCGGCTGGCAGACCAAGTGTCACAAGGGCGATCAGGAGGGGGGCGAGTGTGTTTTTCATAATGTGCAGACTGCGCTCTGGCTGCCGGAAATTCAATAACGATGGGCCTTTGGTGGGGTGTTATTCGATATCCCCGCGCGGTTATTGCCTGATTTTCCGGAACTCTCGCAAGGTGGATGCATGGACGCCTGTTCGGGGCGCCGCCGACCCAAACCCTTTTCAAGGAGAAACCCCATGTCTGCCAAATTCATTACCGGTGTTCTGACCATTGCCGCCACCATCGCCGCTTTTTCGGCCGCACCCGCCCGTGCAGGGAATGACGACGAAATCGCCAAGATCGTCGCTGGGGTTGCCACGCTTTATATTGCAGGCCAACTGATCAACGAGCTTTCCGACAATGGCGCCATCGTGCAGGTCCACGGTCCGGGCGATCGGTACGACGACCGCCGCTATGGCCACCAGGGCGGCAAGTGGAAAGGTGGCAAGTGGCAAGGCCACCGCTTCAATAAGGTCCTGCCGGGCAGCTGTGTTCGCAAGATCCAAAAGCGCCACACGCGTTTCGTGCTGCCGCGTCACTGCCTGCGCCGGAACAATGTTGCGCTGCGCCATTTGCCGCAACGCTGCGAAATCAACTGGCGCGGAAACCGCGGTATGCGCACCGGCTATGCACTGCGCTGCCTCAAGCGCAATGGCTATCAGATCGCACGTCGCTGGTAAGTGCGTGCACCGACCCGGCTGGTAGGCCGGAACCTGACTGAGCAGTGACACCGAAAAGGGCCCCCGCGGGGGCCCTTTTCACGCGTCGCGCCGCCGCGCTTTGGCTGGTCCGCATATGGACAGTGGCGGGCAGAGTGACTATCTGACCTTAATGGCCAAGAAACCCGCAAAAGCTGACCCGAACTACAAGGTGATCGCCGAGAATCGGCGCGCGCGCTTTGACTATGCCATCGAGGACGATATCGAGTGTGGGATCATTCTCACCGGGTCCGAGGTCAAAAGTCTGCGCGAGAACCCGTCGAACATCGCGGAAAGCTATGCGGCCGTCGAAGATGGTGAGCTGTGGTTGGTGAACTCGTACATCGCGCCCTACGACCGCGCGATGTTCAAACACGAAGAGCGCCGCCGCCGCAAACTTCTGGCCAACAAACGCGAACTGTCACGGATGTGGAATGAAACCCAGCGCAAAGGTATGACCCTTGTGCCGCTGGTGCTGTACTTCAACCACAAGGGCATCGTGAAGATCAAACTGGGCATCGCCAAGGGCAAGAAGAACCACGACAAGCGCGAGACCGAGGCCAAGCGTGATTGGGGCCGCCAGAAACAGCGTCTGCTCAAGCAGGGCTGATATACGGGGAGAACTGGTCAGAGTTTCCTGCCGCCTGCGAGCACCGCGCTTTGCTACCCCTCTGTTCGGCCGATTTGCGGCCCAAAAGGAGGGAGATCCCGAATGGAATTGATAATTGCTCTGGTGTCCGGCGCGATCGGCGGCAATGCAGCGGGCGGTTTGCTCAAAACATCAACCAAGGCACTCTGATCAATTCGCTGGCCGGTATCGTCGGCGGTGGATTGGGCGGCACCTTGCTGGGCATGTTGGGGGTACCTGATTTGGCGGGCGCAGCTGGTAAGGCCTGAGGCCTGGATCTGGGTGCAATCATCGGTCAGGTTGCCGGTGGCGGCATCGGTGGCGGCGTGGTTCTGGCCATTGTGGGCGCTATCCGCAACGTGATGGGCAAATAAGCAAAAACCGAAGGGCGCAAAGATCGGAAACGGGGTCGCACCCTTGCCAGTACGCGCCACCGGGACTAAGGACGGTATGTCTTTTCAACGCTCCCGGGAGTAAGCCCATGGCCATGGATGATCCCAAGACGCTGGTCTCGACCGAATGGCTGGCGCGTCATCTCAAAGATCCCGATCTGCGCATCCTTGATGCCAGTTGGTACCTGCCCGCCATGGAGCGGGACCCAAAAGCGGAATATGAACAAGCGCATATTCCCGGCGCCCGGTTTTTCGACATCGACGAAATCTCGGATGCCCGGTCCGAGCTGCCGCATATGGCGCCGACGATCGAAAAATTCATGTCGCGGATGCGTGCGATGGGCGTCGGTGATGGCCATCAGGTGGTTGTCTATGACGGCATGGGCATGTTCTCTGCCGCGCGCGTCTGGTGGACTTTCAAGCTGATGGGCAAGGATGATGTCGCCGTGCTGGACGGTGGGCTGCCCAAGTGGCAGGCCGAAGGCCGCGAGATCGAAGATCTGCCGCCGATGGTCCGCGACCGCCACATGACGGTGCAACGGCAGGCGCATCTGGTCAAAGACGTGACGCAGGTTTCCGCCGCCTCCAAGCTGCGGGATACCGAAATCATCGACGCGCGCTCTGCGGCTCGCTTCCGCGGCGAAGCGCCCGAACCACGCGAAGGGCTGCGGTCCGGTCACATTCCCGGCTCCAAGAACGTGCCCTATGACAGCCTGATGACCGAAGACGGCACGATGAAAGCGCCGGATGCGCTGCGCGCCGTGTTCGAAGCGGCTGGTGTGGACCTGTCCAAGCCGGCCATCACCACATGCGGATCTGGCGTCACAGCCGCGATCCTCAGCCTTGCCCTGGAACGCCTCGGCAAGAGCGACCATTCCCTTTATGACGGAAGCTGGAGTGAGTGGGGGCAGTTCCCCACCCTGCCCGTCGCCACCACAGAGGACTGACCGATGTTCGAGACCCTCAAGGAACAACCCGCAGACAAGATCCTGATGCTGATGCAGGCCTTTCGCGAAGACCCGCGCGAAGACAAGATCGACCTTGGCGTCGGCGTCTACAAGGATGCCACTGGTAATACCCCGATCATGCGGGCGATCAAGGCGGCAGAGCAGCAACTTTGGCAAGCCGAGACCACCAAGGCCTATACCGGTCTTGCGGGTGATCCGGCTTACGGCGATGCCATGATCAACCTTGTTCTGGGCGATGCGGTGCCGCGCGCCAACGTGGCTGCGGCTGCGACGCCGGGCGGGACGGGCGCGGTGCGTCAGGCCTTTGACATGATCAAGATGGCAAACCCGAAGGCCCGTGTGTTCGTGTCCGATCCGACTTGGCCCAACCACTTGTCGATCCTCAAGCACATGCAGATCGAAACGGTGATGTACCGCTATTTCGATAATGAAACGCGCGGCGTGGATTTCGATGGCATGATGGCTGACCTTGATCAGGTCAAGGCGGGGGATGTGGTGTTGGTCCACGGCTGCTGTCACAACCCGACGGGCGCCAATCTGAATATGGCCCAGTGGAAAGAACTGGTGGCCTTGCTGCTGAAAAAGGGCGCAACCCCGATGGTCGACATCGCCTATCAAGGCTTTGGGGACGGGTTGGACGAGGACGCACAGGCCGTGCGCCTGATCGCGTCGTCGGTGCCGGAATGCCTGATCGCGGCCTCTTGCTCCAAAAACTTCGGCATCTACCGCGAGAGAACAGGCTTGCTGATGGCCGTGTCGAATGACGCAGGCAATCAAAAGCTGAACCAAGGTACGCTGAACTACCTTAACCGTCAGAACTATTCCTTCCCGCCGGATCACGGAGCGAGGCTTGTGACCATGGTTCTGAACGATCCGGCCCTGCGCGCCGATTGGGCGGCCGAACTCGAAGAGGTGCGCCTGTCGATGCTGGGTCTGCGCGAGCAGCTGGCGTCTGAACTGCAGCGCCTGTCGGGGTCTGACCGCTTTGGCTTTATCGCGCAGCACCGGGGCATGTTTTCGAGGCTCGGCACCTCGCCGGAGATGGTGGAAAAACTGCGGGCCGAGCATGGCATCTACATGGTCGGCGATTCGCGGCTGAACATCGCCGGTCTGAACAAGACCACGGTGCCGATTCTGGCCGAGGCGATCATCAAGGTTGGCATCTGAGGTCAGCCTGATCCAATTGTGCCCTTCCGGGCGCTTTTATTCAGCGGGATGGTGAGGCGACGGCCTTACCATCCCGTTTCGTTTGGCGCCTATGATGGATTGAGCCCTTTAAGAACTTGGGCGCTTTAACCATGCTCCATGCGGCTGTCGTCGGGTGCCTGATCGCGGTCGGTCAGGCCGTAATCGCGCAGGACATGGCAGACCTTCAAGCGATAGTCCGAGAACAGCCCGGCGCGCCCTTTGGACTGGGCGTTGCGGTGTTTCGCCAGTTTCCGCCAACGATCCACAGCCGCTTCGTCTTCGAAAAAGCTGATGGAAAGCAGTTTCTCGGGGTTGGTCAGACTTTGGAAGCGTTCGACGGACAGGAAGCCCTCGACCTCTTCGACCAAGGGGCGCATCTGCGTCGCGATATCCAGGTAGGCGTTTTTTCGGCCTTCGGCCGGGATGACTTCGAAGATGATGGCGATCATGGTTTTGTCCTTGGTCAAAGCTTTGCGTTTCATCTTGTCAAAAATACCCCGGGGGAGTCACGCGCTTGCGCGGGGCGGGGGCAGCGCCCCCTTGCCGGGCCGTACAACAGGGTCGGGCGTCAAAATGGCGCGCAGCAGGGCCACAGGGTGTTCGCGCAGGGTCAGGCGCAGGGCGACGTAGTCTTCGACCACCTCTTCGCCGCGCGTCATCAGGGGCAGGTTGGCTGCGGGTTCGGCAATGGCTTCGCCGTCCATGTCCAAGGCGAAAAGTGGCAGTTCCGGGCCATTGGTCAGGGCCTTGGCCTCCCACAGGGCATCGCGGCGGTTCAGGCCGAGGGCGGCGAAGGCATCGGCTTCTGCCAGACGGGTGAGCAGTTTCGGGCTGAGCCCTGCACGCCGCCAGACATCCCGGACGGATTGGTAGCCGTTTCCGCGCGCCGCGGTGATCCAGCCCGCGTCCTCCTCGCTTAGCCCTTTGATCTGGCGAAAGCCCAGCCGCAGGGCAAGGCGGCCATCGTCGTCCGGCTCCATCCGGTTGTCCCAGAAGCTGGTGTTGATACAGACGGGCCGCACGGTAACCCCATGTTCGCGTGCATCGCGAACGATCTGTGCGGGCGCATAAAAGCCCATGGGCTGGGCGTTTAGAAGGGCGCAAGCGAAGATCCCCGGATGGTGGTATTTGATCCAGGCCGAGGCATAGACCAACAGCGCAAAGCTGGCGGCGTGACTCTCGGGGAAACCATAGGATCCAAAGCCCTCGATCTGGGAAAAGCAACGCTCGGCAAAGTCGGCGTCATAGCCGTTGCGGGCCATCCCCTTGAGGAACCGCCCCCGGAATTCCGAGACATTGCCGTGTTTCTTGAAGGTCGCAAGCGAGCGGCGCAGGCGGTCCGCCTCGTTCGGGGAAAAGCCCGCACCGATGATGGCGATCTGCATGGCCTGTTCCTGAAACAGCGGCACGCCAAGGGTTTTGCCCAGCACGGCGCCCAGCGCGTCCGAGGGGAAATGTACCTTTTCCTCGCCGTTGCGGCGGCGGATATAGGGGTGCACCATGTCGCCCTGGATCGGGCCGGGGCGGATGATGGCGACCTCGATCACCAGATCGTAGAAACTGCGCGGTTTCATACGGGGCAGAAAGTTCATCTGCGCGCGGCTTTCCACCTGAAACACCCCGACGCTGTCGGCTTTGCAGAGCATGTCGTAGACGCGCGAATCCTCGGGCGGCAGGGTGGCGAGACTGTATTTGGTCCCGTGGTGCCGGGTCATCAGGTCAAAGGCCTTGCGGATACAAGTGAGCATGCCAAGGCTGAGCACGTCGACCTTGAGAATCCCCAGCGCGTCGATGTCATCCTTGTCCCAGCAAATGACCGTTCGCTCGGCCATGCTGGCGTTCTCGACGGGGACAAGTTCATCCAGCCGCCCTTCAGTGATGATGAAACCGCCAACGTGTTGCGACAGGTGGCGGGGGAAGCCGATGATCTCGTAGATCAGCTCCATCGTCAGGCGCAGTTGCAAATCCTCGGGATCAAGGCCGATTTCACGCATGCGCTGGGCCTCGAGCCCCTTGGTCGAGAAAAACCCCCACAGTTGCGACGACAGCGCGCCGATGGTGTCCTGAGACAGGCCCATGGCGCGACCAACCTCGCGGATGGCGCGTTTGCCGCGATAGTGGATGACGGTGGCGCAAAGGCCCGCCCGGTGGCGGCCATAGCGTTCATAGATGTGCTGGATCACCTCTTCGCGGCGTTCGTGTTCGAAATCGACGTCGATATCTGGCGGTTCGTCCCGCGCCTCGGACACAAAGCGCTCAAACACCATAGTGCCGATTTCCGGGCTGACCGAGGTCACGCCAAGGGCATAGCAGACCACCGAATTGGCGGCGCTGCCCCGCCCCTGACACAGGATATCGCGCGAGCGGGCAAAGGCGACGATGTCGCGGACGGTCAGGAAGTAGGGTTCGTATTTGAGTTTGCTGATCAGCGTCAGTTCATGCTGCAGCATGGCGCGCACCTTGTCCGGGGCGCCTTGGGGGTAGCGCCACTGCAGCCCCTCATGGGCGAGGCGGGCAAGGCGCTGGCTGGCGGTTTCGCCATGGGCGATCTCTGAGGGGTATTCGTAACGCAACTCGGCCAGATCGAACTGGCAGGTTTCGGCCAGATCAGCCGCGCGGGCAATGGCGCCTGCGTGCGGACCCAGAAGGCGGCGCATGTCAGCCTCGGAGCGCAGGCGCTGTTCGCCATTGGCCAGCGCGGCGCGGCCCAGATCGCCGACGCGCTGGCCGGTGCGAATTGCGGTCAGCACATCGGCTAGGCGGCGGCGGCGCCCGTGATGCATGCGTGGGGCGGCGCTGGCCACGGTCGGGATGTTCAGGGTTTCGGCCAGCGCGGCCAGCGCGTCAAAGCGCGGGGCGTCCTGACCGTCGTATTGCGGCGCAAGGGCGAGGTGGATTTGCCCGGCAAAGCGGCGCGACACCTGCTGCGCCTGTGTCAGCCATCCGCCCGCGCCGCCTGTCGACGTTGGTGCCTGTTTCGGCGGGTGAAGGATCAGCCGCAGTCCTGACATGTCAGGGGGCAGATCACCAAGGCTGAGATCGCAATGACCTTTTTGGGCCCGCAGGCGCCCCTTGGAAATCAGGCGGCACAGAGTGGCCCATCCGGTGCGGGTGGCGGCAAGCGCGGTGACCTCGATCCCTTCGGACAGGCAAAGACGCGCGGCGGGGATCAGGCGAGGGACATTGTGGATATGCACCGAGGGCGGTTTGGGCAGATGCGCGGGCGCGGGCGGGCCGATTGGGCCATCGCGGGCCTCGGCCTTGCAGCGCTCGGCGATCTGGTGCCTGATCTCTTTGGCTTGGCTATGGGCGCGCACGATCCCGGCCACCGAATTGACATCCGCAATGGCGATGGCGCTGAGCCCCAGAAGGGCGGCACGCTCCATATACTCCTCGGGGTGGGAGGCCCCGGTGAGGAAGGTGAAGTTGGAGGTGATGCAGAGCTCGGCGAACATGACCGCAGTATATGTTCTTATTTTGTTCTTTTGGAGTCTCTTGTTTTCACGACAGGCGGGATGCGTCCTTGGTCCGCGGCGCGACATTGCATCAAAGCGAAAAGGATATTTCAGGCGCGTCTGTGCGGCGCGATCAGGGCGGCGATACCCAGAAACAGGCCCGAGATGGTGGCGATCATACCCGCTGCCGAGACCGAGGCCGCGGCCCCGATCCAAAGCGGGCCGTAGCCCGCGATCACATATCCCAGAACCGCCGAAAGCGCTGCAAACCCAAGCGACCAGAGGATCTGATGCTCCAGCCGGTTGGTCATCAGCCGCGCGGTGGCGGGCGGACAAATGAACATGGCGATCACGATGATCGAACCGACCGCATCAAAGGCGGCGACGGCGGCAAGCGCGGCCATGGCGACAATACCAAGTCCGATGGCTGTGGTGGGCAGGCCGAGCGATCGGGCAAAGCTTTCGTCAAAGGTCGAAAGCTTCATCGGGCGCCAGAACACCGCTGTGGCAAGGGCCAAACCGGCAAAGGTCACGGCCATGCGGAGCAGTTCAGGCGGCAGCAGGGCGAGGGCGGTGGGATCGGCAAGGGATTCCCACCCCAGCGCGTCGAGCCAGATCAGGCTTTCGAGATTGCCGTAAAGGGCGTGCTCGACATCCAGATGGACAGATGAGGTGTCGGACTGTTCAAGCAGCAGCACGCCGCCTGCAAACATCGCGGTAAAGACCACGCCCATCGCCGCCCCGGGTTCGACCCTGCCAAAACGACGAATCGCTTCGATCAGCAGAACCGAGAGCATAGCTGCCCCTGCGGCGCCAAGCATCATCGGTGCGGTGGTCACGGTGCCGGTGATCAAAAAGGCGACCACGATGCCGGGCAGGACAACGTGGCTGATGGCGTCGCCAATCAGCGCTTGGCGTCGAAGCAGCAGGAAGTTGCCCGGCAGGGCGCAGGCCATGGCCGCCAGCGTCCCGATCACCATCGGCGGCAGCGAGAGGGCGACAAATTCGTAGCCCATCAAGCCACCCTCTGGGGCTGCCGTCGCAGGCGGCGCTGACGCAAGGCTCCGGCAATCACACCGCGCGAGGGGGCAAAGAACATCGAAATTGCAAAAAGCGCCGCTGCGACAAGAACGATAATCGGCCCTGTCGGAAGGTCGGGCGCGGTGGCTGAGACAGCGGCACCGGCATGGCCCGAGACGCCTCCGAACAGACCCGAGAGCAGAACCACGCGGGCCGCATTGTCAGACCAGAACCGCGCGGCGGCGGCCGGGATGATCAACAGGGCGACGATCAGGATAAGCCCGACGATCTTCAGCCCCACCACGGTGACGGCCAGAACCAGCGTCATCAGCGCAAGGTCCAGCCGGTGCGTGTTGATCCCCTGCACACGGGCAAAACCTTCGTCAAAGGCGGTGATCAGAAGCGGGCGGCGCAGCGCCCAGATCGCCAGCAGGACCAGCGTGCCTCCGGCTGCGATCAGCAAGGCGTCGCTGCGCAACATCCCCGCCGTCGAGCCCAGAAGAAAGCTGTCGAGTCCGGCCTGTCGCCCCGCCTGCATGGTCTGGATCACCGTCAAAAGCACGATGCCAAAGCCGAAAAAGACCGACAGCACAGCCCCGATGGCCGCATCTTCGCGCAGCCGTGTGTGGCGTGTCAGCCAGCCTACCATCAGCAGGCCCAGCCAGGCGGACGCCGCGGATCCTGCCATCAGGCCGACAAGCGCGCGCCCCTCGCCGCCGAAACTGACCATCACCAGAAAGGCGATGGCGAGGCCCGGCAGGGTTGCATGGCTGACCGCGTCGGACACCAGCGACCGTTTGCGAAAATAGAGAAATGCCCCTACGACCCCTGCAGCAAGGCCAAGCGCCGTTGATCCCAGCGCCACCAGTGCCGCGTTGTAGCCCAGTTGCAGGGTGAGGGCGTCAAACAGCATCTTACGCCTTCAGCGACACGCGCCCGCCATAGGCGGCATCCAGATACTTTTGGGTAAAGGCACTGGCGACCGGGCCTTCGGCGATGCGGTGACGGTTGATCAGGAAAACCCGGTCAAAATAGTCTTCGACGGTGGACAGATCGTGATGCACGGCAACGACGGTGCGGCCCTCGTCGCGCAGTGATTTGAGGACGGCGATGATGGCGGATTCAGTCGCGGCGTCGACCCCGGCAAAGGGCTCGTCGAGCAGATAGAGGTCGGCTCCCTGGGCCAAGGCGCGGGCGAGGAACACGCGTTGCTGCTGGCCGCCGGACAATTGGCCAATTTGACGTTCGCCAAAGTCCTGCATGCCCACGCGTTCAAGACAGGCGAAAGCGGTGTCGCGGTGCGCCGGGCGGACGCGGCGGAACAGCCCGAGCTCCTGATAAAGACCCATCAACACAACGTCGATCACGCGAGTCGGGAAATCCCAGTCCACGCTGGCGCGTTGCGGGACATAGGCAATCCTTTTTCTCTGGCTCGCCAAGGGCTGCCCCCAAGCGGTACTTTGCCCGGCGAGCGATGGCACAATGCCAAGGGCGGCTTTCAATAAGGTCGATTTCCCGGCACCGTTGGGCCCGATTATGGCGGTCATGCTGCCTTGGACCACCGTCATGTCAATGTCCTGCACCACAGGGTCGGATGCGTAAGCCACCGACAAGCCGCGCAGCGCAAAGGGGCTGGCGGCAATGGCGCCTTCGGGAAGCGCGTTTTCGTAGGCAATATCACGCGGGCTCATATCATCCACCTGCCTTCAGGTTACCGGACATCCCACCCGCAGGCACATCTGCCCCGAGGGCTGCGGCGATAGTGGTCACGTTGTGGTCGATCATGCCGATATAGGTGCCTTCGTAGGTGCCGGGCTGGCCCATGGCATCCGAGAACAGCTCACCCCCGATGCGAACCTCATGCCCGCGCGCCGCGGCGCCTTCGATTAGCGCGCGGATATTGCGATCCGAGACCGAGCTTTCGACAAAGGCCGCCTTGATCTGTTTTTCGACCAGAAGATCGACAAGCGCGCCGATGCGTTGCAGGCCCGCTTCGGACTCGGTGGAAATGCCCTGAATGCCTTCGACGTCAAACCCGTATTCGCGCCCGAAATAGCCAAAGGCATCATGCGCGGTGACCAGAACACGGGCCTCCGGTGGCAATTTGGAAAGGGTGTCGCTGGCGTAGCTGTGCAGGTTGTCCAGTTCGGCCAGATAGCTTTCGGCATTGGCGGCAAAACTCACGCTGTGTTCTGGGCGCTGTTCGATCAGGGCGTCGCGCGTCGCTTCGACGGCAAAGCGCCACAGACGGGGGGCCATCCAGAGGTGCGGATCGGCGCGCCCTTCGTATTCGCTGTGGGTCAGGCGGACATCCTGCGGGGCGGCCTCGGCCACGGCGCGCACCGGAACGCGGCGCGCAAGGCCTTGAAGAAAGGTTTCAAGTTGCGCCTCAAGATACAGGCCATTCCACAAGACCAGATCGGCGCGGGTCATCGCCACGATATCCGAGCGGGTCTGGCGATAGCCATGCGGGTCAACACCCGGCCCCATCAGTGCGTGCACCGCAACCAGATCGCCGCCCACCGCGCGCGCGGCATCGGCGATCATGCCGGTTGTGGCAACCACATTCAGTGGCGCAGCAGCGAAAGCGCTGCGGGCAATCAGCGGGCTAACCATCATTCCAGCAAGAATACGGCGTCGGGTTAGTGGCACAGAAATCTCCTTCATCCAGTTGTATATGAGAGTCATTCGCAGAAGGTCAATGTTTTTGCGAATTATTCGCATCTGTGTCCGGGCGCGCGGCGATTGACGCCACTCAATTGCGCAAAACCGCCAACAAGGGGCCAATGGCATCGGCTGGCCCGCCGTCGCGGAACGCTTGTATTCCGACCCGTCCGGGGCCACTCTGACGCCCTGACTTGACCCAGTCGCAAGGAGGAGAGGATGGCCACATCCCAAACAGTCACCACCGGCAGCGCGCAGCTTCCGCTGGTACAAGAGGCCCGCAATCCGGGGATGGATCTGGATATGGACTGGGTGATGCGCGCCCGGGCCAATCGTTCAGCCATCGAGCGGCGCGCGGCCACCCTGCCGGGGCGGCGCAGCGTCAAGAAAGAGTATCAGGCGGCTTGGCTGGCGCGGGCGGTGTCCTGCATCGACCTGACGACCCTGGCCGGCGACGACACGGCGGGACGCGTGGCGCGGCTTTGCGCCAAGGCGCGGCAGCCAGTGCGCAGGGACCTGGAAAAGGAACTGGGGCTTGAGGGGCTGACGGTGGGCGCAGTCTGTGTCTATCACGACATGATCGCACCAGCAGTTTCGGCCTTGCAGGGTTCGGGCATCCCGGTGGCAGCGGTCAGCACGGGCTTTCCTGCGGGATTGTCACCCTTTCACCTGCGGGTCGCCGAAATCGAGGAAAGCGTCAAGGCAGGCGCCGCCGAGATCGATATCGTGATTTCCCGTCGCTTGGTTCTGACCGGGGATTGGCAGGGGCTGTATGATGAAATGCGCACCTTCCGCGCGGCCTGCGGCGAGGCCCACGTCAAGGCGATTCTGGCGACTGGGGAACTGGGCACATTGCAGAACGTGGCGCGGGCATCACTGGTGTGCATGATGGCGGGGGCGGATTTCATCAAGACCTCGACGGGCAAGGAAAGCGTCAATGCGACCTTGCCGGTGTCCTTGGTGATGATCCGCGCAATCCGCGAGTATCATGAAAGAACCGGCTTTCGCGTCGGCTACAAACCTGCGGGCGGGATTTCCAAAGCCAAGGATTCGCTGAACTATCTGGCGCTGATCAAGGAAGAACTCGGGGATCGCTGGCTGCGGCCTGACCTGTTCCGGTTTGGCGCCTCGTCACTTCTGGGCGATATCGAACGGCAGTTGGAACACTATGTGACCGGGGCCTATTCGGCCTCTTGGCGGCATGCGGCCGGATAAGCCCGGACCTGCGATTATTGAAAGAGACAAAGCCATGAGCGTCAGAGACATCTTCGAGAGCATGGATTATGGCCCCTCGCCCGAGGGCGCAGGTGATGCGCTGGCCTGGCTGGTGGATCAGGGCGACCGCTTTGGGCATTTTATCGACGGGGCCTTTACCGATCCCGGCGAGGGCTTTGACAGCCGCAATCCTGCGACGGGCGAGGTGCTGGCCACTTTGACCCAAGCGACACAGGCAGATGTTGAAACGGCGGTTGCGGCAGCGCGTCGGGCGCAGCCGGGTTGGGAAAAACTCGGTGGCAAGGGGCGCGCCCGCTATCTGTACGCGCTGGCGCGGCTATTGCAGAAACATTCGCGACTGTTCGCGGTTCTGGAGACGCTGGATAACGGCAAGCCGATCCGCGAGAGCCGGGATATCGATATCCCATTGGCGCAGCGGCATTTCTATTATCACGCGGGCATGGCGCAACTGATGGAGGCAGAACTGCCCGGCCGTCAGGCGTTGGGCGTTTGCGGCCAGATCATTCCGTGGAACTTTCCCTTGCTGATGCTGGCGTGGAAGATCGCACCGGCTCTGGCCATGGGCAACACGGTGGTTCTGAAACCTGCCGAGTGGACCTCGCTCACGGCACTGCTGTTTGCGGACATCTGCCGTCAGGCGGGGTTGCCCAAGGGCGTTGTCAACATCGTCACCGGCGATGGTGCGGTGGGCGAAATGATCGTGAATGCCGATGTCGACAAGATCGCCTTTACCGGCAGCACCGAGGTGGGGCGCAAAATCCGCGCGGCCACGGCGGGGCGCGGAATTGCGCTGACCTTGGAGCTGGGCGGCAAGAGCCCCTACATCGTCTTCGAAGACGCCGATCTGGATTCTGCTGTCGAAGGGCTGGTTGACGCGATCTGGTTCAATCAGGGTCAGGTGTGCTGCGCCGGATCGCGCCTTTTGGTGCAAGAGGGGATCGCCGAGCGCTTCCACGCCAAGTTGCGCGCCCGGATGGACAAGCTGCGGCTGGGCAATCCGCTGGACAAATGCATCGACGTCGGCGCGATCGTGGACCCGGTTCAACGCGACCGGATTGCCGCCTTGGTCGCGGACAGCGAGGGCGAGGTCTATCAGGCCGATTGCCCGGTGCCGAACGGCTGTTTCTATCCGCCAACCCTGATTACCGGACTGTCGCAGGCCGCGCATCTGATGCAGGAAGAGGTCTTTGGCCCTGTGCTGGTCTCTACCACCTTCCGCACGCCCTCCGAGGCGGTGCAACTGGCCAACAACACGCGCTATGGGCTGGCGGCCTCGGTCTGGTCCGAGAATATCAATACCGCGCTGGATGTGGCGCCCAAGCTGGCCGCAGGTGTTGTCTGGGTGAATGGCACCAACATGTTCGACGCGGCCGCAGGCTTTGGCGGAGTGCGCGAGAGCGGCTTTGGCCGCGAGGGCGGCTGGGAGGGGCTGTCTGCCTACACCCGCCCAGAGGGCAAGGCGAAACCGGTCAAAGTGATTGCGGCCTACGCCGGTGACGAAAGTGAGCCGCAGCCGGTGGACCGGACGGCCAAGCTGTATATTGGCGGCAAACAGACCCGCCCGGACAGCGGTTATGCCCGCAATTTTTATGACAAGAAGGGCAAGCTGATCGGACAGGCCCCGATCGGCAGCCGCAAGGACATTCGCAATGCCGTCGAGGCGGCGCGCGGGGCGTCAGGCTGGACAAGCGCCACGGCGCATCTGCGGGCGCAAGTGATCTACTACATCGCGGAAAACCTCGTGGCGCGCGAGGCCGAATTTGCCGCCCAGATCGACCGGATGACCGGCGGGCGCACGGGCACGAAAGAAGTCGAGGCTTCGGTGGATCGCCTGTTCACCTATGCGGCCTGGGCGGACAAGTTCGATGGCGACGTGCGCTCGGTCCCGATGCGCGGCGTGGCCCTGGCCATGCGAGAGGCCTGCGGCGTGATCGGCGCGTTTTGCCCCGATGACCTGCCGCTCTTGGGGCTTGTCTCGGTCATGGCGCCCGCGATTGCGATGGGCAACCGGGTTGTTCTTGTCGCCTCCGAACCCTTCCCCCTTGTGGCGACGGATTTCTATCAGGTGTTGGAAACCTCGGACGTGCCGGGGGGCGTGGTCAACATTCTGACCGGGTGCCACGCGGATTTGGCGCCGACTATGGCGGCCCACGCGGATATCGAGGCGGTCTGGTCATTTTCCTCGTCCGACCTGTCGAGCGAGATCGAACGTGGCGCGGCCGGCAACCTGAAACGCAGCTGGGTCAACCATGGCGCGGCGCGCGACTGGATGGGGGCCGAGGGCGAAGGCCGGGCCTTTCTGGAGGCCGCGACCGAGGTCAAAACGGTATGGGTGCCTTACGGTGCCTGATGGGTGGTGGCCATCCAGCCTTGCATTTGAAGCGTTTAGGGGTGGTGTCCGTTATGCGCCGCTTTGAAGCAGAGCTGTAAAAGAAGGCTGGTCTTTGCCGCCCGGCCTCTTCATAAGCCCCGAAATGTTGAGAAATGGCATTCGGGGTGCTATCTTTAGGATAGGCCGGGCGCCGGGGCCGATTGTGCGGCGTGAATTGTCAAGGAGGACATTGTCCTGACACCTAATACAGGTGCGGCCGATGCCGCAAATACTGGAAACCCGATGACGGGCGCATCCAAGACCGAAACGACCAGCGAAACGGTGCTGGCCGCAGTGCTTGAAAGTCTTACTGAAAACAAGGCCGAAGACGTCGTGCAAATCGATCTGCGCGGCAAGACATCCGTGTGCGATTACATGGTGATCTGCTCGGGGCGTTCTTCGCGTCAAGTCTCGGCAATAGCTGAGAAACTTGTTGAAGTGCTCAAGTCAGACTGTGGCGTCTATGCCAAGATCGAAGGCAAGGAAACCGGCGACTGGGTGCTGATCGACAGCGGTGATGTGGTGATCCATATCTTCCGCCCCGAGGTGCGCGAATTCTACCAGTTGGAAAAGATGTGGGTGCCGATGGCCAGCGGGGCCGCGCCGACGGGCGCGTAAGTGCGCCTGCATCTATGCGTCGTGGGCCGCCTTCGGGCGGGGCCTGAACGTACGCTGATCGACGACTATCTCAAACGATTCGACCGGACCGGGCGGGCACTTAGCCTTGGCCCGGTGACGGTGCATGAGGTTGAGGATCGCAAAGGCGGCGGAATGGCCGCCGAGGGCGCGCTGTTGCGCAAGGCGATTCCCACTGGCGCGCGTCTGTGCTGCATGGATGAGCGCGGCAAGGTGATGACGTCGCCACAGTTTGCCGACTGGATGGCGGGCGTGCGCGACTACGGCGCCAGTGATCTGGCCTTTGTCATCGGCGGCGCGGATGGCATTGATCCCGAATTGCGCGCCGAGGCGGATTTGTCCCTATCCTTTGGTCAGATGGTCTGGCCCCATATGTTGGCCCGGGCGATGCTGACCGAGCAACTTTATCGTGCGGCGTCCATTCTGGCGGGCAGTCCCTACCACCGGGTCTGATGCGGCGCGTCAGCCGGGAATTGGATCAATCGGCGTTTGCGCAAAGCCGATCCGCTCTTCCAGCGCGCGGGCCACTTGTAGCAAGCGCGCTTCGCCGCGCGGTTGACCTATCAGCTGGATACCGACAGGCAAGCCGCTGTCGGTAAACCCAAGCGGCAACGACAAGGCGGGCAGGCCGCACAGCGTTGCCGGATAGGCAAAGACCAACCACGACAGGTAGTCCTTGGAAGGAACGCCTGCGACCTCGGTTGGGTATTCCACCGATTGTGGCAAGGGCGGCAAGCCGCTGACCGGGCAGGCCAGAACGTCCATGCCGGACAGGAACCCGCGCATATCCTGATAAAGGCGCGAGCGTGTGGTGATCGCCTCGGCCAGATCTTCGGTTTTCAGGGCGCGTCCGTCTTCGATGTTCTGCAACAGCGTGGGTTTGTAGTGTTTTGTGATCCGCTCAGGCGTCTTGCGGGCCTGCGCCCAGAAACCAAGCGCACGCAGGGCGCGGAAACAGGTGTCAGCATCTTTCAGCGGCGGGGCGGCGTCCTCGACCGAGACACCTTCGCCAGCAATGGCGGTCAGCCCGGCGCGCAGGATGCCCTCCATCTCCGAGGTCACCGGGGCAAGGCCGCCCAGATCGGCGGAAAACCCGATGCGGATAGTGCCGGCATCAGCAAGGCAAGCGTCCAGATAGCTTTGCGCTGGGGCCGGGTAAGACACCGCCGAGGTGGGGTCAAACCCCGCCATGGCATCCAGAAACAGCGCGCAATCCGCGACGTTGCGCGCCATCGGCCCCTGAACGGGCAGGGTGTCAAAGGTATTGGGCCCGCCACCAAGGGCCACGCCCGGCGAGGGGCGCAATCCGACAATACCGCAAAAGCTGGCCGGGGTGCGCAGGCTGCCACCAAGGTCCGAGCCATGGCTGAGCCAAACCTCACCCGTGGCCAGCCCTGCCGCGGCCCCGCCGGAGGATCCGCCCGCGTTCATCTTGGTATTCCAAGGGTTGTGAGTGGGGCCATAGACCGGATTGAAGGTATTTGCCCCGGCGCCCATTTCGGGTGTGTTGGTCTTGCCAATCACCACGCCGCCGCGCGATTCAAGACGCAGGACCAGGGGATCGGACGCATCTGGGATGAAATCGGCCAGGGCGGGCGTACCCCAAGTGGTGCGTACACCGGCAACCGGGGTCAGGTCCTTGATGCCGATGGGCAGCCCGGCCAGCACACTGGAGCGATCAGCGGACTTGGCGGCCTCATAGGCGCGTTCGGCGCAGGTTGCGACCATGGCGTTGATCGCGGGGCTTGACTGTTCAATCCGCGAAAGGCTGGCGTCGATCAACTCGGCCACGGTCACTTCGCCGGTCTTCAAGGCAGCGATGGCCTGCCTTGCGGTCAGGCGGCACACTTCCGGGCCAGAGTAGGTCGTCTCAGGCGCAGCTGCCATCGGAACCTGCGCAGAACATCTCGTACAGCAGGCCAATCACCCGGCTCGTGTTCTCGTTCGCAAGGGAATAATAGATCGTCTTTCCATCGCGGCGTGTAACGACCAGCCCTTCTTCGCGCAGCCTTGCAAGCATCTGGCTGACCGCTGCCTGACGAATGCCAAGAAGCTCTTCCAGCTCGCCCACGGATTTTTCGCCCGAGCCCAGATGGCAAAGAATCATCAGCCGCCCTTCATGCGCCAGCGTCTTGAGAAACGCAGCCGCATTCTGGGCGTTGGAGGCCATCTCATCGGGCGGGGCTGGAGGCTGATGCTGGTTCACTGGGCATATTCTCACACAATTCGATGGCCCAATATATCAGCCTGATTCGGAAAAGGCGAGATCATGGATCGGATGCCGGGGCGCCACCCTGAAAATTGTTGCCCTCTGCGTAATTGCAGGGCTCATCCTGCATTTCGAGATGCAGCGCTGAGCCCGTGTAGGGATGCGCGCGGGCAAGGTCTTCGTCGACCTCGATACCAAGTCCGGGGGCCTGCGGCGCCGGGACAAAGCCGTTCTCGACACGGATGCTGCCTTTGATCAGGGCATCGTGGAACGGGGTTTCGATGGTTTCGGCGATCAGCAGATTGGGAATGGCAGCGGCCAGCTGGATGTTGGCCGCCCATTCAATGGGGCCGGCGTAAAGGTGCGGGGCCATTTCGGCGTTGAAGCTTTCAGCAAGCGCGGCGATCTTGCGCGCCTCCCAGATGCCGCCCGCACGACCAAGCGCCGGTTGCAGGATCTTGGCGCCGCCGGTGCGCAGAACCGTGGCAAATTCCGCGCGTGTGGTCATCCGCTCGCCCGTAGCGATGGGGATGCGGACCGCTTGCGCGACCTGCTGAAACTCCAACAGGTTGTCCGGCGGGATCGGCTCTTCGAACCACAGCGGGTTGTAGGGCTCGATCGCGTGCCCAAGGCGGATGGCGCCGGATGTGGTGAACTGGCCATGGGTGCCAAAGAGCAGATCGGCGCGGTCGCCCACGGCCTCGCGGATGGCTTTGCAAAAGGCGATGGATTGGGTGATGTCGGAGATCGCGGGCTGGTGCCCGCCATGCATGGTGTAGGGGCCCGCCGGGTCGAATTTGACAGCGGTGTAGCCGCGCTGAACGCAATCGGCGGCGGCTTCGGCGGCCTGATCCGCCGAGGTCCAGAAATCCGCCATTTTGTGCTGCGGCAAGGGGTAGAGGTAAGTGTAGGCGCGGATGCGCTCGTTCATCAGCCCGCCGATCAGCGCCCAGACGGGGCGGCCTCGCGCCTTGCCCAGAATATCCCAGCAGGCGATTTCGAGGCCAGAGAACGCGCCCATCACCGTCAGGTCGGGGCGTTGGGTGAACCCCGAGGAATATGTGCGGCGGAACATGCGTTCCACGTTTTCCGGGTTTTCGCCTTCAAAGTAGCGCTGAAAGACGTCCTTGATGACAGCCTGCATGGCATCCGGGCCGACAGAGGCGGCATAGCATTCGCCCCAACCGCTGATGCCGCAAGCGGTGGTCAGCTTGACGAGGATCCAATAGCGCCCGCCCCAGCCCGGCGCCGGTGGCGCGGTCACGATGATATCGAGGTTTCGCAGTTTCATGCGGCGCGTTCCTTTTGAGACCTGCCGGATCATGATGTGATCCGACCCGTCGGGAAATTTAAGAACCGGTGAAGGGCAGGGCGTGGTCCATCATGTATCAAACAGGATAACGTTGCGACGGGCCTTGCCGGTCTTGGTGTCGGCGATGGCTTCGTTGATTTGGTCGAGACGCCAGCGGTTCGAAACCAGCTCATCAAGCTTCAGGCGGCCCTGACGGTAGAGATCGGCCATCCAGGGGATGTCGCGCTGGATCACCACGTCACCCATTTTCGAACCGATCATGTGCTGGCCCATGAAGGCGGGCACGACCGGTTCGTATTCGGCCATGGCGCCGGTGGCGGGCATGCCGACCATGACCATGCGCCCGCCCCAGCCCATGTAGCGCAGCGCATCGTTGTAGGCGGGGATGGCGCCGACAGTGACGGCGACCACATCGGCACCCCGGCCCAAGGCCTTGAACGCCTGTTTCCATGGTTCTTTGGAGGTGGCAAGCACACCGTGGGTGGCGCCGAATTCCATGGCGTCGTCAAGTTTTTCTTCGCTCATGTCGACGGCGACGATGCGACGGGCCCCGGCGATACGCGCGCCTTGAATGGCGTTCAACCCAACGCCGCCCGCGCCAATGACCACCACGTCTTCGCCCGCCCGCAGGCCCGCTGCATTCACCACCGCGCCGATGCCGGTGATCACGCCGCAGGCCAGCAGCGCTATGCTTTCTGCGGGCATATCCTCGGGCATTTTGACGATCTGGGTGGGATCGACAATCACGCGTTCGGCGAAGGCGCCGCAGTTCATGGATTTGACAACTTCGGTGCCATCCGGGCGCGTCAGCGGCGAGGGTTCGGGTTTTGCCCCGTCACAGATCGTCGGTTTGCCGGTCGCGCAATTGGCACAGCTTCCACAGGATTTGATCAGGGTGACGACAACGCGGTCGCCTATGGCAAAGCCCTGCACGTTTGCGCCAAGGGCAGTGATGCGCCCGGCAGCCTCGTGGCCATAGACAGCCGGAAGATCGCCGCCCCACGCGCCCTCGGCATAGGAGATGTCGGAATGGCAGATCGCCACAGCTTCGAGGGTCACTTCGACTTCGCCGGGGGTGGGCGCGCGCAGGTCCAGATCTTCGATTACAAGCGGTGCGCCGAAGTCTGTGCATACGGCCGCTTTGATCCGTGTCATGCCTACCATCTCCCTGATTTGTTTTTTGGGCAGGGTGCGACGGGCAGACCCCCCGCGCAAGATGGAATTTCAACAGTTACGTGGCGGCGCACCGGGCGTCGCCGCTGGTTTGGCGTTGGGATCAGATCTGCGAGACGGCCTGGGCGAAGGCGCGCGCCTCGGCCGGGGCGGTGCCCAGCTGCCGTGATGTGTCGAATAGGTCGCTCGGCAGCCCGGGAAAGGCGGCGCGGGCGATGTGTTCCAGCGGCTCGCCGGTTTCGCGCGCCTGAGCGCACAGCTTTTTGGTGGCGGCTTGGGCTTCGGGGCGGGGCATTTCCTTGGCGAGGGCGAAGGAAAGGGCCTCGGCCAAGATCAAACCGCCGGTGCTGTCCAGAGTGGCCTGCATCGCGGCGGCGTTCGGTTGCAGGCTCTGCGCCAGATTGGCCGCGTGGCTCAGGGCCGCGGCGCAGGTCAGAACCAGTTGCGGCAGGGTCAGCCATTCGGTGAACCACGCCGCGCCATCACGTTGCTGGGCATGGACGGCAGTGCCCTGAAGCGTCGCGTTCAGCCCCCGCGCATGGGCGGCAAGAGCGACAAGTGCCGAGGGGCCGACAGGGTTCTGCTTTTGCGGCATGGTCGAAGACGCGCCAGAGCCACCAAGCGTGACCTCGCCAATGCCGGACTGAACGGCAAGGACCAGATCCTGCCCCATTTTGCCCGCCGCAAGCGTGGCGCGCGTCATCCAGTCGGCAATACGCAGGATTGGGGTGCGGTCGGTGTGCCAGCTGCGCCCGGGATCGCCAAGCGCCAGTTTTGCGGCTAAATCGGCCCGAATGGCAGCGGGGTCCGGCCCAAGAACAGAAGCCGTGCCTGCGGCGCCAGAGAGCGAGACCAGAAGGCAGCTTTTCTGAAGCTCAGGCAGAGCCTCAAGCGCGCCGATAAACGGCCAGCCCCATGAAGCGACCTGTGCGCCAAAGCTGGTAGGCGTGGCGTGCTGACCATAGGTGCGCGCCGCCATCGGCGTATCTGCATGCGTAGCGGCGAGGCGTCCGAGGCCGGTGAGGGTTTCCCTGAGTTGCCCCTCCATCTGCCCCAGCGCCTGTCGCAGGCGCAGCATCAGCCCGGTGTCCTGAATATCCTGCGAGGTTGCTCCCCAATGCAGGTATTGCCCATGCTCGGGGGCTTGCATCGCCTCACGAAAGGCACTCACCAGAGCGGGGGTTGTCACACCGTTCTGCCCGGTGGCATTTGCCAAAGCGCCCGGATCGATCTGGATTTCAAGGCTGGCGCGGTGGATCGCGGCTGCCGAAACCTCGGGGATCACACCATGGGCAGCCTGCACCGATGCCAAGGTGCCTTCGACCAACATCATCGCCCGGATTTCAGCCGTATCCGAAAACAGGCGGGCGGTATCGCCGGTCGGGAAAAGCTGGTGCAGGTGGGCGCTGTCGAAGGGGGTGGCTGGCATGGTCGTCCTCGTCTGATTACGCAGGGTTTAGGCGCCTCGGGCGATACTGTCGAGGGTCCGGGCAAGCCCCTTGGGGTCGGCAAAGAAGGGCGAATGCGAGGTCGGCATCTCGCATACGTTTTTGGCAGGCAGTTTGGCAGCCATCATGTCCTGCAATTCCGGCGGAATGGCGCGGTCGTCGCGGCAAACTATATAGTTCCGCGGGGGCGTCACCTGCGCATCGTTGGGCAGGGCAGTTTCCATCGGCTCAATGGGCTGCGGGCATAGGTTCTGGAGGGCAAAGGTGACAGTTTCGGCAGGGCAATCGTGGTAGAACAGCGCTCGCGTCATGTCCTTGTCAAACGTCATGGTGATGCCGTCCGGCGCCTTGCGGATCGCGGGCACCAAGGGCTGGCGATCTGCCAAGCGGCGCATGTCAGCAAGGGTCAGATCCTTCCAGGGCGTATAGGCGCAGACATAGACAAGGCGGGCGATCTGATCGGGCGCAATTTGCGCGGCGCGGGTGATCGGATAGCCGCCCATGGAGTGGCCGACAAGGATGGTGGGGCCGTCGAGCTTGCCCACGATCGCCTGCGCATACAGGTCCAACGTCACTTGATCCGCAGGCGTTTCGTCGTCGCCGTGTGACGGCAGGTCCATGGCACGGGCGGTGTGGCCCAGCGCCTCAAGCGCAGGGATCACGTCGCGCCACGCCCAGGCGCCATGGCAGGCGCCGTGAATCAGAAGGAAGTTTGCCAAGGGGGTCTCCGCCGCAAGTCCGGCCGTTGATCAGGCCACGCCCTGAGCCTTGAGGAATTCGGTCAGGATGGCCGCGTATTCGGCGGGCTTTTCCACGCAGGGCAGATGGCCCGCGCCTTGGATTAGCTTGGTGTCCGAACCCGGGATCAGGCCAAGGGTTTCGCGCACCAGATCGGGCGGGGTCGAGCCGTCCTCGGACCCGGCGATCCCCAACGCGGGCAAGCGCAAAGACGCGGTGGTGGTAAAAAAATCTGTTCCCGCAATGGCGGCGCCGCAGCCCATCCAGCCGGCTGCCGGGCAGCGCAGGAACATGTTGCGCCATGCATGGAAATCGGAGGTCGTGTGGAACGGCCGGGCAAACCAGCGCTGCATGGTCGCATCGACCACTGTGCTCAGGCCGCCCGCGGCGACGGCGTCGATCCGTTCCTGCCACATCTCGCGGGTGCCGATCTTGGCGCCGGTGTTCGACAGCACCACGGCGCGCACCAGATCAAGGCGCTTGGTCGCCAGTCCCTGGGCGATCATCCCGCCGATGGACAGGCCGACAAAGATCGCGTCCTTGAAACCGTGCCGGTCCATAAGGTGTTCGGTATCGGCGATCAGCTGACCCATGGTGTAAGGGCCCGAGGGGCAATCGGACAGCCCATGCCCGCGCTTGTCGAAGCGCAGGATACGCAGGCCCTTGGGCAGCAGCGGCAGAATGGGATCCCACAGGCGCAGATCGGTCCCAAGGGAGTTGGCGAAGACAACTGGCGTGCCATCCTCGGGGCCATCGATGCGGTAGTGCAGGTGAAGCCCATCAAAGTTAGCCATATGCATGCTGAAAACTCCCGTTTTTCTCCACTCTAAACCTATGGCGGCGGGGCGGAAAGGGGCCTGAGCGTCTTTCAGTTGCCTTGGCGGGCTCTGAGGCCTATCGCTTGGCTATGAAACCCAAGATTTTGACGACTCTCCCGAGCTATACCAAGCAGGCTTTGCTGGCGGATGCGCTGGCTGGGGTCAGCGTGGCCATGGTGGCCTTGCCGTTAAGCCTTGCCATCGCGATTGCCTCGGGGGCCGATCCGGCCAAGGGGCTGGTCACTGCGATTGTCGGCGGCTTGCTGATCTCATTGCTGGGCGGCAGCCGGGTACAGATCGGCGGGCCGACTGGAGCCTTTATCGTGGTGGTCTTTGGCACGATCATGGCGCACGGCTATGACGGTTTGGTTCTGGCGACCTTCATGGCGGGGATCATCCTTTTGATCGCAGGGTTTCTGCGGGCCGGGAACCTTGTGGCCTATGTGCCCGAAGCGGTGATCCATGGGTTCACCATCGGGATCGCTGTGATCATCGCGACAAGTCAGCTCAAGGATCTGTTCGGGCTGCAGGCGGAGGCCCTGCCAGCCGAGTTCTTTGAAAAGCTGGCAGCACTGTGGGCCGCTCGGGCCAGCCTGAACCTGCCGGCGCTGGGCATTGGTGTGGCGACAATGCTGGGTATCCTTATCCTGCGGAGGGTTTTTCCGAAACTGCCGGGGCTGATCGTGGCGGTTGGGGCAAGCTCGGCGGTGGTCAGCCTGTTTGGATTGCCGGTCGAGACGATCCATTCGCGCTTTGGTGATCTGCCAAGCACGTTGCCGGTTCCGATGCTGCCTCAGATCACATGGGAGCGGGTGACGGAATTGCTGCCCTCTGCTTTTGTGATCGCCTTCCTTGCCGGGGTTGAATCGCTGCTTTCTGCAATGGTGGCGGATCGCATGATTGGCGGGCAGCACCGCCCGAATGCCGAGGTGCTGGCGCAGGGCGCGGCGAACATCGGTTCGGCCTTGTTTGGCGGGATGCCCGCGACCGGAGCGATCGCGCGGACGGCGACCAACGTGCGCGCCGGTGGACGTACCCCGGTGGCCGGCGTCGTGCATGCGCTGGTGATTTTGGTGGTGATGCTGGTTGCCGCGCCCTTGGCGGGATACCTCGCCATGCCAGCGCTGGCCGGGCTTTTGGTGCTGACCGCATGGAACATGAGCGAGCCGGACAAATGGGCGGGCTATCTAAGGATGCGGAGGTCAGATCTGGCGCTGTTGCTGTTGACCATGGTGCTGACGGTGGTGGCGGACTTGACCATTGCCATCGGCGTGGGTGTGGCGATTGGGCTGGCACTGCGGTTGCGCAGGCGCGGCGTTCCAGCGGATTGGACCCCGCGAGACAAATGAAAAGGGCGGGGAAGACCCCCGCCCTGCGTCAAAGCGTTTCACGGTGTATCAGGTGTTTCCCGAAACGCCGTGCTGATCCAAGGACGTGACGCCCCGGGCGTAATTACGCGATTTCGACCAATTCGATGTCAAAGGTCAGGTCTTTGCCTGCCAGCGGGTGATTGGCGTCGAGGGTCACTTCGGTCTCGGTCACTTCGGTAACGGTCACGGGCATGACCTGGCCTGTTGGGGTCTGGACCTGAAGCTGAAGGCCGACCTCAAGCGGGATATCGGCGGGGATTTCGGCGCGCGGCACGGCTTGCATGGCCTCGGGGTTGGGGTGGCCGTAAGCCTCGTCTGCGGGGATCTCGACTTTTTTCTTGTCGCCGACGGTCATGCCGGACACGGCTTTGTCGAAACCGGGGATGACCTGACCGGTGCCCACGGTGAATTCCAACGGATCGCGACCCGCCGAGCTGTCAAAAGTGCTGCCGTCCTGCAGAGTGCCAGTGTAGTGAATGCGAACTGTGTCGCCGGATTTAGCCTGCGTCATAAGGGGGCTCCGATATGTTTGGGGGGTTCATGTAAGAGGCCGGGGCGCCCCGGGTGCTCTTTTCGATCCCCGTCAAAATAGGGTGAGTTGACCGGATTTGCAAACACTGGGCGGTGCGGCGCATGGCGAGGTCCGATTTTCGGGCATCGAGAAACAGAAGAAGGCGGCGGCGGGCTTTTCCATGGCGGCGCGCTGTGTCAGGGTTCGCCCGGAAAGCGGGAGGCGCTGATGACGATCCGGGTTTGTGTATTTGATGCCTACGGCACTTTGTTCGACGTTTCCGCCGCTGCGCGTATCGCGGCCGAGCAGCCGGGACGAGAAGCCTTGGCCGAAGTCTGGCCGGTGCTGGCCGAGGACTGGCGACGCAAGCAGTTGGAATACAGTTGGCTGCGGGCGGTGACGGGGGACCATGTGAGTTTCTGGCAGGTCACGCAGGATGGGCTGGACTGGGCGCTTGAGAAAGCCGGGCTTGATGATCCTGAACTGCGAGAACTTCTGCTGGCGCTGTATTGGGAACTGGCCGCCTACAAAGAGGTGCCGATGATGTTGGCGCAGTTGAAGGCGCGCGGGTTGTCCTGCGCGATCCTGTCCAACGGCAGCCGCGACATGCTGGAGGGGGCGGTCGATCATTCAGGTGTTGGTCTGTATCTGGATGCGATCCTGTCGGTTGACGATGTGGGCATCTTCAAGCCCGCCAAAGCGGTTTACGACATGGTTGGCGCCAAGTTCGGCTGTGCCCCGGATGAGGTGCTTTTCGTATCGTCGAATGGCTGGGATGCTGCGGGCGCTTCGGCCTATGGGTTCCAGACCGTCTGGGTGAATCGCGCCGGTCTGCCGATGGATCGGCTGATGGCGCACCCGGCGCATGTTCTGACTGATCTAACCACAATTCCGGAGCTTGTCTGATGTCACGTTTCTTTGCTTCTGACGGGGTAGCCCTGCACTACAGCGATGAGGGCGAAGGGCTGCCGTTGCTTTGCCTCGCGGGGCTGACGCGGGATGTGCACGACTTTGATTATGTCGCACCGCATCTGGAGGGCGTGCGGCTGATCCGGATGGACTATCGCGGGCGTGGACAGTCGGACTGGGCGCCGCATGAGACCTATCAGATCCCAGTTGAAGGGCGCGACGCACTTGAGCTGCTGGATCATCTGGGGCTTGAGAAAGCGGCGGTGCTGGGCACGTCGCGCGGCGGGCTGATTGCCATGGTGCTGGCGGCGACTGCCAAGGACCGGCTTCTGGGCGTCGCTTTGAACGACATCGGGCCAGAGATCGCGGATACAGGTCTTGAGGTGATCAAGGGCTATCTGGGGCGCAACCCGCCGTGGAAAAGTTTTGAAGAGGCGGCGGAAAAGCGCGCCGCCGCCATGACCGCCTTTGCCAACCTGCCCGAGGGGCGCTGGCTGGACGAGGCGAAGAAGCTGTACCGTCAAGGCAAGGACGGTTTGGTCATTCCCTACGATCCGAAACTGCGAGAAGCGGTTCTTGAAAGCGGCGCGAATCCGGCGCCCGACCTTTGGCCGCTGTTCGACGCGCTGGCGGGATTGCCCCTGTGCGCGATCCGGGGGGCGAATTCGGACCTTTTGTCCGAGGACTGCTTTGCCGAGATGAAGAAGCGGCGCCCGGATATGATCGCGGTCGAAGTGCCGGATCGCGGGCATATACCGTTTCTCGACGAAGCCGAGTCGCTGGATGCCTTGGAGCGCTGGCTGAAGATGCTGCGGTAAACGCAGTACGGCGCTGGTTCCGGCCAAAGGCCGAAACGCCGCCCCGCCCACCGTCCCGCAGGCGTTACTCTGGCGCCTGTGCGAAGACCCGGGTCGGGTGCAATTCCCCGGCGCGAAAGGTGCCGACGGCCAGTGCGCGGCCGTTGATCGAGGCCCAGGCCTCATCTCCGTATTCCACGTCATTGGGGATCACCATGCCCGGGTTGCCGTTGCGCAGACGCGCGGCGCCCTCGGGGGTGGCTTTGAGTTCGGGCAGATCGGTGAGGCCTTCTTCGAGCGGGCGAATGTAGGCATCCAGCGCCGGAGTGCGGGCCATTTCGTCGATCTGTTCGATGCTCAGCCCATCCTCGGCGTCCCAGGGGCCGGACCAGATGCGGCGCAGGGTCAACACGTGGCCATGGCAGCCAAGCGCCTTGCCCAGATCGCGGGCGATGGACCGGACATAGCCGCCCTTGCCGCAGGTCATCTCAAGTTCGACGTGATCGGGATCGGGGCGGTCGGTCAGCAGCAATTCCTCGACCCAGAGGGGGCGGGCGGCGAGTTCCATTTCTTCGCCGTCGCGGGCGCGTTTGTAGGCGCGCTCTCCATCGACCTTGACCGCCGAAAACTGCGGCGGCACCTGCATGATGTCGCCGACAAAGCCGCTGAGCGCCTCTTTGATTTCGTCGTCCGTGGGGCGAAGATCGCTTGTTGCGATCACTTCGCCTTCGGTGTCATCGGTATTGGTTGCCTGCCCAAGACGCACGGTAAAGCGGTAGGCCTTCAGCGCATCGGTGATATAGGGCACCGTCTTGGTCGCCTCACCCAGTGCAATCGCCAGCACGCCTGTCGCCTCGGGGTCCAGCGTGCCGGCATGTCCTGCCTTTTGCGCCTCAAGCGCCCAGCGGACCTTGTTCACCACAGCGGTCGAGGTGATGCCAGCAGGTTTGTCGACCACCAGCCAACCGGAAATGTCGCGACCCTTGCGCTTGCGTGCCATGCTTTGTTCCCTTTGGATAAGGCGGGCGGCGTAACAAGCGGCGCAGGAGCTGTCAATCGCGCGTTGACCTTGGACAATGCGCCGGGGCGGTTGGCGGACTAAGGTGGCATCGTGAAAGGGGCCCAGAATGAAGGCAATTGTCCAGAACCGCTATGGCGGGCCCGAGCATTTGCGGCTGGCCGATCTGCCGTTGCCTGAGCCGGGTAAAGGGCAGATCCGCGTCAGAGTGCTGGCCTGCGGGGTCAACCTGTCGGATTGGGAATACCTTGTGGGATCGCCGTTCTATGCGCGGATGGTGGGCGGGTTGTGGCGGCCCAAGCAACCGGTGCTTGGATCGGATATTGTCGGGTTCATCGACGGTTTGGGCGAGGGCGTGACCGGCTTCAAACCAGGTGACCGGATCATGGGCGATTTCGTTATGACGCGGGGCGGATTTGCCGAATTTGCCTGTGTTCCTGCGGCCCAAACGGTTGCCGTACCTGATGTGCTGTCGGACGATATCGCCGCCTGCCTGCCGCAGGCAGGGGGCATCGCGCAGGCCGGGACCGAGGGGCTGTCGCCGGGACTGCGCCTTTTGATCAACGGCGCGGGCGGTGGATCGGGGACAATGGCGCTACAGTTGGCCAAGGCGGCAGGCGCGCATGTCACGACGGTGGACACTGGCGGAAAAGTCGATTGGCTAAAGTCCCTTGGGGCCGATGAGGTGATCGACTATCGTCAGCGCGATTTTGCGGATGGCAATGCCCGGTGGGATCGAATTCTGGACATGGTCGCCACACGTGGGCCGCGCCAGATTGCGCGGGCGCTGTCGCCCGGCGGTGCTTACAAGGCCGCCGGGGGGCAGGTCAGGGTCTTGCTGGCACTTGTATTTGGCGGAGCGGCATATCGGCTGCGCGGCAAATCTATCGGCATGCTGTTGGTGCCTTCGGGGCGCGAACTGACCCAGCGCGTGGCGCAAATGGCAATTGGCGGTCGGATGGCCCCGCATCTCGTAGGCGTGCTGCCGCTTTCAGATGTACCCGAGGCGCTGAGACGCACCGGGCAAGGGGAGGTCAAGGGCAAGCTGGTGATCAAGCCCTGACTTTTGCGTTACGTGATCGGCGCGGTCGTCCTGTCAGGTGCGCACGCCCGCAAAGCGTTCCTGCCATTCTTCGCGCTCGGCATCGGTGATCTTGCGGAAGGTCACTTCGGGCACGGTGAAGGCGTGGCCCTCGGGCATGACGGCAAGCGCGGCGGCGATGTCCGTTGGCCAGTCGGTCACGTCCGATTGCATCGCCTCTTGCAGTTGCGCACAGGCGTCCGGGATGAAGGGCGCCGAGATGACGGCGTAAAGCCGGATCAGGTTCAGCGCGAGACGGATTTGCGCGGCGGCCTGATCGGGGTCGGTCTTGAAGGTGGTCCAGGGCGCAACCTCTTGCAGGTATTCGTTGCCCAAAGCCCAGGCTGCGCGCAGGGCGCTTGCGGCTTTGCGGACTTCGATGGCCTCCATGTGCTCTTCGTATTCGCGGATCTTGGCAGTCAGGTCAGCGATCAGCTTTGCCTCGGCCGCGCCATAGGTGCCGCCCGAGGGCACCGCTTCGGAGAATTTCGAGCGGCAGAATTTGGTGACACGCGACGCAAAGTTGCCCAGCACGTCGGCCAGATCCTTGTTCACAGAAGTCTGGAAATTCTCCCAGGTGAATTCCGCATCTGACGACTCGGGCGCGTGGCTCAGCAGCCACCAGCGCCAGTAGTCCGCCGGAAGGATTTCCAGCGCCTGATCCATGAAGACACCGCGCCCGCGCGAGGTGCTGAACTGGCCGCCGTCATAGTTCAGGTAGTTGAATGACTTGATGTAATCGACCAGTTTCCACGGCTCGCCCGAGCCAAGGATCGTCACCGGGAAGGACAGGGTGTGGAAGGGCACGTTGTCCTTGCCCATGAACTGGGTATAGCGCACATCATCCGCGCCCTTGTCGGTGCGCCACCAGCGTTCCCAATCGGTGCCTTTGCCAGCCTCGACCCATTCGGCGCCGCAGGCGATGTATTCGATCGGCGCGTCGAACCAGACGTAAAAGACCTTGCCTTCCATGCCGGGCCAGGGCTCATCGCCCTTTTGCACCGGGATGCCCCAATCCAGATCGCGGGTGATACCGCGATCCTGCAATCCATCACCATCGTTCAGCCATTTCTTGGCGATCGAGGTGGTCAGGATGGGCCAGTCGGTCTTGGAGTCGATCCACGCCTCTAGCTGGTCCTTCATCTTGGACTGGCGCAGATACAGGTGCTTGGTCTCGCGCATTTCCAGATCGGTCGAACCGGAGATCGTCGAATGTGGATTGATCAGATCAACCGGGTCGAGCTGTTTGGTGCAGTTGTCGCACTGATCGCCGCGCGCGCTTTCAAAGCCGCAGTTCGGGCAGGTACCCTCGATATAGCGGTCGGGCAGAAAGCGGCCATCGGCCTTGGAATACATCTGGGTTTCCGACACTTCGCGGATCAGCCCGTTCTTTTCCAACTGGGCGGCGAAATGCTGGGTCAGTTTGTGGTTCTGCGGGCTGGACGAGCGGCCAAAGTGGTCAAAGGACAGCCGAAAGCCATCGGCGATCCTGGCCTGAACTTCCCACATCTCGGCGCAATACTCGGCCACGGGCTTGCCTGCCTTGGCGGCTGCGAGCTCGGCGGGGGTGCCGTGTTCGTCCGTGGCGCAAAGGAACAGCACCTCGTTTCCGCGGGCACGCAGGTATCGGGCATAGAGGTCAGCGGGCAATTGGCTGCCCACGAGATTGCCAAGGTGCTTGATGCCGTTGATGTAAGGAATGGCGGATGTAATCAGATGTCGGGCCATGTCTCACCTCTCTGCCGGTTTTCCCGGTCCTTAGCGCAAGGGCGCGCCGAGGGCCACAGAGATTTGCGTCAGCCTTGTCCGGAACTGTCGGGCGTTTTGTTCTCGCGGAAGCGCGACATCAGGCGTCCGACGGTAAACGACGTGCGCGGGGCGTAGACATAGGCGGTCCGGTCTTCGGCGGTGGGGCGGGCACGCATGCGGATGATGCCAAAGACGACAAGCAGCGCATGACCTGCGCCGATCATTGCGAACAGGGCGGGGGGGCCGTACCACTGGATCAGCGCAGAAGCGACCCAGGGGGCTGCGATGGCGCCGGTCGCGTACCAGAACATCAGCGCGGCTGACAGCTCGACCCGCTCATGGGTTTCGGCAAAGTCATGGGCATGGGCGGCCGAGACCGAATAGATCGGAAAGGTGGTCAGCCCGAACAGCGCGGCGGTGGCCATGATCCCGGCGGTGGACAGGTTCGACGCGGTTGCCGTCAGGGTGCAACTGCCGATGGCCGCAACCGACAGCCAGATCAGCACGCTGCGTCGGTCGAATTTGTCCGCCAGCCAGCCGACCGGCAATTGCGATACCGCGCCGCCCGCCACGAAAGCGGCCAGAAACAGCGCGATCTGATTGGTTTGCAGTCCGACCCCGGTGCCATAGACCGGCCCGACCATGCGGAACGAAGCGCTGGATAGTGCCGCCACCAGCACACCTGCCACCGCGAGCGGAGAGCGGCTCCAGGCAAGGGATGGGGTCAGGCGCGGGGCCTCGGGGGTTTCGGGCTGGTCCAACCGGGTCAGCGTCAGGGGCAGCAGCGAGGCGGTGCAGAGCAGGGCCAGCAGCGTGTACGAGATGTAATGCGCTGGTTCCAGCACCGAGATCAGCAACTGCGCCACCAGCGAGGCGCCCATATCCGCCACCCGGTAGGCGCCCATGGCGCGCCCGCGCGTCTCATTGGTGACCTTGGCCTGCAACCATGCCTCGACCACGGTGTAGCACCCGGCGATGCACATCCCTTGGGCGATCCGCAGGGCGGCCCATGCATAGGGGCTGTCGGTCAGGACATGCCCAAGGATGCCGATGGTGCCAAGAGCGGTGAAAGCGGCAAAGCCGCGCGAATGTCCGACCGACCCCATCAGGCGCGGCGCCCACCAGCAGCCGATGAAAAACCCAAGAAAATGCGCCGAACCCAGAAGACCGATCTGGGTGGTCGAGAACTCCAGCACAAAGCCCGACAGCGCATCGAGAGGCCCCAACCCTCCGGACGAGAGTTGCAGCAGGATGACCGACAGGAAGAGGGCGGCAAAGGTCAGGACAAGGCGCATGAGGGAATAGGAGCAGCATCCGTGAAGGTTGTCACGGTAGGAAGCGACCTGTCGTGTCGTTTTGTACGTGGGGCTGGCGGGGCGGTCAGTGTTGACGTGAAGCACGGGGCGAACCGAATGCGCAGGCGGCGTTTGGGCTGTTGTTCTTCAGGTTGCGCCCCAGGGATTTCAGGTCAGGGCGGTGCCTTGAGGGGCCAATGGCGGCTCTGCATCTTGGGTCGTTCGGGGCGCTTGTTTTGTCAAACTGTCCCCCTCCAGCCACCAGACCTGTGGCGGCAGCATCCGCGCCCGCATCCGTTCCAGCCGCCACAGATCGCGCCCGGGCAGGTGCGCGGGTTCCAGCCCCCAGCGGGTTTCGATCCCTGCCGCGCCGCCACGCCCCGGCGTCAGGATCAGCCCCAACGGCTGGCACATGCCCTGCGCCGCGCCGGTTTCAGCCGCCAGATGCAACCGGCGCACCGGGGTCATGGGGGGCGGTTCGGGCAGTTCGGTGATGACGGTGGGCACACAGCCTGCGCGCAGCACCTCCTCCATGCACCACAGCAGGTCCGAGGCGCTTTTGGGTGCCAGAAAGGTCACCTGTCCCGGGCCGATCAAGGGGACCATGCCATCCGGGTTCAACGCCCCGCCGCCGCGCTCTTGTGCAATCCAGAAGACGGGGCCACCGGCCTTGGCGGCAAGGCGCAGCGCCAGCGTGCGCCGCGCCCTCCCGCAAACCTCATGCACGCGGGCATAGGGCAGGCGCACGCCATCCCACAGCTCCAGCGCAGGGGGCGGGTGATGCGGGCGGCGGCCCAGAAGAGGATCGGCGAGACTCATGGCTCAAGGATACATGTTCCCTTTATGTTCTCAAGGGATTCGAGCGCGGGCTTGGCATCCGCGAACAGAAAGCTATGGTCCCGCGCAACGCATTCGACAGGAGAGACGCGATGAAGATGAACCCGCTGGGCCGTTCGGGCCTGATGGTGTCAGAGCTGTGCCTTGGCACGATGACCTTTGGCCGCCACACCGATGAGGCCGAGGCTCATGCTCAGATGGACATGGCGCTGGAGGGCGGCATCAACTTTATCGACACCGCCGAGATGTACCCGGTCAACCCAATCCAGAAGGAAACCGTAGGCCGCTCCGAAGAGGTGCTGGGCACTTGGTTCGAAAAGACCAAGCGGCGCGGCGACTGGGTGTTGGCCACAAAGATCACCGGCAAGGGCAACATGAACGTGCGCGACGGCGCGCCGATCACCGGCGATCTGATCCCGCAAACCGTCGAGGCTTCGCTCAAGCGGCTCAAAACCGACTACATCGATCTTTATCAACTGCACTGGCCGAACCGGGGCAGCTATATGTTCCGGCAGAATTGGCGCTATGACCCCTCGGGTCAGAACCGCGACGCGACGCTGCAAGACATGGCCGATGTGCTGGGCGCCCTCGGGCGCGAGGTGGAAAAGGGCACGATCCGCCACTTTGGCCTGTCGAACGAAACCGCATGGGGGACCGCCATGTGGCTGAAACTGGCCGAGGAAACCGGCGGGCCACGCGTCATGTCGATCCAGAATGAATATTCGCTGCTCTGCCGTCTGGCCGATACCGATCTGGCCGAACTGATGGTGAACGAAGAGGTTGGCCTGCTGCCGTTTTCGCCGCTGGCGCAGGGGCTTTTGACCGGCAAATACCAGAACGGCATTCCCGAAGGGTCGCGCCGCGTCGTCAACCCGGACCTCGGTGGGCGCATGACCGACCGCGTTTTGCCTGCCGCGCAGGCCTATCTGGATGTCGCCCGCGACTTTGGCGTGGACCCGGCTCAGATGGCGCTGGCCTGGTCCGCGCGGCGGCCTTTCGTGGCTTCGTCGATCTTTGGCGCGACGCATCTGGCGCAGGTGAAACACGCGCTGGGTGCGGCCGATCTGACCCTCTCCGAGGACCTGCTGGCAGCCATCGACACGGCGCACAAGGCCCATCCCCTGCCGTATTGATAACGCGTGGCGGGGGCAGATCCCCCGCCGCCGGTCAGGCGATTTGTTGTTCCAGTGCGCGCAGGTGGTCCGGAAGGGCGCGCGAGGTGATGCTGGCCTCTTTCACCAGATGGTCAAAATGGTTGGTAAAGGTCACGATCCGCTCGGTGTCGCGGAAGGCAAGGTAGCTTTGCCCGAGGTACAGCACCGCAAGCAGCGGACCAAAGACGGTGATCGGCGCTGAATACAGGCGGCGGGCGTCGAACAGGTAAATCCGCAGCCGTGGGTAAAGCGCTTCGGACAGCTCGATCAGGTGGCTCAGTTGTTCACGCCGCGCGGTCTCGGGCAGGCCGTCGTAATAGCCGGTGCCCTTGGCAAAACTGTCGAGTTCGAACAGCGGCATGGCAATTTCATAGTCCGAGCGCGACACCCGCATCCAGTTCAGCCGATCCGTCGCTGCGTTGATCGCCTGTTCGGTCGTGCGGCCAAGATGGGGTCCGTATTCCCATTCCAGCACAGCCTGCGTCTTGAACATGTCCGGCAGGGTCGCAGGAACGTAGCGGATCTTGTAGCCTTCGGCCTCGCGGTGCCAATCAAAGATCGCCTCGTCGATCAGCGCGCGGGGGGCTTTTGAGACTGTCATGGAAGTGGCGAGCAGGTCCGCCGCGCTTTCCGGACGGTCCGAAAGGCCCAACAGCCAATCCGTCGACACACCCAAAGCCTGCGCGCAGGCCCCGACCAGATGCGCGTTTGGCAGACGCGCACCCTTGTCCTTGAGCAATTGCGATATGGTGGAACGGTCCACCCGGATCGCCCGCGCCAAAGCGGTCTGATTGGTCCCGACGCGGGCCATGGCTTCGGAAAGGCGGGTGCGCAACAGGGCGGCGCGGCTGAGTTTGTCGATAGAAAGCGGCATGAGGTGATAATTATCACAATCAGGGAGTTTTGTTAATCAAATACGTAATTTCCAATATGATCACGAACAGGTTACCTGAAGGACGGATTTTCAAATATTTCAGAGGCTTGTGAATGTCAGCGTTGCGTCGCTTCCAGATCTCGCTAGGGTTGCGCGCCGCCGAATGGCCGACGTTCGGGTTGCTCATCCTGTGCTATGGGCTTTGGGTCCTTGGCACGACATTCGCCGCGACGCTTTGGCTGCCTTTGGGCATGGGGCTGGTCACACTGGGCGCGGCGCTACATTCCTCGCTGACCCACGAGATGCTGCACGGCCACCCGTTCCGGTCGCGCTTTTGGAACGCAGCGCTGGTTTTCCCGGCTTTGTCGATTGTCGTGCCCTACCTGCGGTTCAAGGACACGCATCTGGCGCATCACCGCGATTCAATCCTGACGGACCCTTATGACGATCCGGAAAGCAACTACCTTGATCCTGTGGTCTGGGCGGGTCTGGCGCGCTGGAAACGGGCGCTTTTGAGGGTCAACAACACTCTGGCGGGGCGTCTTCTGCTGGGGCCTTTGCTGGGCACATGGGCCTTTGCCGCTAGTGATCTGCGGGCGATCCGGGACGGTAATCGCCGGGTTTTGCTGGGTTGGTTGATACACGGTCCGGCGCTGGCTGTGGTGCTGTGGTGGATGATGGCCGTCGCGTCGATGCCGATCTGGGCCTTTTTGACCTCGACCTATGCGGCGCTGTCGATCCTCAAAATCCGCACGTTTCTGGAACATCAGGCGCATGAACAGGCGCGGGGCCGCACCGTGATCATCGAGGACAAGGGCCCCTTGGCGCTGATCTTCCTCAACAACAACCTGCATGTCGTTCATCATATGCACGCCGCCGTGCCGTGGTACCGGCTGCCACGGCTCTATTATCAGAACCGGGCGCGCTATCTTAGCCGCAACGAAGGCTATTGCTATCGCTCTTATGCCGAGGTGTTCCGACGCTATTTCTGGCGTGCAAAGGATCCCGTCCCGCATCCCCTCTGGCCAAAACCGTAAAGCGGAGGCATAGCGAGGGGCATGGAACTCTGGATCTTTGCGACCCTCTCGGCGGCGACCTTTCAAACGGTGCGCTTCATGCTGCAAAAAGTGCTGGCAGGCGGCGCCTTGTCGGCCACCGGCAGCACTTTTGCGCGCTTTGCCTATGCCGCGCCCGCCGCATGGCTGGTGATTGGCGGCTATCTCTGGGTCACCGGGCAAGGCCTGCCGCAACTTGGGCTAGAGTTTTGGCTTTGGGCGATTTTCGGCGGGCTGGGGCAGATCCTCGCGACGGTTCTGGTGGTCCTCACCTTTGCCGAGCGCAACTTTGCGGTGGGCATCACCTTCAAGAAAACCGAAGTCCTGCAGACCGCGCTGCTGGGGTTTGTCCTGCTGGGCGAGGCGATCAGCCTTGGCGGATGGATCGCGATCGGGATCGGCTTGGTCGGTGTGCTCATGCTGTCGCAAACGCCAGGATCGGTTGGCGCGCTCTGGCGCAGGCTGGCCGGGCGCGCGGTGGTTCTTGGGGTCGGATCGGGGTTCTTCTTTGCGGTGTCCGGCGTGGGATATCGTGCAGCGACTCTGGCGGTGCCCAGCGAAGACCCGATCATGCGGGCGGGCATGGCGCTGGTCTGCGTGACGGCCATGCAGGCGGTGTCGCTTGCGCTATGGCTGCGGTTGCGCGAACCGGGACAGTTGACGGCCGTCTGGGGTGCGCGAAAAAAAGCCGTCTGGCTGGGTGTGACATCCATGGCGGGCACGTTGTCGTGGTTCACCGCCTTCACACTGCAAACGGCGGCCTATGTCTATGCCTTGGGTCAGGTCGAACTGATCCTGTCACTGGCGGCCTCGGTCCTGTTCTTTCGCGAAACCGTGACAAGGCGCGAGGTGGCGGGGATCGGGTTCCTGACAGCCTCGATCGTGGTGCTGGTTCTGGTCGCCTGATCGTGGCGGAATGAAATCCAGGCTGGTGGACCTGTGACGCCACGTTTGACGGTGACAGGGCACCTGCTTTCATGTGTTCTGCCCCTGACCACGCGAAGGGAGGCCGCTCATGTCCACTTACCCCCATCTTCTAGCCCCGCTCGACCTTGGGTTCACCACGCTGAAAAACCGGGTGCTCATGGGGTCGATGCATACGAACCTTGAGGAAACCGGCGATTGGAACCGGGTGGCCGAATTCTATGCGACGCGGGCGCGGGGCGGCGTCAGCCTGATGGTCACTGGGGGCATGGCGCCGAACCGAGAAGGCGGGGTTTTTCCGGGGGCAGCGGGGCTGTTCTCCGACGAAGACATCGCCAATCACAGGATGATCACGGACCGCGTGCACGAGGCGGGTGGCAAGATCGCGATGCAGATCTTGCACGCCGGGCGGTATGCCTATGGGCCGGAGTGTGTTGCGCCTTCTGCGGTGAAATCCCCCATCTCTCCTTTTCCGCCGAAAGAGCTGGACGAAGATGGAATCGAAAAGCAGATCGCCGATATCGCAACCGCCGCCGCCCGGGCCCGCGAGGCCGGATACGATGGCGTCGAGGTGATGGGCTCGGAGGGGTATTTCCTCAACCAATTCATCGTGACCCATACCAACAAACGCATGGACCGCTGGGGCGGATCCTACGAGAACCGCATTCGCCTGCCTTTGGAAGTGGTGCGCCGGGTGCGCGCGGCGGTGGGCGACGATTTCATCGTGATCTACCGCCTGTCGATGATCGATCTGGTGCCGAACGGATCCACCTTCGACGAGGTGGTGCATCTGGCGCAAGAGGTCGAGAAAGCCGGGGCAAGCATCATCAACACCGGCATCGGCTGGCACGAGGCGCGGGTGCCGACGATCGCCACCAGTGTGCCGCGCGCGGCCTTTGCCTGGGTGACGAAAAAGCTGATGGGCAAGGTCGGTATCCCGGTGATCACTTCGAACCGGATCAACACGCCCGAAGTGGCCGAGGATGTTCTGGCCACGGGCTGTGCCGACATGGTGTCGATGGCGCGGCCTTTCCTTGCGGATCCGGACTTTGTCGCCAAGGCCGCGGCGGGCAAGAGCGCGTTGATTGCGCCGTGCATCGCCTGCAATCAGGCCTGTCTTGACCATACTTTTGCCGGCAAGGTGTCGAGCTGCCTCGTGAACCCCAAAGCCTGCTACGAGACCGAGGTGATTGTGGAACCGTCCGACGCGATCAAAAGCGTGGCAGTGGTCGGGGCCGGCCCTGCGGGTCTGTCGGCGGCCATCACGGCAGCCGAGCGCGGGCATCAGGTGACCGTATTTGACCGTGACAGCCAGATTGGCGGGCAGTTGAACATGGCGCGGAAGGTGCCGGGGAAAGAGGAATTCGATGGGCTGGTGGACTGGTTCGCGGCCATGGTCGCAGATCTTGGTGTGACGCTTCGGCTGGGCGCTGAGGTTGGCGTGGATGATCTGGCGGGTTTTGACGAGGTGATCATCGCCACGGGCGTGCGCCCGCGCGAACCCGGAATTCCGGGGCAGGATCATGCAAAGGTTCTGGGCTATATCGACGTGCTGAAAGGCGGTGCCACGGTGGGGCCGCGCGTTGCGGTGATTGGCGCCGGGGGCATTGGATTTGACGTGGCCGAGTTCCTTGTGACCGAGAACAGCCCGACGGAAAGCCTGCCAGACTGGTTGCGCGAATGGGGGGTTGCTGATCCTGCCGAGCATCGCTCGGGGCTGGCGCCAGAGGGGCCGCAACCGGACAAGCCGGTGCGCGAAGTTGTCTTGTTGCAGCGGAAATCCGAAAAGCCAGGCAAGCGTTTGGGCAAGACCACGGGCTGGATCCATCGTCAGGCGTTGGTGATGAAGGGCGTTCAGATGAAGGCTGGCGTGAATTACGAGCGTATCGACGATGAGGGGCTTCATATCAGCTTTGGCGAAGCGCGAGAGCGACCCGAAGTGATCGCCTGTGACACGGTGGTTCTGTGTTCCGGGCAAGAGAGCGAGCGCAACCTTGCCGATGCTTTGGAGGCGCAGGGCGTTAAGTGCCATGTGATCGGCGGCGCGGATCTGGCTGCCGAACTGGATGCCAAACGGGCGATCAATCAAGGGGTGCGTCTGGCCGCCGGGCTTTGAGGCTTTGGGTCTGCGGGCGGCTCTTGTTCCTGCGGAACGTCGCCCGCCCACCGACCCATAAACGCAGCGCTTAATGCACAAACAGTGCACATCCCGTGCGCAGGGGCTGCGCGTGAGGTTGGCTATTGGGGTGGCATGGTCCAACCAAAGTGAGTGATTTTTGATGCCTGTCCCCATGACTCAATCCGCCGGGCGGCGGTTCTTTATTGTCGGCTTTCTGGTGCTGCTGATGTTCATCCCGCTGTTCTTTGCGGCGGAGGTGATTCAGGAGCGCAAGTTCTATTCCGAGCAAACCCTGCGCGAGGTCGGGAAGGAATGGGGCGGGGCGCAGAGCCTGTCCGGCCCGCAGCTTGTTATTCCGGTTGAAGAGACGATCACCCGTCTGGCCACACGGCCTAGACTTGACCCGTTGAGCGGTATCGTGATGACCGATCCGGTCAGCGGCGAGGAATTGGTCGAAAGATTCGAAGAGGTGGTAACTCAGCTGGGAAATCCGGTTTTTTTGTATCCCGAAAACTTTGATGTTCAGATCGGCACGCAGACGCAGATCCGCAGTCGCGGGATTTTCCGGGTGCCGGTCTATCAAGCCGAGGCCGGGCTTCGTTTTCACTTTGCGCCCGAGGCGGCCGAGGGTCTGATCGGCAACAACGAACGGCTTTTGTGGGAAGAGGCGGAGGTGCGTCTGAGTGTTGCCAGCAACCGGGCGCTACGCGGCGAGGCCCGTCTGACGGTTGATGGCGCTGAGCAGGCCCTTGAGCCGCGCACGGATCGGCAGGGGCTGCTGGCGCCGGTGGGTGACCCGAGACAAGCGCAGGCCTATCATCTTGTGCTGGCCTTCAACGGGGCACAGTCGCTGTTCGTAGCGCCGGTCGGGCGGAACAGCCGCGTACAAGTGACCAGTGACTGGCCACACCCGTCCTTTGGCGGAGCTTTCCTGCCCGATGGGTCCGAGATCAGCGACGCAGGCTTTGTCGCCACTTGGACCATTCCGCATCTGGCCCGCGCGCTGCCGCAAGCCTCGCGCAGCGATATGGAAAGCGAAGCCAGCGCGACGGCTTTGGGCGTGCGCTATATCGAGCCGAACGATTTTTACCAAAAGGCCTATCGCGCGGCGCGTTACGGGGTGTTGTTCATTGCTCTGACGTTCCTGACCATTCTTTTGATCGAGCGTGGTGCGGACGAAGCCTCAGGCCGCCCGGCTCATGCGGTGCAGTATATTCTGGTGGGTTTGGCGCAGACGGTCTTTGTACTGCTTATGGTCAGCTATGCCGAGCACCTTGGATTTACGCTCAGCTATGCGATTTCCGCTGGTGCGACGGTCGCCCTGCTGACGCTTTATGGCGTTGTCGGGCTCAAGCTCGGGCAGCGGGCGCTGGTATTGGGAGGCACCTTGTTGGTGCTCTATGCGGTGCTTTATCTGATCCTGCAATCGGCCGATTATGCGCTTCTCGCTGGATCGACCTTGGCTTTCCTTGCCTTGGCGCTGACGATGATCGTCACCCGGAACGAGGATTGGATCGGGCCAGAGCGCCAGCGCGGACCGGGCGTTCTGGCAGGGGCGTTGGGCAAGACTCAGCAGCCTGCGTCAGGCGCCACACCCCCTGCGTGACCCTATTGGCCAACGTTCCCGGAACCGAATTGCCCCGGGGACGTTGTTCCCATGAAACGAAACGAAAGGAGGCAGCACGATGCCAAGCATAGACAGTGCGAAGATCCTGATTGTTTCGACCCATGGGTTTGAGCAGTCCGAGCTGGAAGTCCCACGCGATCAGCTGCGTGCCAAAGGTGCGCAGGTCGATGTCGCCAGTCTTGACGGTCAGCCGATCAAGGGCTGGGATGGCAGTGACTGGGGGCGCGAGGTCACGGCCGATCTGAAGTTGGCCGATGTGGACCCGGACGCGTACCACGCGCTGGTCATTCCCGGCGGTCAGATCAACCCTGACCTACTGCGCGTCGAGGATGATGTAATCGCGCTGGTCAACCATTTTGACCATGCCGGTGCCGTCATCGCGGCAGTCTGCCACGCACCTTGGGTGCTGATCGAGTCGGGTGTCGCCAAGGGGCGGGACATGACTTCGTACCATTCAATCAAGACCGACGTGACCAACGCGGGTGCGAACTGGATCAACGCCGAGGTGGTGGTAGACAAAGGTATAGTCACCAGCCGCAACCCCGGGGATCTGGATGCCTTCGTGGCCAAGATCGTTGAAGAGGTGGAAACCGGTAAACATGATCGCGCAGCCGCCTGAAGAAGCGGCCCGTGACCTATCCTGTCGCCCGGCATCCCAGTGGTGCCGGGCTTTTTCGTGCCGAAATCCTGTTTCCGATGCACAGACAGCCCCTGCATTTCCCCTCAATTGTCGCCCCAATGCCCAAGTTGCGCCGCAGTTGACAGGCAATCCTTGTTGCAACCGAAAGAGATAAAAGAGGGACGCGCATGGATCGCCTCACGGAAATGGAAGCATTCGCCACGGTCGTCGACCAAGGGGGCTTTACCGATGCCGCGAAGAAGATGGGGATTTCCAAATCCGCTGTCTCCAAGCATGTATCCTCGCTGGAGGCGCGCCTTGGAGCGCGACTTCTGAACCGGACAACGCGGCGTGTGTCGCCGACCGAAATTGGCCTTGCCTATTATGATCGCGCCCGCCGCGTGCTGAATGACGCAGGCGAGGCGGATGCGCTGGTCACGTCGATGCAAAGCGCGCCGTCAGGGTTGCTGCGGATCAGTGTGGCGACGGACTTTGGCGTGAACCACCTAAGCCCGGTGTTGGGTGATTTCCTTGCGGAATTCCCGGACATCACGGTGAATATGGTGCTGAACAACCGCTATGTTGAACTGATCTCGGAAGGGTTCGACATGGCCATCCGGATTGGCGAGCTTGAGGACAGCACCCTGCGCGCCCGCAAGCTGACCGAGACGACGAAACGCATGATCGCCTCGCCGAGCTATTTCCAGAAGTTCGGGCGTCCGCAACGCATTGACGATCTGAACGAACACAAGCTTCTGCATTATTCGAACCAGTCTTCGGGCAATATGTGGAAGATCACCGCGCCTTCGGGCGAAAAGCGGCAGGTGCGCACCGCGGGCTGGCTGACCGTGAACGATGGCCAGTCACTGCTGAATGCCTGTATCGCGGGACTCGGCATCGCCTATCTGCCGTCATACCTTTATCACGAGGCGTTGGATCAGGGGCTGGTCCAAGAGGTCATCCCCGATCTGCCGCAGGAAACCCAGGGCATCTACGCGGTCTACCCGCCGGGCCGGTTCACCCAGCCCAAGGTGCGGGCTTTCATCGACTTTCTGGTGCATTCTTTCGCCGAAAAAGGGCCGCACAGCTGGTAATTCAGGCGTGCCGGTCCGGCGCGGAAACTCTGATACCCGCAAGACCAAGCTGGCCCGCTAAGACGTTCTTCCCCCAGCCCACGCACAGGGCGACCTTTGCCCCGGGTTTATCCCGGGGTTTTCTTATTTTGGCTTTGCTGCCTGATCGCTGCGGTTATTCGATCGAGATCAGAACCGCCTCGACCCTGCGGTTCGCCTCGCGACCCGCAGGCGTGAGGTTGCTGGCGACCGGGGATAGATATCCCACGCCATTCGCGCCGATCTGGGCCGTGGGTATGTCATGGCGGGTACGCAGGTAGTCCACTGCCGATTGCGCCCGTTTGCGCGACAACGCCTGATTGGCCTCAAGCGAGCCAACCGCGTCCGTATGCCCGACGAACAGGATTCGCCGGGAAGGATTGGCCTGAAGGTAGGCGGCGATTGCGTCGAGAGACGGCACAGCATTTTCGCCCAATGAGGACGAGCCTGTTTCGAACTCCAGATCGCGCAGGACGGCGTGACCTTCGGCCTCCAACTGCCCCGCAATCCCTTCGGTTTCAAAGGCCCGCACGGGCGCGGCGTCGGTCTTGACTTCGGACTGTGTGGCCGCGCCAGCGCGGATGATCTGAAGATAGGCCGAGGTCGCATCGCGGCTGGCAAGCAGTGACACGGCGCTGCCTTCGGGCGACAGGGCCGACAGCGCAAGGTAATCTGTCAGATCCACGAACATCTGTGGTGCGGGCAAAACCAGCGTTGAAAACCGGAAGTCAAAGCCGCCGCAGGCCCGGGCGACGCAGTCCAGCACGATATCATAACCGGCCGCGGTCAGTTGGTCGCGCAGCGGCGCGATGATCTGCAGGGGGGTCAGGCCCGATGCCTCGATCCGCCAGCTTTGCGTAGAAATGGCCCCTTCGATCCGCTTGGTCGGAAGGCCGCCCTGCATGGTCCAGGGGCCGATCGGCAGGTCATAGGCGCCGGGGTCTTTTTCAAACTCGCGGGTCAGGGTTGCGCCCGCAGGCAAAGACAGGTCCTGCGCGATGGCAGGCCCCGCCAGCAACCCTGCAAGAGCTGCGAGTTCAGCGAGCCTGCGCGTGATAGTCATCATTCGGGCGCATATCGGTTGCGCTGGCCACTCGGTTCGTCATGTTGAAGAACCCGGCGACATTGGCGATATCCCAGATATCGCGGTCGCTGAACCCGGCGTCGCGCAGGGCTTCGCGGTCATACTCGGCGATCTCGGAGCTGGATTTGGTCATCTTTTCTGCGAAATGCAGCATGGCACGCTGGCGATGGTCCAGATCGGCCACGCGCCAGTTCATCACCAGCATTTCGCCCAGCTTTGGATCGCCAGACAGGGCGCGCACGGCGGCGCCGTGGGCGGTCAGGCAATAGAAACACTTGTTCACCGAAGACACGACGACGGCGATCATCTCGCGCTCAAGCTTGCTCAGGCCGCTGTCCGCCAGCATCAGATCATTGTACATGGCGGTAAAGGCGTTCAGCTTGTCGACGTCAAAGGCATAGGCCTTCAGAACATTCGGAACCATGCCCAGCTTGTCCTGACAGACATCGAAATACTTCTGGGTGGCCTCAGGCAACGGGTCGGCCATCGGCAGATTCAGGGCGGTGGGAGAGTCTTTTGTCACTTGGTTGTGCCTTCTGGCTCGGGCTTCATACGATAATGGTACTGTCCCACAACCTCCATCCCGAGGGAAGCATATAGGGCATTTGCGCCGGTGTTCGCCTTGGTGACGGCCAGCGCGAGCCATGGTGCGCCGTTTGCCACGGCCCAAAAGCCCGCGGCGCGCATCATCCAGCCGCCAAGGCCCTTTTTGCGATGCTCGGGCAGGATATGAAGCGCGTGGACCATGGCAATGCCGTCATGGACGCCGCAAAAGCCGGTGCCGCCGGGGCTGTCGCTGACCCGGCCGAACAGACCGGTCTTGGGATCGGGCGCGCGCTCCATCACATTCTGGCGGGCCTCGGTGATGCCGCCATCCTCCCAGATCTCACGCATGATCGCCAGAGGTTCCCAGATGGTAAAGGCGGTAACGCGCGGGATCGGGCGGTCCGTTAGCTTTTCGGCGGCGACCATGCGGATATTTACGGGATCGACGATGTCATAACCTTGCTGGGCCAGCATCGTATCCAACAGTTCGTCGCCGGGGCGGATCATGAACAGCGGCGTCTGGCCCATCATCCGCATGGCCTGTTCGGCAGCGCCCAGATCATCCTCGCGCCAGTCACCAAGGGCAGTTGCAGCGGACACGCGTTTTCCGCCGCCACGCCCTTCGCGAAGCCGCCAGGGACCGGCGTCTACCGTGGCAGCGGCAGGCCAGGTTCCGTCAACAGCGGCAAGCAGTTGGTCAAGCGAAGGTGTCAGAGAGGTGTCTGTGGTCATGCCCCGTTTATGGCGTCGCAGCGAGGGGCTGTCCATCGGTTCTGCGCGCGGAAACCGAGTTGAGGGTGCGGATCGCAGATTTGGCAATTGTTCCCCGTCAATCTGGCGGGAATAGCGCGCAAAGTTCGGCCATGGCGCGGTCGATCATAGCCCCGTCACTGCCGCGGATCACGACGTTGGCGCCGTATATGCCATCGCGTTGGAACGGGTAGGACCCCATCGAAAGCTCTGGGTACCGTTTGGCCAGATCGCCCAAGGGTTCTGCGATCATACCTTCGCCGCGCATGATCCGCAGGCTTTGGCTCAGCAATGGGGCGCCGCCGGTCAGTTTGGGCAGCAGGCTCGCCACCATTGCCTGAAAGACGCTGGGCACGCCGGCCATGACATGCACGTTCTCCATCGAGAACCCCGGCGCGATAGACACCGGATTGTCGATCAATGTCGCTCCATCAGGAATGCGCGCCATGCGTTGACGGGCTTCGTTGAACTCGACCCCTTGGCGGTCGTAATGCGCCGCGAGCAAGGCGCGGGCATCGTCGCGCACGCCGATATGCGCGCCAAAGGCCTCGGCCACGCAATCGGCGGTGATGTCATCATGGGTTGGGCCAATACCGCCGCTGGTCACCACCACGTCAAAGCCTTTGCGCAAGGCGGTCAACGCCGAAACGATGGCGGCGCGATCATCGCTGACAACGCGCACTTCCTTCAGGTCGACACCGTGTTTGGTCAGTTCCTGAGCGAGGTAATACATGTTGGCGTCACGAGTGCGCCCGGAAAGGATCTCGTCTCCGATAACCAGCATGGCTGCGGTGGGGTTGGGCATGGCTCGGCTCTCCTTGCGCGGGGTTTGAACCCGGTATAGGCCCGGGATCATGCGCTTTCAATCCGACCTGATCCCAGCAACCCTGATCCGCCGCTACAAACGCTTCCTTGCAGATTGCAGGCTGGAAGATGGCCGCGAGATAACCGCGCATGTGGCCAACCCTGGCTCGATGCTGGGGCTCAAGGACGAAGGTCTGCGGATCTGGCTTGAACCAAACGATGACCCCAAGAAGAAACTGAAATTCGCATGGCGGCTGGTGGAACATGCGGATGGTCATTTCACCGGCGTCGATACGGGGGTCCCCAACCGAATGCTGAAGGCTGCCTTGATGGCAGGCGAGGTTCCCGGCTTGACTGGATATGATCTGATCCGGCCCGAGGTGAAATACGGGGCAAACTCCCGCATTGATTTCTTTCTGACCGGCGCGGGCAAACCCGACACCTACGTCGAGGTGAAATCCGTGACCCTTTCGCGTCAAAGCGGGCTGGCCGAGTTTCCCGACAGCGTCACCGCGCGCGGCGCCAAACATCTGGATGAGCTGGCCAATATGGCCCGCGCAGGCCACCGCGCGGTCATGCTCTACCTGATCCAGCGCACGGATTGCACGGCAATGGCCCTCGCTGCTGACATTGATCCGGCCTATGCCGGGGCCTATCGTGAGGCGACGCAGGCAGGGGTTGAAACGCTTGCCTTTGATTGTTGCATTTCACCACTGGCTGTGACCCTCGGTGCGGCTGTCACTTTCCGCATGTGATACCCAGACGGCGAAAAAGCGTATCGCGCGCTGGCAAAATAGGGTACGCTGCAGCTTATGGGCGGAGGTGTCCAATCCCAACATTGACGGCGTTCCGTGGATACGCCCCGCTCGCGGCCCTTGCCAAAAGGAGGCGGGTTCATGTCCAGCACAGCCCAGACGACAACCGGCTTCGCCGAGCGCTACCAATCCATATTGGTGCCGGTCATCTTTGAACCCTGGGCACGCGAATTGATCCGCCGCGCCGATCCGCAAGCAGGGGAGCACATCCTCGATCTCGGCTGCGGTACCGGCGTGGTCACGCGGCAAGTTGCTGCGTTGAACTTGCCTCTGGGAAGCCTGACAAGTGTCGACCACAGCCAGGAGATGCTTGATGTCGCTCGCCGCCTCTCCAAAGACTCCGGGCTCAATGCCGAATGGATCCAGGCCGACGCTTCGGCGTTACCATTCAAGAACGAAATGTTCGAATTGGCATTCTGCCAACAGGCGCTGCAGTTCTTCCCGGACCGACCGGCGGCGCTGCACGAATTGCACCGCGTCCTCAAACCGGACGGCAGAGTCGTGTGCTGCGTGCAAGGCGCGCTCGACGTCAACCCAATGCTACTGGCGCAGGCGAAGGCTCTCGACGAATTCGTCGGCCCGACAGCCGGTGACGCCGTGCGCGCGATCTGTAGCTTGCCCGACGCCCACACCTTGCGGGATCTCTTCGAAGAGGCAGGATTTCACAAGGTCCGGGTCGAGCCCGTCACCCTTGATCTTCAACACCCTGACGCGCGCGCCTTTGCCGTCGGGGCAATGGGAGGCATGCATACCGGAGACAAACTGTCCGGTCTGGCCCAGGCCAATATCGACGGCGCCACCGACGCGTTCCTGACCGGGCTGGGCCCCTGTTTCGACGGAATTGGAATGCAATTCCCTCATCTCTCGCATGTTGTGCAGGCCCGCACCTGACTGCAATCAAGCGGCCCTCACCACTCGCGCTGAGCGCGCCCGACAGATCATGCGCGCGCTCATGCTTCTTTGGGCTAAAAATACCTCGGGGGAGCCCCGCAGGGGCGGGGGGCAGCGCCCCCGCCCGATTTCCGTAAGGGAAATCGGTGCCCGCTCAGATCTTGAGGTTCGGGATGATCTGCTTTTTGCGGCTCATGATGCCCGGCAGAACAACAGTATCCCCGGAAACCGACGCGCCAAAGCTTTTCTCGGCGACGCTTTTGACCAGATCGTTGGGCACCAGCAGCGTGGCTTCTTCGTTCAGGATGTCGACGACGAACAGCAGCACCTGATCGGCGCCGTCCTCGGCGGCCACATCGACCATCGCGGCCATCAGGCTGTCCTTGCGGTCCAGCACTAGCTTGGGTGCGGTGGTTTCCAGAACCGAAACCCGGAATTCCTTGCCGTCCACAGTGTACTCCTTGGAGTCCATGCGCAGCAGCTCGGCGTCCGAGAATGCCGAAACGTCAGATTTGGCTTCGAACATTTCGCTGGCATAGGCGGCAATGTCGACACCCAGGTCGGCGGCAAGCTTTTCGGCCACGGCCTTGTCATGCGCGGTGGTGGTCGGCGAGCGGAATTCCAGTGTGTCGGAGAGGATGCAGGACAGTGCCGCGCCTTTGATCGCGGTCGGCATCTTGGCGGCGTCGTCACCCATGAGGTCAACCATGATGGTCGCCGTGCAGGCCAGCGGGCGCATCGTAATATCGATCGGGCCTTTGGTCTCGAGTCCGCCGACCAGTTTGTGGTGGTCGATGATCGCCTTGATGTCCGCGTCGTTGATATCTGCAGGCAATTCGGCAGGGTTGTTTGTGTCGACGATGACAACCGCGGCGCCTTCGGCCACACCCGAGATGATCTCGGGTTTGTCGAGGTTCCAGCGCTCCAGCATGAAGGCGGCCTCGGTGTTGGGCTCTCCCAGCAGGACAGGCTTGGCAGCCTCGCCTTTGATTTCGTTCAGATACCAGGCCCAGATGATCGGGCTGCCGGTGCTGTCGGTGTCGGGGCTTTTATGGCCGAAAACCTGCGTGGTCATGGGAATCCTCATGTTCAAAAGGGGACGAATTTGCGGGCGTTCTAGCTTTGCTCGACTGTGATGTCACCCCACAGGATGGGGGTGCGACCATGCTGCACTGCGGCGAAGCGTTTCAGGCTGTCAGCGCGGCATGGGCGTGCGCGCCTTGTTGTACTCGGTCCAGTCGGTGATTTCCGGGTAATACATCTGCCGCCATTGCCGAACTTTGGGATTCATGATGCGGCGCCAGAGCGGGGGAACCATGGCAGTGACGGCCATCAGCGGGTAGCCAAGCGGCAGCTGCGGCGCATCCGCCTCTGAGTAGTTCTGCAAAAGCGGAAACCGCCGGTCGGGTTTGTAGTGGTGATCCGAATGCCGTTGCAGGTTGATCATCAGCCAGTTGGTCGCCTTGTGCGCGGCGTTCCAAGAATGGCGTGGCATGACGTGTTCATATTTTCCATCGCCCAGGTGTTTGCGGGTCAGACCGTAGTGTTCGACATAGTTGACCACCTCAAGCTGCCAGATCGCGACCCCGGCCTGCACCAGGAACAGCACGAGCCCGCCCCAGCCGCCAACCAGCAGCGCCAGCGCCAGCATTCCGGCCTGAAGGCCCCAATAGGTCCAGAAGGGGTTGGCCTTGTCCCACCACGGCCGACCTTTGCGCGCCAGCATCTCTCGCTCGGCCCGAAAGGATGAGTGCAGACTTTCGCGCAAAACGCGAGGGTAAAAGCGGTGGAAGCCCTCATTGTAACGCGCAGTCACAGTGTCGCGCGGGGTGCCGACATAGCGGTGATGCACCAGCAAATGTTCGGACCGGAAATGCGAATACAGCACCATCGCCAGCAGCAGATCGCCCAAGGTCCGCTCGAACCGGTTGCGCTGGTGCATCAGTTCATGCGCGTAAACGATACCGACCGTGCCGGTCATCACGCCGACGCCAAAGAACACGCCGAATTTTTCCAGTCCGGACAGGTGCTGCGCCCCGCTGACATAGGCAATCAACCCGAACAGGCTCAGGAATTGCAGCGGTGCCCAGACCTGTGTCAGCAGCTTGTACCAGAACAACTGATCCTCACTGGTTTCGAGGTCGGCATTCTCAAGGTTCAGGCCCACCATCATGTCGATGGCCGCAAACAGATACCATGCGCAAAGCGGCGTCAGCAGGATCCACCAACCGCCCATCAGCGCCCCGATCCAGACCAGAGGGATCAGGATAAACGACAAAAAGAAGGGCAAGGCCGAGGAGAGCTTTCCAAGGGTCTGCGCGGGGATCATGGCACTGCTCCGGTTTTTTGGGCTCAACATAACCTGTCCCACGTCTTAGCCCAAGGGTCTGAACGCAGCCTTGCGCAGGGTCAAATTGGGCGTTGGGTTGGCGCTCGGGGCGGCCAGAGAAGATTTCAGCCCCGCACTACCGCGACACATCGAAGGCCTTGCGCATCACGGTTGGCAGATCACTTGGGGAAAACTCTTCGGGGGACAGGAAATGCCCCCGGTCCGGCTGGCGTTCCATCGGGACGAGTGCGGTCTTGACCATCAGGCGTAAGTGGAAATGCGTAAAGGTGTGGCGCGCCTCGGCGGGAACGGTCTTCCATTCGGCGCGAATCGGCGGGGCGTCTTGCGGGGCGTCTTCGCCCCAGTCTGATCCCGGCCAGCCCAGCATTCCGCCCAGCAATCCGCTGTCCGGGCGCCGTTCCAGCAAAAAGGCGCCATCGACCCGCCGCGCCAGATAGGCGATGCCAAACCGCGTGGGCTTCTTCTTTTTCGGGGTCTTCTTCGGCAGGTCGGCAGGGGTTCCGACAGCCCAGGATGCGCAAGATCGCCGCCAGGGGCACAACCCGCAGGCGGGTCTTTTGGGGGTGCAGATGGTGGCGCCAAGGTCCATCACCGCTTGCGCATAGTCGCCGGGGCGCTGGTCAGGCGTCAGCGAAGCCGCATAGCCTGTGAGGATCGGTTTGGCCGCAGGCAAGGGCGTGTGTTCGTCAAACAGGCGCGCCATGACCCGTTCGACATTGCCATCGACCACCACCTCGGGCAGATCAAAGGCAATGGCCGAGATCGCCGCGGCCGTGTATGGCCCAACCCCGGGCAGGGTCAAAAGCGCGGCGTGGTCCGCAGGAAAGACGCCGCCGAATTCGTCGCGCACCACCCTCGCGCATTTCAGCAGGTTGCGGGCGCGGGCGTAATAGCCCAGCCCAGCCCAGGCCGCCATGACATCTTCGTCGCGGGCATCGGCCAGATCCTGCACGGTCGGCCAGCGCGACGTGAACGTCTCGAAATAGCTTTTGACTGCCGCGACAGTGGTTTGCTGCAACATGATTTCAGACAACCAGACCCGGTAGGGATCAGGCTGAACCCCGCGCGCGCGCGCCGAAGGGCTGATCCGCCACGGCAAATCGCGCGAATGGCGGTCGTACCATTCCAGAAGATCGCTGGCCTTGGCCATCTCACGCAAGTTTGATCTCCTTAACGAGATATGAATTCCGGGGCTGACGCGGGCCACGCAGGTCACTAGAATAGTCTCCGAGAGTGAGATTCAACCCATGTCGCAACGCAAGACTTCGACCTTCGGCTTTGCCCATACCGCAAAGCTGCTGGAAGGCAATATCCGCAAAGCCTCGGAAAGCCGGGGGTTTGCCCAATCGCGCGTGCTGACCCATTGGGCAGAGATCGCCGGTGCGGACATCGCTGCGATCTCTCGTCCGGTCGAAATATCCTATGGACGTGGGGGATTCGGCGCCACGTTGACGCTTTTGACCACCGGGGCGAATGCTCCTGTTCTGGAGATGCAGAAAGAAAAGCTGCGTGAGCGGATCAATGCCGTCTACGGCTACAATGCGATCACGCGGCTGCGGGTGACCCAGACCGCCGCGACCGGCTTTGCCGAGGGTCAGGCCGACTTTGTGCACCGTCCCAAACAGGTCGAGAAACCCCGTCCGGATCCCGACCAGACCGCCCGTGCGCGCAGCGCCACCGCCGAGGTTGGGGATGACAGCCTGCGTGCAGCGCTTGAACGTCTGGGGGCAAACGTCATATCCAAGCACGAACGCCGCCGATAAAGCCGCGGCAAGACACAAGAATGAGGCACTACATGAACCGCTTGATCGCTATCGTTGCCGTCCTGATCGTCCTTGCGGGCGGCGGGTATTGGTGGGTCACTCAGCAAGCCACCGAGACAAGCTCCGAGGCTGAGCCTGCGGCCACCGCAACCGACGCGAAGACCGCGCAGGATTTTGGCCTGACCGAAATGGCCATCGGCAATCCCGATGCGACGGTAGAGGTCATCGAATATGCCTCGTTCACCTGTCCGCACTGCGCCAATGCCCACGCCAACCTGATCCCGCAGCTCAAGAAGAACTACATCGACACCGGCAAGATCTACTTTGTCTATCGCGAAGTGTTCTTTGACAAATACGGCATGTGGGCCTCGCTGATCGCGCGCTGTGGTGGTGAACAAAAGTATTTCGGCATTGCCGATCTGATCTACAAAGGTCAGGCGGAGTGGGTTCGTGCAGGCTCGGACGCTGCGATTGCCGATGAATTGCGCAAGATTGGCCGCCTTGCCGGGATCAACGCCGAGCAATTGGATGCCTGTATGAACGACAGCGAAAAGCTGCAAAACCTTGTCAGCTGGTACCAGGGCAACGCCACGGCGGATGGCATCGAATCGACCCCGTCCTTCGTGATCAACGGCACCAAGTACTCGAACATGAGCTATGCCGATTTCTCGGCTCTGCTGGACGAGAAACTGGCCGAATGATCTCTGCGCCGCGCGGCCCGCTTGAAGGGCTGAAAGTCATTGAACTGGCCCGCATTCTGGCGGGCCCCTGGGCCGGTCAGACGCTTGCCGATCTGGGCGCTGATGTTCTCAAGATCGAAGCGCCCGCTGGCGATGACACGCGCAAATGGGGCCCGCCTTTCATCGAGCATGACGGGGATCGCTCGGCGTCGTATTTTCATTCCTGCAATCGCGGCAAAGCGTCTGAGGTTGTAGACATCGCCAGCGCCGAAGGTCAGGCGCGGATGCGCGACCTTGTGAAGGATGCGGATATCCTGATCGAGAATTTCAAGGTCGGGGGCCTGAGGAAATACGGTCTCGATTACGATAGCCTCGCGGCGGTGAACCCGCGGTTGATCTATTGTTCGATCACCGGTTTCGGGCAGGATGGCCCCTATGCCCACCGCGCAGGCTATGACTATATCATTCAGGGCATGTCTGGCCTGATGTCGATCACTGGCGAACCAGATGGTCAACCGCAGCGCGCCGGGGTCGCGATCACTGACCTGTTCACCGGACTTTATTCGGTCACGGGCATTCTTGCGGCTCTGCATCAGCGGACACGCACCGGCATGGGGCAGCACATTGACATGGCTTTGCTGGATTGCGCGGTGTCGGCCACTGCCAATCAGGGGCTCAACTACCTGTCCACCGGCACGCCGCCGGGGCGCACGGGCAATTACCATCCGAACCTGACGCCCTATCAGGTCTTTGACTGCGCTGACGGTCATATCATCATCGCCACCGGCAATGATGCCCAATACCGGCGGCTTTGCGCGCTGCTGAGCCTCAACGATATGGCAGAGGATCCGGACTATCTGACCAATGCTGATCGCGTCCAGAACCGCGAGGCGATGATCGCGCGGCTCATGTCGGAAACCCGCAAACGCACCAAGAGCGACCTGCTTCAGGGGTGTGAGGACAAGGGGATTCCTGCCGGTCCGATCAACGATATGGCCGAGGTTTTTGCCGATCCGCAGGTCATCGCCCGAGGACTGCAAATCGCCCCGGATGGCGTCCCCGGTGTGCGCGCGCCGTTCCGCTTTTCAGATGCCGAACTGGTGCTTGACAAACCCGCACCAAAGCTGGGCGGATAACCTTCGCCGCTTTTTCATCTTGTCAAAAATACCCCGGGGAGCGTGAGGGGCTGGCCCCTCACTCCCATCCGCAGTCCAAAGCGCCTCAGGCCAGATGATCGACCACGGTCAGGTGCTGTGCCAGCGTCTGAACCTCGTCCATGAAACGTTCGACCAGTTTGGGGTCTGATGGGGCGGCCTGCACACCGGCAGGCATTTCGCGGTTCAGCACCGCTTCCACCGCCAACGATACCGGGACCGAGACCAGCCGCGCCATGGCCGTGCCGCGCGCGTCGCCCCATGCGTCCATCACATAGGTCTTGTGCCAGACGGTCTGCCCGTCCTTCTGCGCCTCGAAGGAGACGCACAGAACCACGCGGTCTGGCTCGCCCTCGTCATAGGCATTCTGTTTCAGAAGCCCTTCGGCGATCTCGGTCAGGCGTTCGTCGCTGGCGGTCCCGACCTCGGCAAAGATGTCAGCCCAGGCATCGGCCCAGCCATTCAGGCGCAGGGTGCCGCGGACGAAGTCCTTGACCGGCCAAGCCGGGTCAAACTTGTAATCCTCGATAAAGGGGATCGAGTCGCGGTTTGGATAGACCTCAAAGGTTTCGGGGGTGGAGAGCGGCGCATCGAAGCGCCCCAAAGCATCCCACGGGCGTGAGACATTCAGTTCCGAGAAGTGCCGGATCGACCGCGACGGGGATTTCAGCGCCTTCAGAACCCCGACAGGCGCCCAGCTGAACTTGTAACGAAAGGCGTTGGCGAATTTCGGAACACCGCCGCAGTAGGAATGAAAGCTGATCGCGTTCTTGGGATCATAGGCGTCCGAGGCGCGATAGTCGGCCACAAGGTGATGGGCCATCAGGTGATCGATCCCGGGATCAAGGCCGATCTCGTTGACCACGCGCACATCCGCCGTTTTGGCTGCCGCGTCCAGCGCCCGCATTTCAGGGGCGATATAGCTGGACGAGACGAAATTCGCGCCTTTGGAAATCGCCATTTCCGCAAGTTGCACGTGCCAGTCACCGGGCAGCATGGAGACAACGACGTCTCCGGCTTTGACTTCGGCGCTTAGCGCCTCGGGCGAAAAGGCGTGGATGTTGTCCGTCAGATCGCCCACCGCTTCCCGGGCCTTGGCGACGGTGCGGTTCCAGACAGCCACATCGTGGCCTGCCTTGATCAGCCTGCGCAGGCCGGGAACGGTCGAAAGGCCAGTGCCGCACCAATGGATGGTCATGAAGTCACCTCGGGTTTGTGTTCTTGAAAGATTGTCAGTGCCCGACCCCAGACGCCGTCGCCAATGGTGTCCAGCGTTTCCAGCCAAGGCAGCATTTGCCCGGCAAAATCCTGCGAGGATTCCAGCGGCAGCAGCGAGGGCAGGTTGTCGATTGCCATCACGTCCAGCGGCGGCGAGTCGTGGACGCGTATCACTGGCTTTTGCCAGTCGGTTTCGCGGTCATAGACCTTGATGGGCGAGAAATTGGATTGTGGGTCGCAAGCGATGTCGCCAATCACCGTCAGATTGCGCGGGGCCGTCTTGGCCGAGGCCGGAACGAAGACCGGGCAGCCGGGCCGCGCAAGGATGCAGTTGAAGAACATGTCATGCGCCAGCACTTCGGGGAAGGGGCCGCCATGGGCGGTTTCGGCCATGTCCCATTTGGTCACGGCAATCCCCAGCGCTTCGCAAAGGTCCGTGGCGCCGGTTCCGACGCGACCAAGCGCGCCGATAACCAACGCCTTTTCCGGCGCCTTGCCATTCAAAGCGTCGCGCAGGTCGTCCAGCATCGCCTCGGAGTTTTTCCAAGTCGTCACAGAGGGGCAAATCCCGCCATTCTGCTGCGCTGCCCAAGCCAGAACTGACACTGCCGCCCCGGCATAGCCCGCCCAATACCCAAAGGCAGCCACGCGTCGGCCGTCTGGGTCCACGAGATATTCCAGATCGTAGAGCGTCCCGCCTCCGGCGACGAAACGCGCCAAAAGACGCTGGCCCGCAGTCTGCCCTTTGTAGGCATGGCCGAACATGATGTGGCGATGGGGCAGGGGTGTCCCGTCGTCCGGCAATTCCTTGAGGCCATAGATGATGGCATCGCGCGGCGCGTCGGGCCAACTGCCCTCGGGCGCGATTTCAGCACCCGCCTTGGCGAAGGCGTCAGTCGGCAGGATGCGGGTGCCGCTTTCCTCGACGGTGATACGAAAGCCTTTGGCCACCAGCGCCTTGACGCCATCGGGGGTGATGCCGACACGTTCTTCGTTGGGGCGGCTTTCGGCTCGAATCCACAAATGGATCATGCGGGCTCCTGTCAGTTTGGCGACACGCTAACGCAGGGCGAAGCCGGGTTAAAGGTGGCTGCGGGCGTGCTGCCGTTCCGGTGTGTCCAGATGTGGCAGAGCGTTGAACTGGGTCAGTGCCAATCCTGTCGGCAATGGCTGGATCCGGTGGACCGAGCTGTTTTCAATCGCAAGGCAGATATGGGCCATGGCGGTCAGCTCCAGCCCCATGACGATCCGCATGGCCATGCCGATCAGCCCGCCCGAGGTCACCACAAGCGCGCGTCCCTCTCCATTGGCGATCTCGTGCAGGGCCTCTCCTACACGATTTTCGAAATGCGCAAAGCTTTCCGGCGGGTCCTTGATCGCATCGTCCTTCCAATGGCTGAACAGGGTCGGCAGATGGCTGATAAAGCCTTCGCGATCTTGCGGAATGGGGATGCCGTGCTGCTGTTCCAGCGCATGGGCAAGGTCGAAATAGGACATCTCGTTCAGGCGCGCGTCCTGAATGGCGGCGGCGGCACAATCGGGTTTGATCCCCTGCGCGGTCTCGACATGACGGCGCAGCGTGCCCGTATAGACCCGGGCAAAGCGTTCGCCCGCCTGCCGGAAATATCCCCCAAGCCATTCAGCCTGCTGCCACCCCAGAGGGCTGAGCTGGTCATAGCTGCCTTCGTCGCGGGCAGTGGAATTGGCCTGCCCGTGGCGGACGAGGGTAATATGCGACATGGGCCTCTCCTTGCGGTGTCAGGGCGGTTTACGCGCTGCACCAAAGGAAGGAAAGACGGCGCGAGGCCGCGTTCAGGCCGCGTCGCTTTTCGGGTCATCCTTGGCCTCGTCTGAGGCGTCCGAACGCTCAAGATACAGCGTGCGTGTGGGAAAGGGGATATCCACCCCTTCGCGGTCGAGGGCCTCTTTGACGCGGCGCTTCATATCGGCCTGATACTGAAAGAAATCGCTTGAACTGACCCAGACCCGCACCAGAAAATCGACCGAACTTTCATTCAGGGCGTTCACCTGAACAAAGGGCTCCGGATCGTTCATCGAACGCGGGTCGTTCATGATCGTCTCGCGGATCACTCGTTCAGCCTGCGCAAGGTTCGCGCCATAGCTCACCCCAAAGGTCCATTCGGCGCGGCGCGTGTCATAGACAGAATAGTTTTCGATCACATTCCCCCAGACCTGGGCATTGGGTATGATGATCTGCACGTTACTGAGACCGGCAAGCTCGGTGGTGTTCAGGGTGATGTCCTTGACGGTTCCCATCTCGCCCGCGACGGCCACGAAATCACCGATCCGGATGGGGCGAAAGATGATCAGCATCACCCCTGCCGCCACATTCGACAGGGTTCCCTGCAAGGCGAGGCCAATCGCCAGACCAGCCGCACCCAGCGCCGCGACGATCGAGGTCGTCTGCACCCCGAATGTGTTCAGCACGAACAGGCTGGCAAAGATCAGGATGACATAGCGGGCGGTGTTTCCAAGAAAGTGGAACAGGGTGATATCCATCTTGGGGTTCTTCTCGCCGATCGCGCGAATGCGGCGGCGCACCCACCCGGCTATGATGAAGCCTATGATCAGGATAAGGAGGGCTGCTAGGACACTGCCCAGAACCCGCGCCATGAAATCCAGCGTCAACAGATCTGATATGGATTTTCCACCCACAATTTCGGTATTCAATAGCTGGTGCAGTTGATCCATTTGGTCTGTCCTCGCAGTTGTTTTTCCCCGAACGCCGGGAAGCTTTGATTGGTTCCCGATGCTGCATTGCCGCATGGACTGGCAAAACCCGCGCTGAGCGTCTAAATATGGCGCAACTAACGATGGAGCATGACGTGAACATTGATCACGGCGGGCGCAAAACCCGAGACGGCATTCGTATCTACCAAGAGGCAGACTTTGCAGGAATGCACAAGGCTGGCCAATTGGCTGCGCAAATCCTCGACGAAGTGGCCAGCCACGTCTTTGTCGGTCAAAGCACCGGCGTGATCGATGATTTCATTCGCAACCGCGTGAACGAGGCCGGCGCAGTATCGGCCACTATTGGATATAAGGGCTATAAGCACGCCAGCTGCATTTCAGTGAACCACGTGGTTTGCCACGGCATTCCGGGCGACAAAAAGCTCAAGGATGGGGATATCCTGAATATCGACGTGACGGTCATCGTGGATGGTTGGTTTGGCGATACATCGCGGATGTATGTGGCAGGCAAGCTGTCGCGCAAATCCGAGCGTCTGATCCAGGTTACCCACGATTCCCTGATGCACGGCATTGAAGCGGTGAAACCGGGTAATACCTTTGGCGACATTGGACATGCCATCCAGACATATGTCGAAAGCAACCGCATGTCGGTTGTGCGCGATTTTTGCGGCCACGGTCTTGGCCGGGTTTTTCACGCGCCGCCGAACGTGTTGCACTATGGTCGTCCCGGCACCGGCCCGGTTCTCGAAGAAGGCATGTTCTTCACCATCGAACCCATGGTGAACTTGGGCCGCCCCGAAACCAAGGTGCTGGCCGACGAATGGACAGCGGTCACACGCGACAAAAGCCTTTCGGCGCAGTTCGAACATTCTGTCGGAGTAACGGCCGATGGTGTCGAGATTTTCACGCTGTCGCCAGCCGGTCGCTTCCATCCGACCTACTGAAAGCGACGCGGCCTTTTCATATTGTCCCAAAACGTGGGGACCGGGGGCAAACGCCCCCGGCTCGTCACGATCAGGGCGCGTTCACCATTGCCACATGGCGGGTACAAACCTGTAGGCATCGCCCTCTTTCATCACATGGCCAACCCCCGGGAAGGGGAAGTGATAGCCCAGCACGGCCATCCGGTCCGCCACCGCCATATCCAGAAGACGTTTGCGCGTTGCGACGGTCTTGTCGCCGTCCATATCGAAGTTGTTGTACCAATCGGGGTGCGCAAAATTCATGTAGGCGTGGTTCATCGAATCGCCCAAGGCGATCAATTGTTGCCCGCCAGATTCCACAACCACCGACAGATGCCCCGGCGTATGTCCCGGCGTGTCAATCACCCGAATGCCCGGCGCGACTTCCTTTTCATGGCTGAGCAAGGTCCAATCCGCACCGTCCACCTCGATGGAATTTACCGCTCCAACGACAAACTGCTGCAACTCGGTGGGAACAGAAGTGGCAAGCCCATCCTGCATCCAGAAATCCCGCTCGCTCTGCCCGATGAAATAGGCGGCATCCGGCAGTATCGCTTCGTCAAAATCATCCCGAATGCCCCAGATGTGATCCGGATGGGCATGGGTGATGATCACATGGGTGATTTCGCCGGCATCAATCCCGGCGCTTTCAAGATTGCCCATCAGATCGCCCGCCGTCGGCAGGAACCGCGTGCCCGATCCGACATCCACCAGAACCTTTGCCTCGCCCAACTCGATCACGATGTGGTTGGTGTGGGCATAGTTGGTTTCGGTCGACAGGAAATAGGACTTCAGAAAGGCCTGCACCTCGGAAGGATCGGCATTGATTCCAAGACCTTCCGCCGGAGTCTCCAGCCTTCCGTCAGAGACAACGGTCAACTTGGCATCGCCCAAGGAAAAACTGAAATGCGACGGGTTGCCCTTGGCGGGAGCCCCCAGATCGGCACGCGCGGCCACAGGAAGGGCCAGCGCGGGCATGGCGGCTGCCATGCTGAACAAATCACGACGGCTCGGTTTGAAGACGGACATGGATTCTCCCCAAATTCACGTATACGCATATAACAATACCAGCGCCGCCCGGATTTGCCAGCAAAGCTTTGCGCACTCCCGCCATTCCGCCGATCAAGGCCGCAACACAGACCCCCATGGCGTTTCACTGGTCCAAAAATATCCCGGGGGAGCGCGCAGCGCGGGGGCAGAGCCCCTTACAATCCCAGCGCGGGTCGCAAGACCCGCACATTTGGATCAATCAGCCTCCAGCAGCGTGACCGTGGTATCACCATAGCGCCGGTGTTCCAGCAGTGAAAACCCGTCTGGCGCCAATTGCGGCGCACTTTCTTCCCAGACAACCAAGGCCTCGGGCGCGATCCACCCGGCCTCTCGGGCCGAGGCCAGCGCCTTTTCCCCCAGTCCCTTGCCATATGGCGGGTCAAGAAAGACCAGATCGGCGGGGGCTTCGGCAGCAGGCAGGCGCAGGACATCCGCGCCAATCATTCGCGCACGGCTCTCACAGCCCAGAATCCCGAGGTTCTCGCGGATGAGCCTTTGCCCAACGCGTCCTTTTTCCACAAAGGTCACAAAAACTGCGCCACGCGACAGGGCCTCCAGCCCCAGCGCCCCGGTTCCGGCGAACAGATCCAGCACCCGCGTGCCATCAAAAGGCGCGCCAAAGCGCCCGCCATCCAGCATGTTGAACAGCGCCTCGCGCACGCGGTCCGTGGTCGGGCGCAGATGCGCCCCGGGATCGCCCTTGCCAACTGCTGCCAGCCGCCGTCCGCGAAATTCTCCGGCGATGATCCTCACGCCTTCAACAGGGCCTTCAGGTCGGTTGCGGGATCGCCCACCGCCTCTGGCGCCGGACTCTTGCCGCTTTCGATAAGCCGTTTGCCGACCATATAGGCCCGGCTGTCGTTCATTGCATCAATCGCCAGAAGCGTTTCGCCGGTGAAATACCAATGCGAAAGCGCGCCGTCACCGGCGTCGCGTACCACGATCCGGTCATAGCCTGTGCTCAGCCCGGCGATCTGCAGCTTGATGTCATACTGATCTGACCAGAACCAAGGCTTGGCCACATAGGCTGCCCCGGAGCCCATGATGTTGTCGGCCACCAATTCACCCATGTCGATGGCATTGCCAACGGATTCCAATCGCATCTGCGCCCCGCCTTGCGGGAAGCTGGCGCAATCGCCCGCGGCCCAGATATGTGGGTCCGAGGTCTGGCCAAGGGCGTTCACCTTGATGCCGTTGTCAACTTCGATCCCGGCGGCTTCCGCCAAGCCGCTCGCGGGCAGAATGCCGACGCCGACGATCACAAAATCCACCTCAAGCCTGCTGCCATCGGCCAGTTCGGCCGCGGTCACATGGCCGTCACCCGTCAGCCGTGCCAGTCCCGTGCCTTCACGAAGATCCACCCCGTGTTTGGTGTGCAAAGCGCGGAAGTACGCTGAGGTCTGCGCCGAGGCCACGCGCTGCAATATCCGGTCTGCCGCCTCGACCAAGGTCACTTTCAGACCCAGTTTGCAGGCCACCGCCGCCGCTTCGAGACCGATATAGCCACCGCCAACGATCAGCACCCGCGCACCTTCGGAAAATCGCGGCGCCATGGCATCCACGTCAGCCAGAGTGCGGACCTCGAATACGCCATCCAGATCACCGCCGATGGCGGCGGGCAGGCGCCGCGGGGTTGATCCGGTGCACAGAACAAGCTCGTCATAGGCAATCACCTGATCTCCGGCCAAAACGGTCTTGGCCGCGCGATCAATGCCGTCAACACGCAGGCCGGTTTTCAGGGTGATATTTTGCTCGGCGTAATAGCTTTCGGGGCGCAGGTACAGCCGATCCAGCGCCATTTCGCCCAGCAGATAAGCCTTGGAAAGCGGTGGGCGCTGGTAGGGCACAGCCGGTTCATCGCCGATCACGGTGATCTCGCCCTCAAAGCCTTTGCTGCGCAACCGCGCCACCAAACTGGCCGCTGCCTGGCCGGCTCCGATCACGACGACACCTGCCATTTCACGCTCTCCCACTTTCCCTTTGGTTGTCAGAGCCTATAGTCTCAACCTAGGGAAACGCAATTACAGGAAAGCAGAACCAATGACGATTAAAGCTGGCGACACGCTACCAAACGCAACTTTGTCCCGCATGGGTGACGAGGGTCCGGAACAGGTGGACCTTGATACCCTGACCAAGGGCCGCAAAGTGGTGATCTTTGCGCTGCCGGGGGCCTATACCGGCACCTGCACCACGGCCCATGTGCCAAGTTTCATCCGCACTCGTGATGATTTCGCCAACAAGGGCGTCGACGAGGTGATCTGCCTGTCCGTCAACGATCCTTTCGTTATGGGAGCCTGGGGCGAGTCGACTGGCGCAACAGCGGCGGGCATTTCCATGCTCGGCGATCCGCAGGCCGAGTTCACCAAGGCCGTTGGTATGGAATTCACCGCCCCGCCTGCGGGACTGATCGACCGTTCCAAGCGCTATGCCATGGTCGTTGAGGACGGCAAGGTCACTATACTGCAGGCCGAAGAAAACCCCGGCGTCTGCGATGTTTCGGGCGGCGAAGCGCTGCTTGCCGCGATTTGACATGGTTCCCGGCGGCGCTGTGATGGTGCCGCCGGGGGCTTTATCCGGCGCTTGCCCATGCTGTCACCAGAGGTCAGCCCGGGGCGCCGCGCCATTTTCGCCGCTTGTGCGACGGTTCGCGGCGGTTCTTGCGGGGATGCCCATATCGGCAAGGCGTTCGGCGGGCATATTGGCGAGGATGTCGGCATCGCGGCGCGCACGCCGGTCTTCGCGGCGGGTAGCGATCCAATGGCCAAAAAGGTCACGGGCTGCGAAAATGACAGTGATCAGGCGGTTTGTGGCAATGTGCGACATGGGGAAAGTCCTTTGTTGAGGATTTGAACTCCCCCAAGTCTGACATCCGCCCATAATAGTTTTGCAAAATGGATTGGCGCGCAGACCGCCTCTAATGCAATACTTCCGTCAAAACCGATTGCCGAAACGTAAAAAAGACGAAGATTGCGTAATGCCCAAGTTCATCGTGCACCTAAACGGTCCTTTTCGGATGACGGACCCGGATGGGCATGGGCAAACCGGGCTCAGCCGCAGGGCGCAAGCGATGCTTGCCTATCTGGCCAGTCAACCGGGCTTTCGTGCGGAACGTGGCTTGTTGGCGGACCTGCTCTGGTCCGACAGGTCCGAGGCGCAGGCCCGGGCGTCGCTGCGGCAGGAATTGTCGATGCTCAAGCGGCTGTTGCCAGAGGGTCTTTTGTCCGCCGACCGGCAGGCGGTCTGGCTTGATCCGGACCTTGTTCAATGCGCGCGTGGCGATGGGGATTTCCTTCAGGGCTTCGATCTTGCCTCGGAAGGGTTCGAGGATTGGCTGCGCGCCGAACGGGCGCGCGACCCCGCGCCTACCGCCCCACAGCCAAAGCAGGCGTCGGCGGAGCAGGGGCGCACAGAACAGCCGGCGCTGGCGGTCATGCCATTTGACGATCTGGGCGGAGATCGCGGCGATATGTTTACCGAGGGTGTGGTCGAGGAAATCACCGGCGCACTAAGCCGGGTGCAGGCGTTCCATGTTATCGCGCGCCAGTCGGTCTATGCCCTGCCGAAAACCGTGCTCTCGGCTCCGGACGCGGCCAAGGCCTTGGGGGTGGACTATCTTCTGGAAGGAAGCGTCAGGCGATCCGGGGAAAGGGTGCGTATCTCGGTGCAGCTTGTGCTGGGGCGCAACGGTCATACGCTTTGGTCAGCGCGCTTTGACGATCGGATCGATGACCTCTTTGATCTTCAGGACAGGATCGCCGCGCAGGTGGCGGGTCAGATTTCGCCTAATCTGAGGTCTGCAGAAATCGCGCGGGCCCGTCGCCACCCGAGCGAGGCGCGCACTGCATATGAATTGATGCTGACCGCGTTGCCGCACTTCTGGATTCATGACAGCCAAGAAAATGACCGGGCAATTGCCTTGCTTGACGCCGCGCTGGAAAAATCCCCGAACTATGGCACGGCACTGGCGCAACGGGCGTGGTGCCACTCTCATCGGTGCTGCTATATCTGGACCTTGCAACCCGAAGAGGCGCGGCGCATGGCGCGGGCGGATTTTGACGCCGCATTGCCGCAGGTTGATGAGCACGCACCGGCACTGACGGCTCTCAGCGCCACAGCCGCTTTGGCCCTCCAGGATTTTCGTCTGTCTGAGGAGCTCGCCTTGCGGGCTTTGGACATCGATCCGAACAATGCCTGGGGCTGGTTGCGGCTGGGATGGGTGAATTGTTACCTCGGTCGGATCCATGATGCGCTTGAACACTTTGACCGCGCCGAAGCGCTGAGCCCGCTTGATCCGTTTCTCTTCAATATCGATTTCGGCCGCTCGGCCTGCCTGAGATCGCTCCGGGACTATGACGGTTCGATCGCGTTGATCGAAAAGGGGCTCAGGGCGGCGCCACGTGCGAAATGGGCGTACCGGATGCTGTTCGGAACCTTGTGGCTGAAGGGCGATCAAAAAGGCGCCGTCGAAGCCGGGCGCAAGTGGCTTGCAGCGCATCCTGGGCTATCGAAGCAGGTTCTGCTGGACGGTATTCCGGCTTGGGACCATGACCCTGACTATGTAAACCTGCTGACGCGGTTCGACGAGATCATCCCGCTCGACTGAGTGTTCCCGCAGCCGCAAGCCGACCCGCCCTTTGCCAAGCGGGTGCGCTGCTGACCCGGATCACAGCTTGTCCATTTTCCGCGCAAGTTTGGCGTCCAGCGCCGATAGTCCGTCCACATCATGAGTTGTCAGCGTCACCTGCACAGTCTTGTAGACGTTGGACCATTCTGGATGGTGATCCCATTTTTCCGCCCAAAGCGCTGCGCGCGTCATCCACGAAAAGGCCTCGGTGAAATCGCCAAACACAAACGTCTTGGTGATGGCATCGCGTCCTTCCTCCATGGCCCAGCCGTTTTCCAACAGCGGTGCCAGCACCGTTTTGCGGGCGGTATCCGATAGTTTCTCGGTCATTGCTGTTCCTCCTGAGGGGTCTTGCGAAAGGGGCCATAAGCCGTGAGGATTTCGATGTCTTCGTCTACCGCGGCTTTCTCCGCTTCAAGATAGCGCGCAACGGCGTCGGAAAATCCCTTGTCCGAAATCCAGTGCAGCGAATGGGTCGGCGCGGGCAGATAGCCGCGCGCCAGTTTGTGTTCCCCCTGCGCCCCGGCTTCGACTCGGGCAAGGCCGTGGCTGATGGCAAAGTCGATGGCCTGATAATAGCACGCTTCAAAGTGCAGGCAGGGGTGATCTTCGATACAGCCCCAATATCGCCCGAACAGCACATCGCGCCCGATGAAATTCAGCGCCCCGGCCACTGGCAACCCATCGCGTTCGCAGATCACAAGGGCGATGTCGTTTCGCATACTTTCATGCGCAATCTCAAAGAATTCCCGCGTCAGATAGGGGGAGCCCCACTTGCGCGCCCCGGTGTCCTGATAAAACGTCCAGAAGGCATCCCAATGCTCTGGCTGGATGTCGTCGCCGGTCAAGGTCCGGATGGTGCCGCCAAAATCCTGCGCTCTTGCGCGCTCCTTGCGGATGTTCTTGCGCTTGCGCGAACTGAGCGAGGCAAGGAAATCGTCAAAATTGCCGTAGCCGTCATTCACCCAGTGAAATTGCTGCGTCAGACGTCGGAGCAACCCCATCTGCGCGCCTGCGATGGCCTCGTCCTCCGTGCAAAAGGTGATGTGCAGCGACGACAGATCGTTCTGGACGGCAAACTCGATTGCGCCTTGTGTCAGCGCGGAAATCCCCACGGCTTCTTCGCCCGGCCGGGTCAAAAAACGCCGCCCCGTGGCGGGGGTGAAGGGCACGGCGATCTGAAGCTTGGGGTAATAGTGCCCGCCCGCCCGTTCCCACGCATGGGCCCAGTTGTGGTCAAAGATATACTCGCCCTGACTGTGCCCCTTGGCATAGAGCGGCGCACAGGCGATCGGTACGCCATCGCGCTCGGCCACCAGATAACGTGGCTCCCATCCTGTTCCCGGCCCGACCGAGCCGCTGTCCTCCAGCGCCTTCAGAAAACGGTAGCTGGTGAAAGGATCAATCGCGCGCGCTCCGCCCAAAGCTTCTGGGCAGGCGCAAGCATCCCAGTCCTCTGCCGCGATCTGCGACAGCGACGTCAAGACATTGACAGTGATCGTGGCGCCGGGGCTCTGGTCAGTCATCGTGTGGTAGTATTTGGGGCCTGCGCTTGGCCGATCAAGCGACATAGCCTTCGAAAGTCACATTGTCCGCGATCTTGCGGGCCACTGCCTCTTCTGCGGGCGAACGGATTGTCCAGCACAGGATCGGCACGCCGCGCGCTTTCAACTCGGCCACGCGCGGGGCGGTCAACGCCTTGTGTTTGTGGCTGATGAAATCGGCCTGAGCGCGGTCGAAATCTGGGATCTCGCGCAGATGGTTGCGCACTTTTGCGCCAAGCGTCAGCCAGTCCTTGGCAGAGTAGGCGCAGGTGGTTATCCCGCGCGGGCGCTGGGGCAACAGGTCCGCCATGCGGGCCACGGAGTTCGGATTGAACGACATCAGCGCCACATCGCCGGTATAGGTGGCCAGAGCCTGCGCGGTTGCCTCTTCCAACGGGCCGATGTTGGCGCCCATGGCGCCGTCTTGGTCCTTCAACTCGATCAGCAAGGGAACGCGCCCGGCCACCAGTTCCAGCACCTCGACCAGCGTTGGCACGGTTTCATCGCTGTACCGCAGGCTGATCGCGCCCAATTCCTTGGCTGTTCGCTGATGAATGGCGCCCTTGGCGACGGTCAGACGGTGCAGATCGTAGTCATGGAACACCATGGCCTGCGCATCCTTGGACAGTTGCAGGTCCAACTCGATGCCATAACCCGCCTCGATTGCCGCCTCGAAGGCCGCTCGGGAATTTTCGGGCCGCCCGGCATGGGCGTCGTGATAGCCGCGGTGTGCGATGGGTCGGTCAAGAAAGGACTTGGGCAATTGAGGCATCAGGCGATCTCGAAGATGCCTTCGATCTCGACCGCAACGCCCAAGGGCAAAGCCGCCGCCGACACAGCCGAGCGCGCATGTCGGCCGGCGTCGCCCAGGACTTCGACCATCGTGTCCGAGGCTCCGTTGATCACCTTGGGCTGATCCTTGAAGTCGCCCGTCGAATTGACGAAGCCGGTCAGTTTGACCACCCGTTTCAGACGGGACAGATCTCCGTCACATGCCGCTCGCACTTGTGCCAAAAGGCTCAGCGCACAGCTTTTCGCGGCGGCGGCCCCGGCCTCGACGTCCATGTCGTCACCAAGTTTGCCGCAGATCAGAGCGCCGTTCGCCATGCTGATCTGACCTGACACATACAAAGTGGTCCCAACCTGTACGAAAGGCACATAATTGGCCGCGGGCGCGGGGGCGTCAGGCAGGCTCAGCCCCAATTCGGCAAGGCGGGTTTCGATAGCATTGCTCATGTCAAATCCTCCAGTATTTGTCGCGACGCTAGAGGGCTGGTGGATGATTGAAAATACCCCTGCACCGTCTTTTCGAAAATACTCGGGAAATGCCTCGCAACGCGCGCTGGCGCCGCGCATCGGGATGGTCGGCCGCCACAAGCACCAGCCGCCGGGGCCGGCACTTTGGCGGACCCGGCTTAGCCTGCGCGCGCAAGCGCTCCTTTTGAGACCAGTCAGCTCTCGCGGAAGGCCTTGGCGAAATAGTCGGCAAAGGGCTTCATCAGATAGGCCAGCGGCGTGCGGTCCGAAGTGCGGATAAAGGCTTCGACCGGCATGCCCGGGATCAGCGTTACGCCTTCAGGCAAGCGCTCCATCTCGCCTTCATTCAGTTGGATCTCGGCCCGGTAAAAGCTGAGCTTCGTGGCCTCGTCTGTAAAAGCGTCCGCCGAAATCTGCACCACATGCCCGAAAAGCTCGGGCGTCGTGCGCTGATCCAGCGAGGAAAACCGCAAGGATACGTTCTGCTGCACGGACAACTGATCGATATGGATCGGCTCCACCCGCGCGGAAATCACCAGTGGACGGTCCTGCGGAACCAAAAATAGCACCGCATCCGCCGGGCGGATGACCGAGCGCGGCGTAAACACCGTCATGCCATAGACCACGCCGCTGACCGGCGCAGTGATCTCCATCCGGCTCAGTTGTTCGATAAGCGCGCGGCGTTGTTCTGCCAATTCGCGTTCATTCGACTGAAGGTCGCGCAGCGTGGTGATGGCCTCTTCGCGGCGGCGGGTTTCAAGCGACAGGATCTGAATGTCGATCTCGGTGATCCGACCCTCGGCCTGCGCCTTTTGCGCGGTCAGTTCGCCAACGCTACCCAACAACCGCGATTCTTCGCGTTGCAGCGACAAGACGCGGCTGGCCTGCGTCAGGCCATCGGCCAGAAGTTTCTTCTGGCTGGTCAGCTCTTCGTTGATCAGCGCCAATTGTTCTTTCAAGGCAGCCTGCTGCGCATCGATCCCTTTGACCTGATCGGCAATCTGGTCCGAGCGCTTGCCCAACTGTTCGACCTCACTCGCAATCGAGGCGCTGCGGGCGTGGAACAGGTTGCGCTGCCCTTCGATCAGTTCAGCCACCTCGGGATCGGTTTCGGCGCGCGCCAGAACCTCGGGGGCAAAGGTGATTTTCTCAAGGTTGTCCCGCTCGGCCTGCAGGCGTCCGCGGCGGGCCATCGCTTCGAAATACTGTCCCTCGACGATGGTCAGCTGCGATTGCACCTGCGTCGGGTCCAGCCGCAGCAGTGTCTGCCCGGCGGAAACGGTATCGCCTTCTTTCACCAGAATTTCCGAGACGACTCCGCCATCGGGGTGCTGGACGACCTGTCGGTTCTGATCCACCTGAATCTGACCCGAGGCGACGATGGCTCCGGCAATCTGAGTCGTCGCGGCCCATGTGCCAAAGCCACCGACAAGCACGACCAAAGCCAGAAGCCCCGTCATCATCTGCCCACGCAGCGGGAATGATTTGTCCACGCTCATTGCACACCTCCATGCCCGACGGCCTGTTTGATCTGCTGGTGGTTCTGAACCATCTTTTTCAGGACCTCTTCCTTGGGTCCAAAGGCCACGCGATTGCCGCCTTCGAGCATCAGAAGCAGATCGCATTCCTTGATGGCGGCGGGGCGGTGCGCCATGATCATCACCGACTTGCCCTCGGCCTTCATGGTCTTGATCGCCTTGTTCACCGCTTCCGAGCCTTCGTTGTCGAGGTTCGAGTTCGGCTCGTCCAAGACCAGTACAACGGGGTCGCCGTACATGGCCCGCGCAAGGCCGATGCGCTGCATCTGGCCGCCCGACAGGCGCCCTCCGGCGCTGGTGACCTGCGTGTCATAGCCCTGAGGCAGTTTAAGGATCATCTCGTGGGCATCCGCCTTTTGCGCCGCTTCGACGACCTTCTTTGCATCGGGCCTTTGCGACAGGCGCGCAATGTTTTCGGCGATAGTGCCGTCGAACAACGTCACGCGCTGCGGCAGATAGCCGATGTGCTGGCCAAGCGTGTCTGTTCCGTATTGATCCAGCGTCGCGCCATCCAGCCGGATCTTGCCGCCAGCGGGGCGCCATACGCCCGTTACGGCGCGCGCCAGTGTGGATTTGCCCGATCCCGAGGGACCGATGACCCCCAGTGCCTGTCCCGGCAGCAGGGTAAAGCTGACCATGCGCAGCGCCGCTTGCTGTTCGCCCGGCGGCACAACAGTGACCTGCTGGGCCTCCAGCTTGGCTGCAGGACGGGGCAATGCTGTGCGCTGCGCCTCTGGGGGGATCTCGGTCAAAAGTTGCGCCAGATTCTTCCAGCCCTTGCGCGCCTGCTGGACCATTGGCCATTGGCCAATCGCCAGTTCGATCGGTGCCAGGGCACGCCCCATGAGGATCGAGCCGGCGATCATCGCCCCGGGCGAAAGCTCGCCCTGCAGCACAAGATAGGCGCCAAGACCCAGCATTGCCGATTGCAGAAGCAGCCGGAAGGTCTTGGTCAGGGTCGAAAAGGTGCCGGTCAGATCCGACGTACCGATCTGCGCCTGCAATGCCGCGCTGCGCGCTGACATCCAGCGATTGAAGGCATCCGTACGCATCCCCAGTGCCGTTACCATCTCGGCCTCCGAACGGATCTGCTCGGCAGTGCGCTCGGCGGTCATTGAGGCCACGTTGGTCTTGAGGGACGGGTTCTTGGTCACAAGCTGGTTGATCACCGTGACAAATATCAGAACCGCTCCGCCAATCAACGCCAGATAGCCCAGCCAGGGGTGGAAGATCATGATCGCGAAAATGTAGACCGGCGACCACGGAATGTCGAAAAAGGCCATCAGTACGGGCGACGCCATAAAGCGCTGCACCGATTCCAGATCGCGGACTCCCGTGCGGGCCAGCGCATCGTTCTGTACCGTCGAACGGCGCAACACCGCGTCGAAAACCCTCAGGTCCAGCGCTGCCTGAAACCGTGCTGCAACCCGGCCCATCACCCGCCCGCGGACGTAATCGAGAACGCCCATGATCGAATACAAGAAGATCACCAGCACCGAGAGCGCGATCAGGGTCGCCTCGGAGCGCGACCCAAGCACTCGATCATAGACCTGCAACATATACAGCGGTCCGGTCAGCATCAGCATGTTGACGAAAAAGCTGAAAATGGCGGCGAACCAGTAGTAGGGGCGGCTTTTGCGGCGGGCGGCACGCAGCTCTTCCAGCCCTTTGTCGAAGTTGTCAGGTTTCATCAGCGAATGTCTGCCTTGTATTTTTGTCAGGCGTGCTAATCTGTGAAATGCTTTGCAGAATTAGCGTTGTCGCCATTGTGTCACAAGATGAATCAAACCGGTAGGTTGCATTGGGTGTTCGCAGGAATGAATTTATGTAAGCATTCGAGAAGTCTTCTGCGGGCTTCACAGAAATTGAAGAAAGCGGGCTGAGATGCGCCATAGCCGTGTGATTTTTTCCGGAATGTTCGTTTTGCTTGTTGGGGCATGTTCGGTGCCCGGTCCCGGCGAGGCGCCGGATGGTGTGTACGATCCTAACGAAGCTGGCAACCGAAAGGTACATGCCTTCAATCAAAAGTTGGATCAAGTTTTGGTGCGCGCCGCGGGCAAGGGCCTTGCCGAGGGCGCTTCGGAGGGTGTGCAGGACAACATCTCGACGTTTGCCAATACCTTCGCCACGCCGTCTTATGTGGTGAACCAGGTGCTGCAAGGCCGTCCGGGACGTGCGACCCAGAATGCTTTGCGCTTTGCGATCAACGCGACGCTCGGCTTTGGCGGGATCGCCGACGTGGCCAGTGACCTGGGCCTGCGCGAGGACGAGACCGACTTTGGCGAAACGCTTTTTGTCTGGGGGGCGCCTGAAGGGGCTTACCTGGAACTGCCGGTTTTTGGCCCTTCGACCGAACGCGATGCGGTGGGGCAATTCGTTGATTATTTCACCAATCCACTGGATTACATAATTCCTACGCCCGAGCGGTACATCGGCACCGCGGCAACCTATGTCGACAAGGTGGCGAGCCGGGGCAGGCACGCTGACACCTATGATTCTGTGCTGTATGAAAGCGCGGATTCCTACGCGCAACTGCGCTTGATCTACCTGCAAAACCGCCGGTTCGAGCTTGAGGGAACCACAGGCCAAGATACCGGTTATATAGATCCCGATGCCATTGATACGGAGGGTTTCTGATGAAGCCGACTTTCGCGAACCGCCGGACATTCCTTTTGGGCGGGCTTGCCGCGCTGACAACCAGTGTCGCCATGTGGCCGCGTTCCGCTGCGGCGGCGACCGCTGCGCAGGCCGAAGCGCTGGTCGACAAACTGGTCGCGGACATCAACAGGGTGATCGCGTCGGGAAAATCCGAGGCCTCGATGATCAAGGACTTTGAGCGGATCTTTCAGCGCTATGCGGATCTGGCGACCATCGCGGCGACCGCTTTGGGGGTAGATGCCCGCCGCGCTACCAGCGCTCAGAAACGTGCCTTTACCGATGCCTTCTCGGGCTACATCGCGCGCAAATACGGCAAGCGGTTCCGCGAATTCATAGGCGGCGAGATCAAGGTAAACGGGTCCAAAGCGGTCAAGAATGCCTTTCAGGTAACCGGCACCATGATCCTGCGCAATGAAGCGCCGTTCGAAGTGGTGTTCTTCGTCGGACAGAAAAGCGGCAAGTTCTATAACCTCTATCTAGAGGGCGTGAACATGCTGCTGACTGAGCGGACCGAGATCGGCGCCATGCTGGATAAACGTCGCGGTGACATTGACGCCCTGATCGCGGATCTGCGCAAGGCAGGCTGAGCCGGGAAATGAAGTTGGATGCGCGGGGCGGGGAATTCCCCGCCCTTTTCATTTCAACTCAGCGGCCGCCGCCCAGAATATCACGCAGCAATTGCTGAAGGACAGTCTCGGCCACACCATCGCGCACCCGTTTGCGCCCGTCTTGCGGCGCGGGGGCGACCGCTTGGGGGTCGGGTTCCGGGGCAGGGGCCACCGGAGCCTCGGCGGGCAGGGGGGTGACGGGAAGGCCCTCGTTTACACGCACCATGACCTCGTGCCAGATTTCGGCTGGAAGGCCGCCGCCGGTTACACCGGTCAGCGGTGTGTTGTCGTCATAGCCCATCCAGACCCCGGTGACATAATCCGCCGTAAAGCCGATGAACCAGGCATCGCGGGCCTCTTGGCTGGTGCCGGTCTTGCCTGCCGCCTGGCGATCAGGCAGCTTTGCGCGTCGCCCCGAGCCTTCGTTGACGACCTTTTCCATCATCCAGATCAGTTGGTGCGCGGCCGACGGTTGAATGACCCGCTCACCGATGCCGCCGCCGGTGCCCATCAGTGGATCGGACTCGCCTTTCAGTCGCAGTTCGACCAGCCCGTAGGGCGTCACCGAGGAGCCGCCATTCAGGATGCCCGCATAGGCGCCGGTCATCTCGATCAGAGTGGCTTCGGAGGTGCCAAGCGCCATCGCGGGCGTATCATGCAGATCGCGCACAATGCCAAAGTCGCGCGCCACTTTCATCACCAGATCGCGACCCACGGATTCAGAGATCTTGACCGCCGGGATGTTCAGCGAATGCTTGAGCGCATCGGCCAACGTCACGCGGCCTTTATAGTTTTTCGTGTAGTTCTCAGGGCACCACTGGCCCGAGCCGGGGATGTTCATGCAGAAAGGTTCATCCACCACCGTATCCAGCGGCGAATAGCCCAGTTCCAGCGCCGTGGCGTAGACAAAGGGTTTGAAGGCGCTGCCGGTCTGCCGAACCGCTTGGCTGGCGCGGTTGAATACCCCGCTGGCGTCGGTATCCCGCCCGCCGACCATGCCGCGCACGGCGCCATCGGCAGACATGACCACCACAGCAACCTGCGCCTTTGAGCCTTCGCGGACCTTTTCCTTGAAGATTGCCTTCACGGCCGCCGCGGTGGCATCCTGAATGCGCTGGTCCAGTGTTGTCTGGATCAGCACGTCTTCGGTCGTGTCGCGGGTGAAAAACTCCGGGCCGGACTGCATGACCCAATCGGCGAAATAGCCGCCGCGCAGGCTGCCAGCCTCATCGGACAAGGTGGCCGGGTGCGCTTGGTAATAAGCGGTGTCCTTGTCGCTCAGGTAGCCCTGCTCGTTCATCAGTCGCAACACCGTCGCCGCCCGGGCCTGCGATCTTTCAAGGTTCGACGTCGGAGCCAGCGACGAAGGCGCGGTCAGCAGCCCGGCCAGCATCGCTGCCTCGGCCGGGTTCAGGGCAGCAGCCGGTTTGCTGAAATAGCGTTCTGACGCCGCCTCGGCCCCGTAGGCGCCACTGCCCATATAGGCGCGGTTCATATAGATCGAGAGGATCTCGTTCTTGGTGTATTTGACCTCCATCGCGATGGCGAACAGCGCCTCTTTGGCTTTGCGCGCCAAGGATGACCGGCGGCAATCCGAGATATATTCAGCCTCGGTCTCCCACGTGTCCGGATCGAAGGGGACGCCAATGCACAGCAGCTTGGCCGTCTGTTGCGTGATGGTCGAGCCGCCGTGCCCAGACAGTGCCGAGCGCCCTTCGGACAGGTTGATCCTGATCGCGCCTGCCACGCCGCGCGGGCTGACGCCGAAATGCTGGTAAAAGCGTTTGTCCTCGGTGGCGACGATCGCGTTCTTGAGGTGGGGCGAGACGCTTTCGGCGGTGACCACGCCACCAAACTGATCGCCGCGCAGGGCAAAGACCGCGCCCTTGTTGTCCAGCAAAGTGACCGAGCCTTTGGCGCGCCCATCGACCATTTGGGAGGCATCGGGCAGGCCTGATTGCATGTAAAAGACGATGGCGCCAACGATCAGCACGGCAACCACGGTCGAAAAGGCGACGACGCGCCAGATCAGCCCAAGAAACCAGCTGAACACGCCGAGAACAAAGGCGACAATCGGGTTGCGACGCTTGCGGGTGGACGCCGTCTTGCGGCGCCTGACCGGCGTCTTCTTCTTTGTTGCCGCGCTTTTTGCAGGAGCGGCTTGCTTTTTGGGGTATCGCCTGTCGGCGACAAGCCGCTTTGGCTTTCGACGTGAATCACTCATGAATGCTGCCCGGATCTTTTGTCCTCGTTACGCGCAGACTACCCCGATTGCACAGCAATGTTGACCACCAATGCGCGGGAAACCGCTTCTCATATCGCCTAATTTTTGAGCTAAAAAGTTAATTCGCACAAATAGTGGGCAAGCGATCCGTAAAATGCCCCCTAAATGCGCCGTGAATCCTTCCATCCAAAGGCTGGGGAGGCTCTTTCTGCATGAGCAAAACGCAGGTGACTGCCCTGCAAAAGCGAAAGGGACCAAGGTGAAACTGATCATTGCAACGATCAAGCCGTTCAAGCTCGAGGAGGTGCGCGAGGCGCTCACCGGGATCGGCGTACGCGGCATGATGGTAACGGAAATCAAGGGCTTCGGCTCTCAGTCCGGCCATACAGAAATCTACCGTGGCGCAGAATACGCCGTGAACTTCGTGCCGAAGATCAAGCTGGAAATCGTCGTCGGGTCGGCCATGGCCGAACAGGTTGTCGAAACCATCAAGTCGACAGCGCAAACCGGCAAGATCGGCGACGGCAAGATCTTCGTACTCGATGTGCAGCAGGCCGTGCGGGTGCGCACCGGCGAAACCGACGCAGACGCGCTTTGAGCCGCAGCGATAAGACCAAGGGAATCGGACAAATGAAAATTTTCAAGACACTGGCTCCGGCTGCCGCGCTGATTGCGCTGCCCGTGCTGGCCTTTGCCCAAGAGGCGGATGTAACGCCTCCGAACGAAGAGATCGGTTATATCTTCACAACCTTCATGTTCCTTGTCACCGGCTTCCTGGTGATGTGGATGGGCGCGGGCTTTTCGATGCTCGAAGCCGGCCTTGTGCGCTCCAAGAACGTCGCGATGCAGTCGCTCAAGAACGTCGCGCTCTTCTCGATCGCCGCGATCATGTATTACATCATCGGCTACAATCTGATGTATCCGGGCGATGGCTGGACCATCACCAACGTGCTGGGTGCCTTCAGCCCCGCCGCGATGGAGCCGGTTGGCGGATCGCCCGACACGGACCTGACCTATGCCTCCGTGGGCTCTGACTTCTTCTTCCAGTTGATGTTCTGCGCCACCACCGCGTCCATTGTGTCCGGCACCTTGGCCGAGCGCATCAAACTGTGGCCCTTCCTGATCTTCACGGTTGTCCTGACTGGCTTCATCTACCCGATCCAGGCGTCGTGGAAATGGGGCGGTGGCTTCCTTGATGCCAACTATGGTTTCCTTGACTTCGCTGGCTCGACGGTCGTGCACTCGGTTGGTGGCTGGGCCGCTCTGGCGGGCGCTCTGATCCTTGGGCCGCGTATCGGCAAGTACAAGGATGGCCGCACCGTTCCGATGCCGGGTTCGAACCTGACGCTGGCAACGCTTGGTACGTTCATCCTGTGGCTCGGCTGGTTCGGCTTCAACGGTGGTTCGCAGCTTTACATGGACACCGCTGGCAACGTCGCTGACATCAGCCGCATCTTCGCCAACACCAATACGGCCGCAGCGGGCGGCGCAATCGCAGCGCTGATCCTGACCCAGCTGATGTACAAGAAGCCTGACCTTACCATGGTGCTGAACGGCGCTCTGGCAGGCCTCGTCTCGATCACTGCCGAGCCGCTGACCCCGTCGCTGGGCGCAGCCACTCTGATCGGTGCCGTGGGTGGTATTCTTGTGGTTCTGGTCGTGCCGATGCTCGACAAGCTGAAGATCGACGACGTGGTCGGCGCCATCCCGGTGCACCTTGTCTGCGGCATCTGGGGCACGCTGGCCGTGGTCCTGACCAACGGGGACGCGACCATCGGCGGTCAGGTGATTTCGATTGTCATCGTCGGTGTCTTCACCTTCGTGGTTTCCTCGGTGGTGTGGTTCATCCTGAAGGCGACAATCGGCATCCGGGTTCCCGAAGAGGACGAGATCAACGGTCTCGACATGGCGGAACTGGGAATGGAAGCCTATCCCGAATTCTCCAAAGGCTGACCTCCTCCTTCCTGTCAGTCCAACACAACGACCCGGGCGTTCGCGCCCGGGTTTTTCTTTGGGTGGTAAAGGCGCATTGCGACATCGCTACCTATGGAAGATCCACTTCATGATCTTGTCGTGACCAACTTTCGGCAACCTTGGTTTGCTTCGTCGCAGTGAGGAAAGCGGCCGCTCAATCGCGTGCGCGCATCTCCAAAGCATCTTCGGTTGTCAGGATATTTCCGGCGTAACCCCACGAACCGCTGCTCACTTCATGTACGCGGACGGACGTTCCGGCCCTGATGGTCTGACCAGCGACTTCACCAAATGCGTCTGTCACCTTTCGGATGATCTCGGCTTTCTCCTCCGCCGAAAATACACCTTCTAGAACTTGGATATCGATGGATGGCATCGTCTTCTCCTTTGTTTGTGGTCTCGCAGGAGATCGATCATTTGAACGATCGTCTGGCACGCAACATGACATATGATGTTTCTAAGTGTAAAAATGTCCGCCAAAACAGAAAGGACCTCAGGGATGGCAGCAATGATTTCCTTCCGCTCTGTCGTTGACCCTGCAGATTGTGATTTTCTGGGTCACATGAATGTTTCGAGATACTTTTCTGCCTGCTCAGACGGTGTTTTCGCCATTCAATCAGAGATGGGGTTGACGGCCAGTGACATGCGCTTGGGTCGCAGGCTGTCGTTTGCAGTCGTACATGCCGAAAGCGATTTTCGATCCGAGCTATCTGCAGGTGATGCAATTCGGCTGGAGACATCGATCATTGAGATGGGTGTCAAATCCATCACATTCCGGCACCGGCTTGTAAGGTGCGAAGACGATGCAACGGCGTTTGAAACGGTGTTCAAATGTGTGATGCTGAACCTTGAAACACGCCGGGCAGCGGACATCCCAGATGAAGTCCGACAGAGAGCGCACGCTTGGCAGGAAGACGTCCCCCAACAGGCATAGGGCATAGCCTTCACTTCATCCGATGGCAGAATGCATGGCTGCAAAAGGTCTATGCAAAGAAAATTTGAATGTTTGGAATTGAGGGGGGCAGAAAATGACAAATACGGAATGGCAGCTCAGCGGCAACATGGCCGAACGATACGATGAATTCCGCGTACCCGTCATTTTTGCGCCGTAGGCCAACGACTTAATTGTGAGCGCTAGCCTTGCCTCCGGCGGCAGTTTTCTCGACCTTGCGTGCGGAACAGGCATTGTCGCGCGACTGGCGGCACAATCCGGTGTCACGGCGACTGGCGGTGACATCAAGCAGTGGCAAAAGAACGCTCGGCAGGGCTGGACGCAATGTTCCATTCGGCAGATGCACAAGTCCTGCCTTTCGAGGATGAAAGTTTTGATGCCGTCATATGTCAGCAAGGCCTTCAAGTCTTTCCAGACAAGCTCGGCGCGCTGTCCGAGTGTTTGCGGGTCATAGAGCCAGGTGGCCAGGCAGTGTTTTGCACGGCGCGTGGGTTGGAGGAAAATCCGTTAATGCAGGCACAGATTACCGCCTTTGGCAGGCATTTTGGCGAAGAAACAACCGGGGCGATCCGTGCCGTTTGTGGCTTTCCTGATCCCGATGAGATGCGGTCTGTATTCGAAGGCGCAGGTTTCGAGCAGGTCGCCGTAGAGAAAGTTATTCTTGATCTTGAAGCTGAAGATGGGTTCGCATTTGTGAACGGATTGATGATGGCCACTCCGGTTGCCGACCGCAAAGCGGCAATGAACCCCGCTGACAGAGCGACACTGCACGACGACATCCTAAAAGGGTTTGGAGCCTGCTATGATGATGCCGCGCTGCGTTTCCCGCATAGCGCCAACGTCGTTGTCGCATCGCGTTCGGTGTGAACTCTGAGGGCTCACCATTCAGGGAAGCACCTTCAACGAACGGCTTGTTTTTCAGAAGCTCATGGGCCGTCAAAGAATTTTCATGACATTCGCGCACTTTGCCCCGCTTGGAACAAGGGGCGCATCGTTGGTCAGAAGCGGCTGCTGAAGCCTAAACATGTCTGGGCAATCCATGTCAGGCCGGAACTGGCCGAGAACCATCGCGATCTTGCTCTTTTCAATACGGGCATCGATAGCAAATTGCGCGGCTGCGACCTTTTGCTGATAAAAGTCGTCGATGTCATGGCGTCCGGCAAGATCAAGGAACGGGCTTCGGACCTGCAAAGCAAGACGCACAAACCTGTCCATTTTGAAATCTCGAAAGGCACCCGGATCTCACTCGAAAGATCGATGCAAGAGCCGCTGATGGTCGGGGCCCAATACCTCTGGCCGGACCGCTTTCACGAACGCCTTCACATCTCGCCCCGCCAGTATGCTCGAATTGTTAGGAATTGGGTGACGTCGATTGGCCCGGAGGCGAGCGCTTACGGAACCCATTCGATGCGTCGGACCAAGGTTACGCTAATCTTTTAGGTGGCCGGCAATCTGCGCGCCGTTCAGCTTCTGTTGGGCCACACGAAGATGGACAGCACCGTCAGGTTTCTCGGTGCTCAACTCGAAGATGCGTTGGCACTCGCCGATGCTATCGAAATTTTAAAGACCGGGCCATATTCACGGACGGCCCAGTTCGGACCTTCGTCGGGTCAGGCCGCGCCGCATTGCAACTTCACCAAACCGGACTTGCGCAGCGAACGCAAACATTGCGGTGGTCCAACCAACAGTCTGCGGGACCAAGTGGTCAGAAGGTTCTCAGATCGCGTTCGTCGAGGTATGCGCCACAAGTGGCAGCCGGATCAGTTGTTTTTCGAGCGCAGCGCGCTCACAAGTCTCGCGTTCTCAATGGCGATGGCGCTTTGATCTGCAAAGCAGCGGGCGAGTTGCACTGTTCTTTCATCGAAGGGGCGCAACTGCTGGCGATATATCGTGAACGCCCCGATCAATCGTTTTCCTGCCAGCATCGGGATCGCGGTAAAGGAACGCGCCCCGCCCAGTGATGCCGTCGCGTGACGTAGAGGGTCGTTATTGCGGAACACCGGCTCCGCGCGGACATCCGGGATGTTTACAACGTCAAGGCTATCTTCAAGCCGGCCAATTGCCGTCTGTGGGCTTGGTTTATAGCTGCCGCGAGCTTCCCACCAGTCTTGGAAGGCTTGCGGTATCCCTTTCATGAACCGTGCAGCGAATCCGGCGTCCCGGTTGTACGTCAAAAGCAAGCCGAACTCGGCATCGCATAGTTCCAATGCGTAGCCCAAGAGCGCTTCGATAACCTCATCAATCCGGCCCTCCGACCTGCTGATGATCCCAAGCACTTCGGCGAGTGCCTTTTCACGGCTAAGAGACTCTTCGAGGTTCAGAGCGAGTTCCGAGATAATCGCAGCCTGATCGGTCTCTTGTTGCGAGAGTGTTGGCACGCCGTCGAGTACCTTGAAGAGTTCCAGCTTCGACGAAATTTCAAGTTTCTTATAGATTGCGGAAAGATGGGTCCGGACGGTCGACGGCGCGAGGCCAAGTGCATCTGCAATCCCTTTATAGGACTGGCCGTCCGCATAGGCGCGTGCAATTTCGGTCTCGCGTGTGCTCAATCGGTTCTTGTCCAAGGTAAGGGCCCCAATAATGGATCACGCGAGAATTCCTGCCCGCGGCCTGTTCATGATACAGCATTTGCACGAGCTTTCATCTAGCGGATGCTGTACGAAATTTGCTGCATACGGCTGATAGGCGCGGTTCCGCGACTCCCCTAAAATGAGAGAAATTGACGGTCTGAACGCCCAACCCGCGGAGCCTCCCATGACCCGGCCTTTTCTTGCCCAAAGATGGCGTATTCTGGCGCTTTTGTTCCTTGTCCGCATGACAATGGCGATCCAGTTTCAGATGGTTGCCGCACTGTCTCCGTACATCGAGCAGGCCTTTGCCGTAAGCCTCGCCGACGTTGGTATCTTGATCGGCCTGTACTTTGCGCCGGGCATATTCATCGCAGCACCCGGCGGAGCCTTGGGAAGATACTTTGGCGAAAAACAAACAGTTCTCGCAGGACTGGTGCTTATGCTGATTGGTGGGGCCATGATGGCCATGTCCGATGCTTGGTCCACCCAGTTGAACGGACGTTTCATCTCCGGGGTTGGTGGCGTACTGCTCAATGTTCTCCTGACCAAGATGGTCGCCGACTGGTTCGCTGGGCGCGAGATCAGTTTCGCTATGGCGGTTTTCGTGAATTCGTGGCCGGTGGGGATCGCATTGGCCCTGATTGGCCTGCCAGTTTTCGCGATGGCTGTCGGATTGAAACTATCCTTGGCTGTCGTGAACGGCCTGATAATTATCGGGATCCTCGGCTTGTGGCTACTCTACCGCACCCCGGGCGACGACACGCAATCAACCGTGGCGCAGACCGAGAAGGTGCGGTCCGCGGTACTCTGGGCCGTGCTTACGGCAGGGGCGATATGGGGCCTCTATAATGCAGCGCTCGCCATCGTTTTTAGCTTTGGTCCACAAATGTTCGTAAGCCGCGGAATGAGCCTCGCCGAAGCAGGATCCGTAACGTCGCTGGTGCTTTGGTGCCTTGCGATTGTCGGCGCGGTCGCTGGTTACATGGCAGATCGTAGTGGCCGCCGACTGCTATTTATTGCGATCGGCAACCTCGGCTTCGCGTTTTTCGTGGCCTTGGGGTCAGTGATCGGAAACTCAATCCCGAACGTGATTGCCATTGGTGTGTTCTCCGGCGTGGCAGTGGGGGCGATGGTCAGCTTGCCCTCGTTGGTTCTTCCTCCTGCGGCGCGAGCCTTGGGGATGGGAATCTTTTTCACCGTTTATTATCTATGCATCGCCGTCGGGCCGATGATCGCTGGCCGCATATCCGAAGGCGCGACAACCGCTGCCGCGTTCCAATTGGCGGCTGTGCTATTAATTGCGACCGTAGCCCTGCTGCCTGTCTACCATTGGCTGTCGAGACTTTCACAGAATACTGTGGTCCAGGAGGAAAAAGAGACCATGGCGATTTGACCGCTTTGGGCCGAGGCTGTGTGGAAACTGGGGCCTTGCGTGTTGGCAAGCATCTTGATGTGCCAGATGGGTCGGGTTCACAT